>JANNTD010000280.1:0-5820 GCA_031403315.1 Planctomycetota bacterium
AGGCCGCGCCGCTCTCGAAGCTCGCGTATGCCCAGTGCATCGCGGCTTCGCTCGCGTACCTCGTGCTGCATCAGCACGACAGCGTGGGTCTGGCAACTTTTGACGATGAGGTGCGGCAGATGGTGCGTCCGAGCAGCAGTCCGACGCAGCTCAAGCAACTGCTGCACGTGATGGAACGGCCGTCGGCGACGCGGAAGACACGCAGCGGGCCGATCTTTCACGAGCTGGCCGAGCGGTTCACGCGGCGCGGGATCGTCGTCGTCGTAAGCGATTTGTTCGACGACGTTGCCACGATGCTCGCCGGTTTGAAACACTTTCGGCACCGCAAGCATGACGTGATCGTGTTTCATTTGCTCGATCCGGCGGAGATCGATTTTCCATTTCAGCAAGTGACGTTGTTCAAAGGGCTCGAAGCGGCGGGCGACGTGGTGACCGAGCCGCGGAGTCTGCGGTCGGCCTACCTGCGGGAAGTGCAGGCGTTTTTGCAGCAGGTGCGGAGCGGTTGCCGTTCGCAACAGGTCGACTATCATCTCGTGCGAACCGACCAGCCGCTCGACGCGGTGCTCTCGACGTTTCTCGCGGCTCGCGCGAAGCGCATTCAGTGAGGATCAGCCGCGGTGCAGATGTCGTGGATAACTTTGGGCTTCGGTTTCGGCAGCCTGGCGATGCTGGGATGGCTGGCGGCCGCCGCGGCGCCGCTGGCGATTCACCTTTGGAGCCGGCGGCGATACCGCGAAGTGCCGTGGGCGGCGGTGACATTTCTGCTCGCGGCGATGCGAAAGAACTCGCGGCGGATTCAACTTCAGCAGTGGCTGCTGCTGGCGATGCGGACGCTGCTCGTTGTGCTGGTGGTGCTGGCGGTGGCGAAGCCGTATGCCGAGGAAGCCGGCGTCGTCGGCAGCGCCGTGCCCACCCATCGCGTGGTTGTGATCGACACGTCGTTCTCGCTTGGATATCGCGACGCGGACAAAACGCGGCTGGCGCGGGCCAAGGAACAGGCGGCGAAGCTTGTCGCCTCGCAGGGGCCCGCGGACAAGCTCACGGTGCTCACGCTCGCCGATCCGCCGCGCGAGCTGGCAAGCGTGGAAGCCGTCGCTCCGACGCAAGGCCGAGCGAATCTGGCCGCGACGCTCGACCTCGTCGCCGCGGCTCTCGCGCCGGGGGACGACTCGACGCGACGCTTCGAGCGGCAGGAAGTGATTTTCTTCACCGACTTGCAGCGGTCGACGTGGGAATCGACGTCGGCCGAGCAGTTCACAGCCTTAGCAGAAAAGACAGCGCTCGCGGCCGTCGACGTCGGCACACCGGACGCTGCCAATCTTGCGGTGACCGACCTGGATGCCGCGACACCGTTCGTGACGGTCGGCGCGGAAGTCGCATTCGATGCCACGCTGCACGAATTTGGTGGCGCGC
The DNA here is from genome assembly GCA_031403315.1 of Planctomycetota bacterium. Taxonomy (GTDB): domain Bacteria; phylum Planctomycetota; class Planctomycetia; order Pirellulales; family Lacipirellulaceae; genus DASYDU01. The sequence goes on from JANNTD010000280.1 coordinate 1,414, forward strand.
CGCGTGACGACTGCACCGTCGAGTTCCTGGTCGACGACGTCGTAGTCGAGGAAAAATCCATCGACGTTCCCGCCGGCGGCGACGTGACACTGCGGTTTTCCCAACGCTTTCGCACACTGGGCAGCCACACGGTCGCGGTTCGCGCCGCCGGCGACCGGCTTGAACTCGACAATACGCGCTGGCTAGCCCTGCCGGTAGACGAGCGCCTGAGTGTGCTCTGTGTCGGCGGCCAACGCGACGATGGGAAGTATATCGTCGATGCGCTCAGCCCCGGCGGCGGCGACGAGTCGCCGATCCAACCGCGGCTGGCCACGGAGGGCGAGCTTGCGGAAATCGATCTCGCGCCGTTCGACTGTGTGTTTTTGTCGAATGTCGCGCAACTTACCGCCGACGAAGCGGAGCGACTCGAGCGCTACGTTCGACAGGGGGGCGGCCTGGCAATTTTCTTGGGCGACGAGGTGCTGGCGGATGCTTACAACGCGATGTTCGGCCGCCGCGAATCGTTGATGCCAGTGCAACTGGGTGAAATCGCGACAGAATCGCGGTTCGGTGTCGATCCGCTCGGCTACCGGCATCCGGTTGTCGCCCCGTTTCGCGGCCGCGAGCGGGCGGGGTTGCTCACGACTCCGGTTCGCCAATACTATCGGCTGGTACCCGCGGACAGTGCAGAGATTGAAGTCGCCGCAACACTCGTCAATGGAGATCCGCTCGTCATTTCGTCGCAGTTCGGTCGAGGTCGCGTCGTGCTCGTCGCCACGGCCGGCTCGCTTGCGTCGGTCGATGCGAGCGACGAGCCCTGGACGACCTGGCCTGCGTGGCCGAGTTTTCTGCCGATCGTGCGTGAGATGCTCAACTACGCGGCGGGCGGACGCGAGAGCGCCTTTCAGACGATCGTCGGTACGCCACTACCGATTCCGACGGCAACGACATTGCTGGAAATCATTCGGCCGGATGGTCGCACGACTTTGGTCGCAAGCGACACTGATGTCAGCGGCATTTACGCTGTGCGACGAAACAGAGCGGACGGCGTCGTCCACTATGCCGTCAATGTTGATACCCGCGAAAGCGACTTGGCGCAAGCCGACCGAGGCAAGTTGCCGCCTCAATTGGTCGTAAGCAAAACAACCGACGTTGCGTCAGACAGCGGCAGCGCAGCGAGCGCAGCTTGGCAGTCGCCGTTCTTGTGGACAGCGCTCGCACTGCTGCTTGTGGAAATGTGCCTGGCTTGGCTCTTCGGCCGGGGTGTCGCATGAGCGGTACGCTACCCAATTGGCTGGCCGATTGGCTCGGCGTCGAGCGCGCGGTGGCAAGCGACACAGCGACTTGGCGACTCGATCTGGCTTGGCCCTGGCCGCCATGGGCCACGGTGCTGTTGCTGCTGATTGCGGCCGGCGGCGTGATGTTTGTCTATCGACACGAAGCATCGTCGGCCAGTCGCGGCAATCGCACGCTGTTGGGAGCGCTGCGTCTGACAGCGCTCGGACTGGTGCTCTTGATGCTGACCCAGGCCGCAATCACTTTCCAACGTACTGGGCCACCGTCGATCGCGCTAGTGATCGATCGCTCGGCCAGCATGGGCATTGCCGATCGCTTCGATGACGACACAGCGGACGGCCAGCCGCCAACGCGACTAGAACTCGCCAAGCAGTTGCTCGTGGCGAACGACTCTCGCTTGCTGCATGCTCTGCGGAACAACTACCGTCTCCATTCTTATGCCGCCGCGGCAGGCAGCGAGCGACTGGCTTCGAATGAGCTTGAATCGACGCTCGCTGGCCTGACGTCGGACGGCCCAGGGAGCGAGGCCACTCGCATGGGCGACGCGATCGTCCGTGTGCTGGAAGATGCCCGTGGCGCCTCGCCGGCTGCGATCGTGCTGCTCACCGACGGCGTGGTGACCGACGGTGTGCCGCTGGCCGACGCAGCCCAAGCAGCGCGCGGACGCGGCGTGCCGCTACTGGCCGTTGGCGTGGGCAGCGATCGAGCGCCGCGCGACGCCGAGATCGCCGACGTGCTGGTCGACGATGTGGTGTTCGTCGACGATCTGGTCGGCTTCACCGTTCAGATCAAGTCGACGGGCCTCGCCGGCGAAGCGAGCGAGGTGACGCTCCATACCGCCGGCGAGTCGGCGCCGCTCGCCAAACAAACGATCACACTCGGGCCGGACGGTGAGCCGCAAACCGTCTTTCTCACGCATCGCCCCACTACGGCCGGCGAAGTCGTCTACGACGTCGAGGTGGCGGTGCGCGACGATGAAACGAATCGCGACAACAATCGCCTCCGCCGCATCGTGAAGGTCCGCGACGCGAAGATTCGCGTGCTCCTGGCGTTCGGTTATCCGAGTTATGAGTTCCGCTTCCTCAAGTCGCTGCTGGAGCGCGATCGCACGATTGAACTCTCGACGTTCCTGCAAGATGCCGATCCCGAATACTCGGAGCAAGATCGCACCGCTTTGCGATCGTTCCCGCTCGCGCGCGACGAGTTGTTCGAGCACGACGTGCTCTTGCTGGGCGATCTCAACCCGCGCCTGCTGCCGCGCTCGGTTTGGCCGGAGTTGACGGAATTCGTCGCCGAGAAAGGGGGCGGGGCGGTGTTTATCGCGGGGCCACGATTTCTGCCGTGGAGCTATGGCGACGTGCCGGACGTCGCGCCGCTGTTGCCGTTCACACTGGCGGCAATTCCTGCGGGCGGCGGGCCATTATCAGCGGATGTCTCACGGGGCTTCGTTGTGCGGCCGACGCCGCTGGGGATGCAATTGCCGCCGCTGCAGTTGGGCGACACACCAGCGGAGACAGACCGAATCTGGAGCAGTTTGCCACCGCTCTATTGGCTGGCGGAGTTGGACGAATGGAAACCGACGGCACAGGTACTCGCCGAGCATCCGACGCACACGACGAGTCGCGGCCGGCACCTGCCGGTGATCGTCGGCCAGTTCGTCGGCGCGGGCAAAGTCTGGTTCCATGCGACCGATTCGACGTGGCGGTGGCGGATTGGTGTCGGCGACGTGTACTTCGCGCGCTATTGGGTGCAAACGATTCGCTACCTGGCCCGCGGCAAGCTCACCAGCGGCCGCGGCGCCGAGCTCAGCACGGATCGGCGCGAGTATCAATGTGGAGAGCCGGTCGCGGTGCGGCTCCGCTTTCGCGATGAACGGCTCGCCCCAGCCGACGACGAATTGACCGTGCTCGTGGAAACGCCCGGCGAAGCCCGCCAGCAACTCGTTCTCCACCGGAATCCAATGCTGCGCGGCCTGTTCGAAGGATCGCTCGCCAATTTGGGCGAGGGGCGTTACGAACTACTCGCCGCCGAACCGCAGGCATCGGGCACGGTGCCGACGACGCAATTTGCGGTGCTCGTTCCGGCAGGGGAAATAGCGCGCACGGCCATGGACCGCGCAGCGCTTGTGGTCGCGGCAGAAGCAACTCGCGGGAAGTTTTATGCGATCGAAGAGGCCAATCGGCTGGTCGACGAACTGCCCCGCGGACGCCGGGTGCCGATCGAAAGCCTCGCGCCGCTCGAGATTTGGAATCGTTGGTGGGTGCTGGCGACGTTTCTGCTCGTGTTGGTGGGCGAATGGATTTTACGAAGACGCCTGGGGATGCTGTAGATTAACGCGCAGGTCAACTATGCATCCAATCACCGCCCGTATCGCTGCTTTGCACCGTCGCCTCGCTTGGCGCGAGCGCGCGTTCGCAGCGTGTTCGACGCTGGCGATAGTGCTTGCGGCCGCATGGGCGTTGGGGCTTGTCGACTACTGGTTCCGATTGCGCGATCGCGGGTTGCGGGTGATGCTCGCCGCGGCGATGGCGGCCATCGCGGCCTGGGCCATCTTCCGCTGGTGGATGGTGCCGCGGCGACGGGGCAACGCAGCATTAGCAGTCGCGCAACAGGTTGAAGCACGGTTTCCAGGATTGCGGGACCGGCTCTCGAGCTCGCTCGAATTCCTTGAACAATCGGAAGACGATGAGACGGCTGGCTCGCCAACGCTGCGGCGGGCCGTGGTAAACCAAACCGAGTTGGAGTTGGCCGAGTTGCCAATCGAGACGATCGTCGACCGCCGGCCGCTACGTTCGGCAGCGATTTGGGCCGCGCTCGTCGGTGCGATCGTCGTCGGCTGTGCAATCTGCAATCCAACGGTCGTGCGGATGGCGGCGATGCGGCTCGTCGCACCGTGGGGCAGCACCGATTGGCCGCGGGCCAATCACCTGGCGTTTCGTGATCCGCCGACGCGATTGGCGGTCGGACAGACGTTCGACGCCGAATTGTTCGACAAGAATGGCTCGCTGCCCGACGACGTGCGGATCGAATACCGCATCGAACGCGGCGGCAGTCGCGAGCTTCAATCCGACTCGATGAGCCGCGCCGGTGACGTGATGGTCGCGCGCCGCGAAAACGTCCGCGAGCCCTTCG
>JANNTD010000281.1:0-4434 GCA_031403315.1 Planctomycetota bacterium
ACCGACGTGGTCGATTGGTACCATGCCGACGTGCGGACGCTGGCGTGGTTTCTGGCCGGCGGCGAGCGCGATCCGGTCGAAGTTGCGCGTCGGTGTTTCGAGTGGGTCCGCGACGAGATTCGACATAGTGTCGATTTCGGTGAGACAGTGGTGACATGCGCTGCCTCGGAAGTGCTCGCGCATCGCACGGGCTTCTGTTACGCGAAGAGCCATCTGCTCGCGGCGCTGTTGCGGGCCAATGGCATCCCGGCCGGGTTCTGCTACCAGCGGCTCTCAATCGATGGCGATGGTCCGCCATATTGTTTGCACGGCCTCAACGCAGTACTGCTGCCAGCGCACGGTTGGTACCGAATGGACCCGCGCGGCAACAAGCCGGGTGTTGACGCGCAGTTCTCACCGTTGATCGAACGCCTTGCATTTCCGATCCAGTTCCCAGGCGAAGCGACGTTTCCAGAGATTCACGCCGAACCGCTGGCCGTCGTTGTCGAAACGTTGCGTAGATATCGGACCGTTGCCGATGTGTGTGCAAATCTGCCGGACTGCGAAGCCGCGGAACTCGCCGGCGAGCCGTTGGCTCGCGGCTAGCGAAGAATTTGGTTGCTAGCCCAAAGATTTCCCGGGCAAAAATCGCCCTTGACCCAGTTTTGAGGCTGCCCTATTCTCCGCCCCGTCACGACGAACGACACATGGGAGGCCGCTAGGGGCAAGTCGTCGTGGACGCGAATCGCCGCTGCTAAAATGCTTGCACGATTCGCGGACGGATCCAATCGCCAGTCGCAAGCGGAGGGCCAGAAACGACCACGTGGGACGGGTAGGCGGCGATCCTCGAAAGAGGTAGTTAAATACCCCCTTAGCGGTTGGCGTGGCACGGATGCCCGTTTTCCGCTAAACTACACTCCCCGACGCGATGTCGGTCGCCCTCCCCCCTCGCGACCCGATATGCGTCCGCCCGCACGCAAGCGTTATTGCGTCCAATCGCTCCCGGAAAGGTATCTACGTCCTTTGCCCCCCTGGGACGTGTGCTTTTCTGGGAGCTTTTTTATGCGCCCAGCCAATCGTGCTTGCCTACCGACCGGGTGGATAACCGGTCGGATTCGGCGATTCTCAAAGCGCAGTGCTCTCTGGTACGCAGACTGCGCAACAACAGTTCGCGACACGCTGAGCACCCGGATTCGCGCAAGCAGTTTGGTCGATTGCTTGCAAGGCGTGCGTCGTGATTGCGAAATTTTTCCGGCGCACTTACAGAGTTCTAGCCGGCGCAATCTTCCCGGCTCAAGTCGCCGTCGCCCGCGCGCCGATCTCTCTTGCCATACCTCGAACCGATAGGTATCCTCCGCCGCCATGACGAAGCGAACGACCAATCCGGATTTCTTGAACGGCGTGCCCGAGCTGGTCGTGCTCGATCTCTTGAGCCGCCGGCCGATGTACGGCTACGAGCTGGTGCAAGCAATTCAGGACGAGAGTGGCGGCGGGCTGGCCTTCGGCGAAGGCTGCATCTATCCGCTGTTGCACAAGCTCGAAGCCCGCGGCGATCTGGCGTCGCGGCGGATGGAAGTCGGCGGGCGCAGCCGCGTGGTCTATCGCGTCACGCCGAAGGGTGCAAAACAATTTGCTCAATCCGCGGCCCAATGGTCGGCCGTCGTCGCGGCCATCGGCCAAATCTTGCAAGGAGGCAAGCATGAACGCCCCCACGCCCGCTCCGCTTGATCACCTCGCGGCCGACTTGGTTCGCCGCGGATTGCCGGTTGAATACGCGCAGCGCGCGGCAGCTGAGCTCGCCGATCATCACCGCGATTTGGTGGCTGAATTGCGCGCGACCGGTTTGGATGAAGCCGCCGCGTCGGCCGAAGCTTCGCGCCGCCTCGGTGATTCGCACTCGCTCGTGAAGAAAACCGTCCGCGCATATCAGCGCCGCTATTGGTGTGGCCGCTGGAGATGGACAATGTTTGTATTCGCGCCGATTCCCTTACTGTTTGTCGCTTGGTTGGGGACAATCGCACTGTTCGCGCTCTTCATCGTTTGGCCTCTCGATGCGCTGGGATTTTCCGGTCCCGTCGAAACGTTCGATGGCATCATTTCGACGAAAGAATGGGCATTTGCCTGTCTGGTTCAAGCTTGGTTTCTGTTTGTCGTGCCGGCCGCGACGATGTTCGGCCTGGCGAGGTTTGCCAGATGGGCCGCGATCGACTGGCGATGGGTCGCCGCGTCAGCATGTGTTCTGGCGCTATCCGTCTGCGTCGCGTCGTGCGGATTTCCCGCTGCTGAGTTGCACCACCGGATGACGGACGGCAGTCCCGTTCCGGCCGATCGGTTCGTGATGACCGTTGGACTCGTGATTCCAAGTCCTTCGGCTGCGTCGCGGGCTTGGTATCGGGATCAGTTCGGCCGCATTCTCTTGCCGTTTGCAGTTGCCGCAGTGGTTTTGATTCGCAACCGACAGCTTGCACTGCGTTCTGAACAGCTCGTTCTCAACGGCTGCTAGCACGGGGCTCGCGTTGCGGCTGGGGGCTGGTTTCGCTAGAATCCGCGGCCCCGCCGGCGATCTGTAAGATCGCGGCTAAAGTTAGTTAGCCAGGCGCTCCACCGTCAAGGACGACGTGTCGATGAGCCATTCCTCGCATCGCAAGCGCGCCGCCGCGCCCACCAGTCTTACCGCCCAGGAACAACTGCGCGCGGCCCGCGAGATCCTGCGCCTCGAAGGCAAAGCGCTGTGGGATCTCTCGAATCGACTCGATAAATCGTTCTGTCAGACGGTGCGCTCGCTGTTCAAATGCGAGGGCAGCGTGATCGTCACCGGCATGGGGAAGGCCGGCATCATCGGTCAGAAGATTGCGGCCACGCTCGCGTCGCTCGGCACGCGGGCCCATTTCCTGCACCCGGCCGAGGCGTTTCACGGCGACTTGGGCCGCATCCACGCAAGCGACGTCGTGCTGATGCTCACGCAAAGCGGTGAGACGGGCGAGGTGGTGCAACTGCTGCCGTCGCTCAAAGAATTCGAAGTGCCGCTCGTGGCGGTGACCGCATCGAAAGCGAGCACGGTCGGCCGGGCGGCGAACATCGTCATCGAGCTCGGCCAACTGGAAGAAGCCTGCTCGCTCGGTCTCGCGCCGAGCACGAGCACGACCGCGATGCTCGCGGTGGGCGACGCGCTCGCACTGGTGTTGAGCAAGCTGCGCGATTTCCGGCCGGAGGATTTTGCCCGCTTTCATCCGGGCGGCGCGCTTGGCCGCAAATTGAGCCGGGTGGACGACGTCATGCGGCCGCTCGACGAGTGTCGAACGGCCCGCGACGGTCAGACCGTTCGCCAGGTGATCGTGGCTTGCACGAAGCCGGGCCGGCGGACCGGGGCGATCATGCTCACCGATGCCGACGGCCGGCTCACCGGATTGTTCACCGACAGCGATTTGGCCCGGCTCTTTGAGCGGCGCGACGAAGCGGCCCTCGACCGGCCGATTGCTGAGGTAATGGTCGCCAGCCCCACGACTGTGCCGAGCGGCACACGGGTGGGCGACGCGGTGACGCTCTTGGCGACGCGGAAATTCAGCGAGCTGCCGGTGGTCGACCGCCACGGCCGGCCGATGGGACTGGTCGACGTGACCGACGTGTTGGGGCTCAAGGCGGAAGAAGTGAAAGAGGCAGCGCCGGCGAAATCGACGAAGACTGGTGTGCGAATTTTTCCGAGCGAAGGGGCGGCGTAGCGCGGCGGCGTCGAGCGGGTGCAGATTCGCCCGCTCGCTGAAGCGAGCTCGCCGTCTCCGCATTTTGGACCCAATTATTGTTTCATGTCGTTTACCGCCGCCTGTGAGAAGATCGAGCTCATCCTCAGCGATGTCGACGGCGTGATGACCGACGGCGGCATCCGCCTCCTCGACGACGGCCGACAGATGATCGTGTTCCACATCCGCGACGGCATGGGCGTGCGGTTGTGGCGCGAGGCGGGCAAACGGTTCGGCATCGTCACTGGCCGCGAGTTGGAAGCTGTCCGCCGCCGGGCCACGGACTTGAAATTCGACGTGGTGCGGCTAGGCATCGACGACAAACTGCCGGCGGTCGACGCGATCGCGGCGGAACTCGGGCTAAACCGCGAAGCAATTTGCTACATCGGCGACGACTTGTTGGACTTGCGCGTGATTCAAGCGGTCGGCTTGGGCGTCGCGGTGGCCGATTCGGCGGACGAAGTGCGCAAGGCGGCGAAGTACGTCACGAGCGTTCGCGGCGGCGACGGGGCGGTCCGCGAAGTGATCGAAGTAATCCTCAAAAACACAGGCCGTTGGGACGACGTGTTGAAACGGTACAGTTAATACACGACGCGCCGACAAATGGTTTCCTCCATGCTCCGACGCCTATTTCACAGCACCGTCATGCTCGTCGCGATCATCCTCGCGTACCAGGTGTATGTGCTGGCGGCTGTGCCGTGGATTGAGCCATCGATCG
>JANNTD010000282.1:0-1645 GCA_031403315.1 Planctomycetota bacterium
CTCCGCGTCTCTGCGTCTCTGCGAGAGACTCAATCGTTTGCCGACGTCTGAATTTGATCGCTAGAATTCGCTGCTTCACCTCGCTACAATGGGCAAGTCCGTCGGGCGGCTCGGCAGTTGGCGCTTCATGCGTCTGCTGCAACCTTTGATTGCCTAATCTGGAGACAGCCATGGCCTATCGCATCGCTCTTATTCCCGGTGACGGCATCGGGCCCGAAGTCACCGCCGCGGCCCAGCGCGTCGTCGACGCGACGGGGCTCTCCGTCGAATGGCTGCCGGTGATTGCAGGCCAGACCGCGCTCGACCAGGTGGGCGCGCCGCTTCCGCCCGCTACGCTCGACATGATTCGCAACACCGACGCTACGCTCAAAGGCCCCACCGCCACACCGAGCGGCACCGGCTTCCGCAGCGTCAACGTCGAGATGCGGCAGAAATTGAAACTCTATGCGAACTACCGGCCCGCGAAAACGATCCCCGGCGTGCCATCGCGGTACGACGACGTCGACCTGATCGTCGTCCGCGAGAACACGGAAGGTCTCTACAGCGGACTGGAGCACGAAGTGGTCCCCGGCGTCGTCGAGAGCCTCCGCGTGATCACCGAATCGGCCTCGGAGCTGATCAGCCGCTTCGCCTTCGAGACCGCCAAGCGGCAAGGCCGCAAGCGCGTCACCTGCGTCCACAAAGCGAATATCCTCAAACTCAGCGACGGCCTGTTCCTCCGTACCTTCCAGCGCGTGGCCCTGGGTTTCCCCACGATCGAGGCCGACGACTGCATCGTCGACTCCGCCTGCATGAAGCTGGTGATGAATCCACACAGCTTCGACGTGATGGTGATGGAAAACCTGTTCGGCGACATCCTCTCCGATCTCGCCAGCGGCCTGGTCGGCGGCCTCGGCCTCACACCCAGCGCCAACGTCGGCCACAGTGCGGCCGTCTTCGAGGCGGTTCACGGCTCCGCACCCGACATCGCAGGCAAAGGCCTCGCCAATCCCACCGCGCTCATCCTGAGCGCCGTCTTGATGCTGCGCTATTTGAAGGAAGCCGCCGCCGCCGACCGCATCGAAAACGCGGTCCACGCGGTCTACGCCAAAGGCGAAATCCTCACCGGCGATCTCGGCGGCAAGGCGTCGACGGGACTGTTTTTGGAAGTGGTACTGGCTGCGCTTTGAATGATTGGTTCAGGGCCTCAGCAACTTTCCTGAAGTTTCCATCGAGGCTTCGCAGAACCTTCACGGACTGTTGGTAAGCTGACTCTCTCAAGCAACAATTCGCTGTGCCAACGAAGCGTGACTCGCCGCACGACGACCCACCAGCCCGCGTGCGTCTTGTCTACGACCCGACTGAACCCACCCGCTGCTGTCGGTGTCCAAGCAGCACATCCGTTAGGGAATTCAATCCTTCAATCAAGCCAACCGAGAGCCGTCGACGTTTTCCGCCTGTCGTCGACGGCCCACTGCGGGAGCGCCCCTTCTACCGCCTGGGGCGCTCCCTTTTTCTCTTTTCCGGTGAACCCCCCATTGTTTGTGGTTCCGCCGTGGGGCGCGTATAATGGCGGCGGTGATTTCTCCCTCCCACCTGCGGAACCAGATCGTGGCACTCGCGGCGAGCGGTCGAATCGGCATTCTCTTGTGCGGCGGCTGCTTGC
>JANNTD010000283.1:0-5155 GCA_031403315.1 Planctomycetota bacterium
TGCGCCTCTGCGTCTCTGCGAGAGACTTTTGAGCGGGATGTGATTTTTCGGTCGGGGCAGCAAACGGAAAGGGTGACGATCATGCGGAATCGATTGGTGTGTCGGCTCGCTGGACTGGGGTTGCTGCTCGTCGGCGGTTGGAACGGGGCGGCCCTGGCGCAAGAAAATCGGCTCGAGAATTCGCCGCGGCATCATGAATGGGTCGACGTCGACGCTGGCGGCGGCCGGAAGCTTCACACCTTCGTTGCCTATCCGGAGGTCAGCGGCCCGGCCACGACCGTGATCGTCATCCACGAGAACAAAGGCCTCACCGATTGGGTCCGCGGCGTGGCCGATCAACTGGCGGAAGCCGGTTACCTCGCACTCGCGCCCGATTTCCTCAGCGGCACCGGTCCCAACGGCGGCAACACCGATGCGTACGCTTCGCAGGATGCTGCGACGCAGGGCATCTACAAGCTGTCGGCCAACCAGGTAATGGCCGACTTGGACGCCGTCGCAACCTACGCCAAGTCGCTCGAAGCGAGCAACAAGAAGATAGCGGTCGGCGGCTTCTGCTGGGGCGGCGGTCAGACATTTGCGTACGCCACCCACAACCCGGACATCGCGGTCGCCTGCGTGTTCTACGGCCGGGGCCCGGACGATGAGGCGTCCCTCGCCAAGATCGAATGCCCGGTCCACGGCTTCTACGGCGGCAACGACGCTCGCATCAACGGCCAAATCCCGAGCCTCCAGGAGCAAATGAAGGCGGCCGGCAAATCGTACGACCCCGTGATCTACGAGGGTGCGGGGCATGGCTTCATGCGTGCGGGCGAGGAGACGAACGACGAAAACGATCCGAATCGCAAAGCCCGCAATCAGGGCTGGGAGCGCTGGAAGAAGATTCTCGCCGAAATCAAAGTCGACTGACGAATCGTGCAATTGGGAGGGCGAGGCTCCTGCCGAGCCAATGGCGTGCTCGTTGTCAGGTTTGGCAGGAGCCTCGCCCTCCCACCAACGCGCCTACGCCGTCGTCCGGATCCGCGTGCCGAGCTGGACGCTACACGTGAGCTCCTGCGGCGAAAGATTTTCCGGGAAATACGCGCCGCTGATTTTGGCGTGGTACAGCGAACAGCCTTCCATATCCCAACTGCGGATGTCGAGGCCGCGGAGATCGGTGTCGCGCATGTACGAGCCGCGGACGTTCACTTTGTCCAGGTCGGCGATGCCGCGAAAGTCGACGCCACGGAGATCGGCGTTCGAGAAGTCGACCTGCTTCTGGCCGGCGACGTGGCGATTAAACGCCGCGAAGTCGGCCAGCCGGAGCGACTTGAAGGCCGGGTCGTCGGGAAATCGCGGTTGCGCCATTGCCTGACTCCTTTCCGCCAGCGGCCGAATTCACGCGGCTTTCGCGGGCCAGTTTCCGTCGGGGAACAGTTTCAACGAGCGGCCGGTCCACTTGGCGGTCGCCCCATAATATGCCAGTGTCACGGATCAACTCAATTGCAACTGCCGCAAATCTCGGCGTTCACGTAGTTGCTCACGCGGCCGAAACAAGGCAAAATGGAAGTTTATTCGATTTCTAACCGCCAATCGGGGCACTCTGATGACAAAGCTGCTGGATGCCAGCCTGATGACCTTCTGTCGGATCTCGATTGCCCCGTTGCTCCTGCTGTTCGTACTTGGTCCGACAGCGGCAAATGTCGCAGCGGAACCGAAGTCATATTCGTCGTACGATGCCCAGGTGCGGCCGCTCCTCGAAAAAATGACGCTCGAGGAAAAGATCGGCCAGATGACGCAGCCGGAGCTGGGTCACCTCAAAGATCATCCGGAAGACATCGAGACGTACCACGTCGGCTCGGTGCTCAGCGGCGGCGGGTCCGATCCGGAAGAAGGCAACGGGCTCGAAGCCTGGACCGACGCCTACGACGCCTGCCAAAAACTCGCGCTCAAGTCGCGGCTTGGCATTCCGATTCTCTACGGCATCGATGGCGTCCATGGACACAACAACGTGATCGGTGCGGTCGTCTTCCCGCACCACGTCGGCTTGGGTTGCACGCGCGATCCGGAGCTGATCGAAGAAGTCGGCCGCATCACGGCGAAAGAAATTCGCGCCACCGGCATTCAATGGACGTTCGCCCCGTGCGTCACGGTGCCGCGCGACGAGCGCTGGGGTCGCACCTACGAAGGCTTCTCGGAAGACCCCGACGTGGTCGGCGAGCTCGGCGAAGCAATGACCCGCGGCTTGCAGGGCGAGCGGCTCAGTGATTCCTTGGCGGTGGTGGCGTGTGCCAAGCATTTCGTCGGCGATGGGGGCACCAGCGCTCAAACCGGCGAGTACGAGCAGGGCACGACTGCTTTCGGCAACGAGGGTAATGGCACGCACGTCACGATGAAGCTCGACCAGGGCAACACGCAGGTCGACGAATCGACGCTGCGGCAGGTGCACTTGGCCCCGTATCTGCCGTCGATCGAAGCCGGCGTCGCCACGATCATGCCCTCCTACAACCGCTGGAACGGCGTGAAATGCAGCGGAAACAAGTTCCTGCTCACCGACGTGCTCAAGAACGAGCTCGGCTTCGAAGGCTTTCTCATTTCCGACTACAACGCGATCGACCAAATCGACCCGGACTACAAGCGCGCCGTGGAAATCTCGGTCAACGCCGGGATGGACATGGCGATGGCCCCGAATACGTACAAGCAGTTTTACACCACGCTCCTAGAACTGGTGACGGAAGGTCGCGTGCCGATGTCGCGGATCGACGACGCCGTGACGCGGATCTTGCGGGTGAAGGCCGCGGCGGGCCTGCTGGACAAGAGCCGCTCGCAGCTCGCCGACCGCAGCCTGCACAAATCGTTCGGCTCGCCCGAGCACCGCGCGGTGGCCCGCGAGGCGGTGCGGAAGTCGTTGGTTCTCTTGAAGAACGACGGCGACGTGTTGCCGCTGGCCAAGACCGCGTCCCGCATCCACGTCGGCGGAAAGAGCGCCGACGACATTGGCAACCAGTGTGGCGGCTGGACGATCCAGTGGCAGGGGGAAAGCGGCGACGTCACCACCGGCGGCACCACGATTCTCGAAGCCATCCAGGACACCGCTTCCGATGGTACCCAGGTCACGTTCTCCAAGGACGCGAGCGGTGCAAAGGGTGCCGACGTCGGCGTGTTGGTGATTGGCGAGCCGCCCTACGCCGAAGGCAACGGCGACACGGCAGAACTCGCGCTCGCGGCCGAAGACGTCGCGGCCTTTAGGAATATGAAAGCGGCCGGCATCCCCATCGTCGTGGTGCTCGTCTCCGGTCGGCCGCTGATCCTGGAGCCGATTCTCGACGAAGCCGACGCAATCGTCGCGGCCTGGCTCCCCGGCACCGAGGGCCAGGGCGTGGCCGACGTGCTGTTCGGCGACTACGCCCCCACGGGCAAGCTCGCATTCACCTGGCCGAAGTCGGCTAAGCAGATTCCAATCAACGTCGGCGACGCGGCCTACGACCCGCAATTTGCCTTCGACTTCGGCCTCTCGTACGCCGATGAACCGGCCACCACGGCGGCAACTGGCGGCAATTAATCAAATGGTGGATGGGGCGTTTCAAGGGCTGTCCGGCGCATCGACCGCCCCAAGCCTCGTGATTTATCGAGGATCTCGGCGCTGACGTGCTGTCGGAGATTTGTTACTCTTCCCCGCCTTGGCCACGTCGTGGAACCGGGGAAGGTAACTTCCGTGTCGACCTATATCGTGCGCGCTTTCCTGGTGTGCCTGATTGCTGCTGATGCAATCTCGGTAAGCGCAGCAACAATTCTGTTGAAGCGCCCTCCTGGAATCGCAGCAATCTTCCTTGCTGGCACCGAAAACGAGTTTGGAGTTCGCGCGGTAGCCAATCAGATGTTGGGTATATTACGTCGGGCGCCTCAATTCGCTCCACGAATACCGCCTCCTATCCCAACGGACATTCCCTGCCCGAACGGGGGTATATGCATCGTTTATCACACACCGCTTCTTGGAATTCCTGACGGAGATTTGACGCTTGTGCCTGGTGTTCCCGTTACCATGGCAACGCACATCCTTCGTCCATGGGTGAAAGAACCTGATAAATGGGATCTGCGCTTCGTCGAAGACTCGTTCCCACCACAACTGCTGACGATCAATTTAAACGTGGCAGGGATCGAAGCATATTTTTCGTATGAGGTCGAGTTTGAGACGTTTGACATTAACGGGACGGATTCCCCGTTTGCACTACTTCAGAGAAAAATGGCAAATCTCTCCGTTCGGCAATTATCTCCAAATCCCGTGATCGTGGACTTGGGGCCATCTGGTCAACTGGAGGTCTCAATCCATATCTCGTCCGATGTAAGCGCAGGAGTCACGACGTATGCATCTTCAGCACTGATTACTAGCTCGGGATCGGGATCCCTCGAAACGACGTTCCTGCTACATGCGGCACCGGAACCTTCGACGTTACCGCTGCTGGTCCTAAGCTTCGGCATCGCCAGTGGACGAATACGACGCGCAAAAATAGCGAGGTTCTAATTCGCGGCCATCTCGACATTCGTCGCGCCGGTCGTTACACTCGACCGTCAAGTAACTCTTCCGACCAAACCGATAACTGGCAGTGGCGTGGTCCCGGCCGCGCGACGCCGCGGCGGGTCAACGATTCTCGTTAAAGGGCGGAGCATGGGACTAACCAACGTCGACTGGGCCGTGATGGCCATCTATTTCGCGTTCGTCTTGGGGATCGGCTTCTGGCTCAAGAGCTCGATCAAGACGAGCACCGACTTCTTCCTCTCCGGTCGCTCGATCCCCGCTTGGATCACCGGCCTGGCGTTCATTTCGGCGAACCTCGGTGCGCAGGAAGTGATCGGCATGGGGGCGATGGGGGCGAAATATGGCATCGCCACGAGCCACTTCTATTGGATCGGGGCAATCCCCGCGATGGTCTTCGTCGGCGTTTTCATGATGCCGTTTTACTACGGCTCGAAAGTCCGCTCGGTGCCCGAGTATCTCAAGGCACGGTTCGACGAAAAAACACGGGGCTTCAACGCGCTCACCTTTGCCGCGATGACGATCTTCTCCTCGGGCGTGTCGCTCTACGCGATGGGCCTACTTCTGAACACGCTCTTCGGTTGGGATTTCGACGTTTGCGTGTGGGTCGCGGCGGTAATCGTGCTCGTATACATCCTCTTGGGC
>JANNTD010000284.1:0-3015 GCA_031403315.1 Planctomycetota bacterium
CCCGCAGATTCTACAAGCGAGCAAAGCGAGCCGGGTCGTCCCCGACCCCGTGAACTACGCGATGTTGTAGTAGGCGGCCCTCTCTGCGAATCCGGCGACATCTTCACCCAAGACGAAGGCGGCTTCGTCGCCCACCGCGCGCTACCCGAAGCAAAGGTCGGCGACTTCCTCGTCATCGGCTACGCCGGCGCCTACGGCTACGTGATGGCCAACAACTACAACTCAAAGCCGCTCGTGGCCGAAGTGCTGATCGAAAATGGCAAGACCCACCTCATCCGCGCACGGCAGACGCTTGAAGACCTCACGCGCGGCGAGGTGATTCCCAGATAGGAGACTTTCATCGGCTTACAAGCACTTCATGACCGCCACCACATAGGCCTTCTCCTCGGCGCTGAGCTTCGTACCCAGCACCAGATTGAAAAACTCGACCGTGTCGTCGAGCGTCAGGAGCCGATCATCATGCAAATACGGCGGCGAATCCTTGATGCCCCGCAGCGGGAACGTCTTGATCGGTCCGTCCGCCGACGCCATCCGGCCGTTCACCATCTGCGGCTCGAAGAACCGCTCGGTCTGCATGTTGTGCATCAGGTTGTCGGTGTAGTACGGCGCCGGATGACACGTCGCACACTGCGCCTTGCCGAAGAACAATTCCTGCCCGCGGAGCTCCTGCTCGCTCGCCTTCGCCGGGTCAAGCTTGCCCATCACGTCGAGCTTCGGCGCCGGCGGGAAATCCAACAGCGCCTGAAACTCCGCCATGAAATGCACCTGGCTGCCGCGATCGAGAATGTTGACGCCCTTCTTCGTCGCCGTCACCGGGTCGCCGTCAAAATACGCCGCCCGTTGTTCGAACTCCGTGAAATCTTCGACTGTCTTCAATGCTCGCTGCGAGCCGAACAGCCGCTGGATATTGACGCCACGCAACGACGGTGTGTCGATCCGATGGCGGAATTCTTGCGGCCGGATGTCGCCCACCAGGTGCGTCGAGGCGTTCGTGTGGCCGTTCACGTGGCAATCAAAGCAGACCACGCCGCGACTCGGCAGAAGCGAACGGCGGTCGTCGGTCTGGTTGAATTGTTGCTGCGGAAACGGCGTCACCAACAGCCGCAGTCCTTCGATCTGCTTCGGGTTGAGGATCCCGTTGAACAGATCGAAGAAGTTCATGATCGTCACGAGCTTGCCCTGCGAGACATCGCCCAAGTCGGGCCGCGTCGTGAGATACATCGGCGGCGGGAACTCGGGCAAAAAGTGGTCCGGAAGATCGAAGTCCAAGTCGAACCGCGTCAGGTCGCGCTGCTCCTGCTTCTTAATCTCGTCGATGTGAAACTTTGGAAACACCATGCCGCCCTCGGAATGGTTCGGATGCGGCAGCGGCAAGAACCCCTTCGGCCACTTGGCCGACTTGCGAACCTCCTCCGGCGACATGTTCGCCAGTTCGTCCCAAGTGGCGCCCGCCGGCAACTTCGCCCGCACGCCCGCCTGCACCGCCTTGCCCTTGGACATCGTGACGCCTGCCGTCGGCTTGTCCGACAAATCGTACCGCTCCTTCAAGAGCGCCTGCTGCCGCGCCTCGATCTCCGCCTTCGCGGCCGACATCCGTGCGACGGTTTGCGGGAACGTCTCTTTCATCACGACGGGCGAATAACTCGTCGGCGGCGGATCGTCTGCCACGGCGAGCTTCCAGCAGCCAAGCAGCACGGTACCCATCAGCAAAGCCACAATACTCAGCGACCTACGCCACTGCGAACTTCTGACTGGACATTTCATATCTGCCTCCTGAGGAAATCGTTGTGTGCACGCGCTGCGCAGTCTTGCGCTACCAATCGCACCCCGGCGACTTGTAAGATAACGCCCGTCGAACTATAAGTGAAGTATCGGAAACGAATTGGACACATAGGCTGCGGCTATGGAAATCAACCAACTCCGCTATTTTGTGGCCGTCGCTGAGCTGTTGAGCTTCACCAAAGCCGCCGCCCGCTGCCACGTTTCCCAGCCGTCGTTGAGTCAGCAGATTCAAAAGCTCGAACTCGATTTGGGTGTGCAACTCTTGGACCGCCTCGGCCGGCGGATCAAGCTCACCGACGCCGGCGACGTGCTTTACGAACGTGCCGCCGCAGCACTCGATGCGATCGACGATGCCAAGACCTGTGTTCAAACCAGTCTCGATTGGCAAAAGGGAGCGATCACCGTCGGCGCGATCCACACCATCGCGCCGTATCTGCTGCCCGAAGTAGTCCGCCGGTTGACAAAGCGGTTCCCGCAAGCGCAGGTGACGGTCGAAGAACAACTGACCGAACAACTCCTCGCCAATTGCCTGGCCGGCGAGCTCGATGTTGGCCTGGTGGCGCTACCGATCGCCGAGCAGCGAGTGCGGGCCGAGTCGCTCTTCACCGAGAAGTTGGTCGCCGCCCTTCCCGCCAACAGCCCGCTCGCCAAGAAAAAGCGACTCACGCTCGACGATGTCACCGGCCAGCCGTTCGTACTGCTCGACGACATGCACTGTCTCGGTCGTCAGACGCTGCAATTGTGCGCCGATCACAACTGCGCGCCGGCCGTCAGTTGCCGCACCGCGCAACTGCTCACCGTGCAAGAGCTCGTCGCGTTGGGCCAAGGCGTCTCGCTCGTGCCCGAGATGGCGGCCAATCGCAATCGCGACAAACGCTGCGTCTATCGCACCCTCGACGGCCCGCCGGTCGAGCGCGAGATCGGCATGATCTGGCGACCGCGCTACCGCCCACGCCGGCTGGTCGAAGCAGTTCTGGGGCTCTTGCGCGAATTCGGCAACAAGCGAGTTACTGCCGCGCGTTGAGCACGCGCTCGAGCCACTCGATCATTTTGTGTTCGTACTCCGGATTAAGCCGCTGCCAATCCCGCAGACGATGTTCGCCGCCAGGAATCGTCACGATCTCGCAAGGCACACCCAGTTCCTTCATCCGACTTTGAAAATTCACCGATTGCGAATAGAGCACGCTGACGTCCACCGTGCCGTGGATCAACAGGCAAGGCGGCGCGTCGGCC
>JANNTD010000285.1:0-12708 GCA_031403315.1 Planctomycetota bacterium
GAAATCGAAGTGCCCGCCGGCGAGACGAGGGGCACCGTCTTTCCGCTTGCCGCGGGTGCGGTCGGTGGGCTGTCGGCGCGGTTGAAATACACTCTCGACGGCGTGGCGCACGACTCGCTCCGCCAGGACGACGTCGGATACGCCGCGATCAACGACGCCGGTACCGGCCGGGTGCTGGTCGTCTCGCCGGGCAATGTTCCGCTCGACGTGGCACTCGGCACGGCTCGGGCGAAGCGACTGGCGAAGGTAGACATCGTGCCGCCAGCCACGCTCGAGTCGCCCGAGTATCGACGCGATGCCGAGAATGGGGCTTACGATTTGATCGTTTACGATCAGTGTGCGCCGCAGCAACTTCCGCGGGCCAATACGCTGTTTGTCGGCACCTTGCCACCGGGACCTGCTTGGCGGCGAAGCGAAGACGCAAGCGGTGATCAAAATCGTAGTGATCGACCAGCCGATACAACCGTCGCTGGGCCGCAGATTATCGATTGGGACCGGGCCAGTCCGCTGTTGGCCAACGTCGATTTGGGCGACGTCGTGATCGCCGACAGCCTGGTGGTTCGGCCGCCGGCGGGAGGCACTGTGCTCATCGAGTCGATCGCCGGGCCGATCGCGGCGATCGCACCCCGCGACAGTTACCAGGACGTCGTCTTGGGCTTCGAGATCGTCGGCCAGGACGCCGACGGCACGCGGACCGCCAACACCAATTGGCCGATTCGGCCGTCGTTTCCGACGTTTTGGCTGAATGTGCTCGAATATCTGGCCTCCCGTAGCGAAGAACATGAGACGGCTGCCGTTCGACCGGGCCGGCCGGTGGAGCTCAAGGCCCCAGCGGGCGCCGACCGGCTGACGGTGACTGCCCCAGATGGCCGCGAGACGACGGTCCCACGATCGGAGCAGGATTCGTTCACGTTCACCGGCACCGACAAACCGGGGGTCTACCAGGTTCGCCAGGGCGAAGCGCCAGTCGATTTGGCAATCGAGAGATTCGCGGTGAACCTGTTTGATCGCGCGGAGAGCGACATTGGCGTCCGGCCAACCCAGGATCCGGAAAGTCAAACCCTGCGGGCGGCCGATATTCGTATCGGTCAGGTCGACGTTGCGGCCTCGACCGATCGGACGCCGGCTCGGCAGGAGACTTGGAAGGTCCTGCTGGCGTGTGCCCTGTTCGTGCTGCTGCTGGAATGGTATATCTACAATCGCAGGGTGTATTTGTAGTCGCTCGGCATGCCGGCATGCCGGCATGCCCGGCCTGTCAGCATGGTAGTTGCTTGATCGAAGACACGGAAGGGAGCGTCGGTTGACCATGCTTTCGAATCCTCGTGCACCTCGGCAGCGAAGCAACCGATCGGCGACGACGACGGATCGGGCGAAGACGGAGCCGGTTAAGCGGCCGCCGCTGACCGCCTTCAAGCGGTTCGTCGAAGACGATACGATCCGCCGCGTCAGCCACGACGAATACCGCGCCAAGGTGCAGGACGTCTACGGCGGACCGCAGGGGGCGATGCTCGCCGCGGCCAGCATGGTTTCGCTGCACTTGCCGCTCACGGAGCGCCTGTTCCGTTCGCGGAAATTCGACCTCGTCGGCATGAAGTCGATCCTTGACGTGGGTAGCGGCGCCGGCCAATTGGCCCAACACTTGATCAAGTACGGCGACGCCGGGGCCGAGATCACCTGCATCGATCTCTCGCAGCCGATGCTCCGCCGGGCTCGCAATCGCCTCAAGGGCGGCGATCCAGCGTACGTCGCCGCCGACCTCTCGGCCTTGCCCTTTGCCGACGATTCGTTCGACGGCGTGACGTGCGGCTATGTGCTCGAGCATTTGCCCGATCCTCGCACGGGACTCGCCGAACTCGCGCGCGTGATGCGGCGCGGGGCGCGGATGTTCTTGCTCGTTACGGAAGACAGTTTTTCCGGCGCTTGGACCAGCCGCATCTGGTGCTGCCAGACGTACAACCGCAAAGATCTGATGCGGCTCTGCGAATCGCTCGATCTGCGTTGGAAGCAAGAGCTCTGGTTCACCGGGCTGCATCGGGTGATGCGGGCGGGCGGGATCTGCGTGGAGATCGAGAAGGCGTAGGGCATTTCTTTCCGCCCTCCGCCTTCCGCCCTCCCCGCTCCACCATTGTCCGCCGCTTGATTTGTCGGTCCTCCATTTGTCGGTTCTCACTTAGATTCGTGACGACAATAGGCGCTGGGGCTCGAGGATTCTGGCGTTTTGTCCGCACGTGTTTTTTGGTCGGCTCGCAAGTCGTTACCGGCTCGTGAGTTGCGATTCCTCGACGCCGCGAAAACACGCTCCGAGGCGACAATTGACGCTCGATTTGTCGCCTCGTGATCGCGGAAACGTCGTAAAACTCGTGTGAAACGCGTATCATGTTCGACAAAATGCCTCCTCGAATTGTCCGATAAAGTCGGCTTGCTCTGCGCCGCTGGTTGCCGGAATGTCTCTCGCAAGGGCGCAGTATTTTCTGCCGCAGCGCCTCGGCGCAAAGCGAGCGTTGCCAAATCACGATGTTGGATGGCTCGTTGCGTTCTAAATTGTCAAAGATCGATCGTGCCCGTCGCCGGAAGGCCGACTACGATTCGCCTGCGGAGGAATTTTTCGGATGGCCTCACGCGAATTAGCAGGGAGCATGGAGCGGGGAGCCAGGAGTTTTCTCCCTGCTCCGAGCTCCATGCTCCCTGCTGTTCACGGAGGAAGTGGCCTCGCACGCAAGTATCAGTTTGTCGACCGCCAAGTGCCGGGCACTCGTGCGACGTGCATTGTAACACCTAGTGGCCTTGTGTATAGTCCCTGTTTTTGGCCACCCCCCACGAGCAGGGGGCAGGGAGCGGGGAGTGAGGCAAAGGGAATCGTTTGCGGTACGATGGCCGAGGTCGTGGACGGACGTCGGCGATGGCGGATGTAGATCTTCCCACGATTGAAATGGACTGCCGCGATCAGGCGATGATTATGGCAATTGCAACTCATCCGGTGGGATCAGGTCTTGTCCCGGAGCGCGAACGTGCATGACGAAAACGTCACGGCCGCGGATGGTGTAGAGCGAACGATAATCCTTTCCGCTTCGTGTGTGAAAAGTGATTTGGCGGACTTCGAGCTCCTGATCATCGTTCTCTGGCGCAAGGCCAAAGGTGTCGGCGGACGTTTGCAGGATTCGGATCGTGTCTTTCCAAGCCCGATGCCACGTAGCGGCACCTTGGGGAGATCGCTGATGGAGCCACGTCAAGATTTGGTCGATGTCCCGTTCCGCGCGCCAGAGTAATTGGACGGCGAACTTCATGCGCCGGGCAGATTGAATTTCCGCTCCAGATCGCGCGAGACTTCATCGGCCGAGCGAAAACGGCCGGCCTTGAGATCTTCGGTTGCTTCGCGGAGCGCTTCGTTGACTTCGTCGCGTTCGCGGGCGACTTGCCATTGGTGGGCGAGTTCGGAGATCGATATAGCCTCGCCCTGGCCAAGTTGCGCCAAGGCAAAGTGATGGAAGTCGTTAAGCTGGTCAAGCGAGACGGACATGGTTCAAAAACGCTCGTTTGGATGGTCGGCCCGGGAGGGGAGCAGCGTCGAGTGAACTGAAGCGATTCTACCACAGGGAAAGAGCCATGACCACCTTGTCCGCACTCGGTGAGCAAGCACAATCGTCCCAGTTGCATACTCGGCTGCGTCCCGTCGTCGATTGAGACCCTTGGATGAACAGCCCTTTATTTCTAGTCGGAAGATCGTCACAATCTTGAAATTGTTGACCCCGATGGTGGCGTCATTAGGATGACAACTGTAGGTCCGGGAACTCGCGAACTTTTCCACGACGATGAATTCCAATGGTGACTTCGCAATGGTCGGCAATTGTCCCATCTGCGGACAAGGTCGGCAGTTTATAGCGCGCGACAGCGCGAGTGATGAATTTTATGTAGTATGTGAGGACTGCGAATCGGAATGGCCCAGCCCTCTCGACGCGACTCGTGCAATGAGTGCCCTCAAAACGTCGCATGGCAAGTCAAGTTATGCCACGGTGAGCGAAATGGAGAATCACCCTTGGTTCGGCATGATTGTAAATCAATAAGATCGCAAGTTTTTGTCAACGGCATTGGCGTTGAAGAAGAGTCGCCACATGCAAATTCGTCGTGTTCCAAAATGACGAGGTGACAATTCCCATGAATCAATTCCTACGCCTCGCATTTGTGCTAATGGGTGCCGTATCGATGACGACGACCGAACTGAGTGCAGAAGTTAGCAACTTTCAGGGCGATGTCGACTTCCTGCGGAAGCACGTCGAGACAATTGTGCTCGGTGCGCAGGCGGATGGGGCGCGGGTGGCGGTGGTGCCGGCTTATCAGGGGCGGGTGATGACTTCGACGACCGGCGGCGAGATGCAGCCGAGCTTTGGGTGGATTAACTACGCCCACATCGAGTCTGGCCAGTCGACGCCGCACATCAACGTGTATGGCGGCGAGGAGCGGTTTTGGCTGGGGCCGGAGGGTGGGCAGTTCAGCATCTTCTTTCCGCGCGGGGGGAAGTTCGAGCTGGCCGATTGGCAGACTCCGGCCGTGATCGACACGGAATCTTTTGCCGTCACTCGCCAAAGTGCCTCATCCGTGAGCTTTCGTCACGAAGCGCAACTCAAGAACTATTCGAGCGCCGAGTTCAAGGTTCGCGTCGACCGCAAGATTGAACTGCTCTCAACCACCGATGCCGAGAATTCGCTCGGCGTAAAGCTGGGCGACGTGCAGCTAGTTGGCTATCGATCATCGAACAAGCTCACGAACAGCGGCGACAATAGCTGGCAGAAACAGAGCGGCCTGCTCTCGATCTGGATCCTCGGCATGTACAAACCGGGGCCGCAAACAACGGTCGTGATTCCGTTTCGCGCTGGCGATGATGATGCTGAGAAGACGGATGCTGAGAAGACGGCGAAACTGGGCCCGGTCGTGAACGACGCCTATTTTGGCAAGCCGCCGGCCGAACGGCTCAAGCTCGGCGACGGCGTGCTGTTTTTCTCCGGCGACGGCAATTACCGCAGCAAGATCGGCCTCTCGCCGCGGCGGGCACGTGACCTGGCCGGAAGCTGGGACGCGGAAGCGGGCGTGCTGACGATCGTGAAGTACTCGCAGCCGGACGCGAGCGTCACGGATTATGTGAACTCGATGTGGGAGCTTCAAAAGGAGCCGTATGCCGGCGACGTGGTGAACGCCTACAACGACGGCCCGCCGGCACCGGGTGCAAAACCGCTCGGCCCGTTCTACGAGCTCGAAACCTCAAGTCCGGCGCTCTCACTCGCCGCCGGCCAGTCGGCCGAGCACGTGCAAGAGACGTATCACTTCGAGGGGGACCGGGCGAAGCTTGACGCGCTTTCGCAAGCGCTGCTCGGTGCGTCATTGGATGAAATTGAGAACGCGCTTAAGTGACGCGGTCGGTTGATCGGCGGCGGCGTTCGATGCCGCATACAAGAGCACATTGGTGTCAATGAAGGTTGTCGCGGTCATACAGCTCTTCGCGCCTCAACGAGCCGATCGGTTGGTCGTTGCGAGCGTGGTCCAGCGCCGCCAGAAGTGGGCCGAGTCGATGACTGACATCCACTCCCGGCGATACGTCGGACATCTTGGGACTGATGATGACCTCGACTTCCGTACCCGGCTGGAAGGGAACGCCGGCCAAGTGGATTTCACCTTGGCCCCCGACGGTCGTGGTCGTTTCGTAGTCGCTCATGGTCGTGAACTCCAGCGCGGCGGCTTAAAAACGCCGTGATCGTAGATGGCACTGACCTGCTGAGTCATACTCTCAATTCTAGCTGCGCTAAACCGTGGGGCCAAGCACCAAGAGCGCGATCTCCGGCGGGCAGTTCCAGCGGAAGGGCGTGAGGCCGCCGGTGCCGCGGCTGACGTGGAGTACAGTGTTCTCGCGTTGGAATGTGCCGCTCGCATAACGGACGCCGGAGAGGCTCGGGGCGAGGATCGCGCCGAGAATCGGCAGCCGGACCTGGCCACCGTGGTTGTGGCCGGCGAGGATCAGATCGAAATCGTTTGCACGGGCCCAGGCGAATTGGTCGGGGGTGTGGGCCAACAGGACGCGAAGAGGCAAGCCGCTCTCATCGCGGGGCGGTAGGCTCGCCGTCTTTGGTGCGGGGCCGAACCAGGGTAACTCGTTGCCGGCGATGACGACGGTCGTGTCACGGACGATTGCTTCGCGCCAGGTGCCGCCGACGTGGATCAGGCCCAGGTCGTTGAGCTCGCGGACGAGCCGCCGGTGGTCGACGCGCAGGTCGTGATTGCCCAGCACGTAGTACACGCCCGCGGCGGCGCGCAGCCGGCCCAGTGTGTCGGGCAGCCAGTTCAAGCATTTTTCGCGTTCGACGATGTCGCCGGTGAGCATGATCAGGTCCGGCTCGAGCGCATTCACGGCCGCGGCCATCTCGGCAAAATACTCCTTGGCGATGCGGCCGGACATGTGCAGGTCGGTGATGTGGACAATTCGCAATTCCCGGCCGGCCGGCATCCGCGCGACGGTGAGCCGCTTCTCATGAACGTGCAGGTCGAGCACCTGGTTGCCGGGGATGCGGGCCAGCCAGCGGGGAATGCCCGCTGCGGTGAGTTGCTCGCGTTCGTGATGGCCCAGGTCGACGCGGGTGGTGTGATTCGACTGGAGCGCGCCTTGCCGTTCGGGGTGTAGCGTAAGCCAGACTCGATGCACCGCGGCCAGCAGGCAGCACATCGCGCAAAAACAGACGTAGACCCAAGCTGCGGCGAATACGAGTCCGGTATGCTGTTTTTGCCAGAGCTCGAACGCAATTGCCAACGGAATCGCGGCCAGCGCTAAGCCGCAAGCGGCTGTGGACACGTCGATCCAGCGGCGTTCAATCCCCAGGCCGTGGAGACGGTTGACGATCGCGGTCCAAAAGATAACGTGGCCGACCGCGGCCACGGCGAGCAACAGGTAGATCATCGGCGGCGATCACGATTCGGCGGACATGTCACGGATTGGCAGACGCGCCGGCTGGCGCGCCGGTCACGAGCAGTTCGACCGTCTCCAGCAGTTGGTCGAGTCGGAACGGCTTGTAGAGCACCGCCTGCAACCCCGCCTGGCGGGCCCGCACGATCGACTGGCCGGGGTCGTAGCCGAAGCCGGTCATCAGCGCCATCGGCACGACTTCCATCATCTCCTTGTGCTTCATGAGGAGATCGTAGCCCGACATGTCGGGCAGCCGGATGTCGGAAATGATCGCGTCGTACCGCTGGTCGTTCGCCAGGCTGCGGACCATAAACTGGGCTTCGCTGCCGTCGTGGGCGGTTTCGACGATGCAGCCATAGCGATCCAAAAGGGCGTGGGCGGCACTGCGAACCGATTCGTCGGCGTCGACCACCAGCACCCGCCGCCCGACCAGTGTCGGCCGCATCTCGACGCGGACACAACTCGGCTGGGCCTCGAGCGGGGCCATCGACTGGCCGACTTTTTGGATCGTCTGCTTGATGTCGCGGGCATTGCGGAGGATCGATTGCAGCCGCTCGACCACCTCCGGCTCGTGGCCGATGTAGCGCTCCATCACGTTGCAGGCGTCGTTCAGGATGTCGTCGACCGGCAAAGCGACCGCGCTGTGGATCGCCTGGACGCTGGCCGCCGCGGTGCTCGCCTTTTCCGCGAGCAGCAATTCGAGGGTGTTCAAAGCGGCCGCCACGTCGCGGGCGAAAATCTCGAGAAATTGCAGGTCGCTCTCGTTGAACGCACGCGGCTCGGTGCTTTCGACATTGAAGGTGCCGGTCACGCGGTCGTGAAGCATGACGGGCACGGTGATCGAGCTGCGCGCGTTCTGGGCCCCTTCGAGGTAGAGCGGATCTTCCTGGGTGTCCTCGCAGAGGTAGCTCTTGCCGGTGGCGGCGACGAAGCCAGTCACACCGTTGCCAGTGATCGAGGAACGCAGCTCGCGCTGGGCCGCCTCGGCGGTCATGCCGACGGCGAGCACCGGCTCCAGCACTCCGGTGTTCAGGTCGAGCATGCGAATCTCGACGACGCTGTACTGCAGCACGTCCTGCGTGCAGTGCAAAATGTTCGATTTCAATAGCTCGATCCGCTCGTCGATCGACATGTTGGCGACTTCGTCCGGCGTCAGGTCCGCCAGCTCGATGCCCGCCTGGTGGATCGCGTTGAGCTTCTGCTGTTGGAGCACGTCGGCCGTAACGTCGCGGATCGTGACGATCAAATGTTGCGGCGGATTGCCGTTCTCGATAACGGGAATGGCGTGCACGCGGAAGTAGCGGTGGTCGCACCGCAGCGTCGACGCGCTTCCCTTGCTGGTCGCGAAGGCCGTGTGGAAGGGGCAGAAATCGGGACCGATGATCTCGGGGTTGCCGAGGACTTCGTAAAAATTCGCCCCGATGACGTCGCTGCGGCCGGTCCACTCGCGTAGCCGACCGTTGCCCCACAGGATCGAGTTGTCGCTCGAGAGCAAGACCACGCCGTCGGGCATGCCTTGCAGAATGCGTTCGTTCTGCAGGAAGCGGCCGACGTCGATGACTTCGGCAAAATGATCGGCGTCGGCGTAGATGCCGATGTAGTTGCCGTTGGCCAATTCCGCCAAGGCCCGCGCCGGCGAGGCAACTTCGACCACCTCGAACTCGCCGCCCAATCGCTCTCGCAACGACACCTGCTGGTTGTGCGTGCCCCCGAGGCAGAGAATCTTCGGCATGCCCAGCTCTCCTTGGCCTACCGCCGAAGCGTGACTCTCTTGAGTTGAAGCCGACTCGTACACGGTCTCACTTTCGGGGCGCTCGCGCGTCCACAACTGCCGCGGCCGTTCCCAGGGGGCTTTGGGAATTGGGAACGGTCCGGCCGTTCGATCAACACTTGGAATTATAGGTGGTAACGAAAATGCGAACAACCTGGCTGTGCCGGAGCGGAGATTTCGCCTACTTTTTCGCATCGGCTGCCGCATCGGCGGTAATTCATCGCGAGCAGCAGACTTCTCGCAACTCGCACAAATTGCCACTCTCAACTCCGAATCTTCGGCACAACGCGTTGCGGCAGGCGGCGACGGAACGCAGAGCACATCAGTCACCGTTGCCGGCCGGCGGGCCGAGCCTCCGGACCGAAAAAGCCGGCCGTAGCGACCGCATCTTCCGAAAGAACTGCGCAACCTCCCCCGAGTGGTCGAATTGTTACGACAAATCGCTGGCGCGTCGCCTGGCCAAGCTACACTTGCGCGGCAAAATACCACACGCTGGGAGCGGCAGAATGTTCTGCGGCGCGACGGTCCGCGGCACCGATTTACTCGCTGGATTCAAGTATCATGAACACCAAAAACACGTTCGATCGCTGTCCCGTCGATGTTCGAACATCGAGAGTCCGGACCACCCAGTTGCGACGCACCGGCCTCTCGGTGCTCGAGTTCATCGGCTGCCTGATGGCGCTGGTGGGCGGCGTCTGGCTGGGCGCAGTTTATTTGGGCGTCGACGTCCGGCATGTCGCCTATGTGGCGCTAGCCGATTCGGAGTTGCTGGAAAAGGTGCCCGAGAAGTGGCGGCCGATCGAGCCCGCTTCGGAAAACGCAGCGAGCCCGGCCGAATTGGCCAGGTCGGTGCAGAACGAACTCGTGGCGCTGCGCCACGAGGTCACGGCGCTCCGAACAACGCATCAAACGCAGCCTCCCGCTCAAGTGAGCGTGTCGTCCACCGACGCAACGCCAGATGCAGATCAGCTCGCCAAAGCAGCGTCACTCGAATATTGGGCCCGGCTTGGCGACGTCGTTCACAGCCAGGCTACGCTGCAACTCGACGCCGAGTCAGCCGCCACCGAGGGCAACGCGACCAAAGTCGCCGCGCTCAAGGGACGTATCAGCCGATTTTCGGCCAGTGCGATTCGCGCTTTGCCGAACAAGAACGTCGATCCGGCTGCCGTGTCGCTCGGCAAGGAGTTGGCCGCTTGGTACGAGAATGGTGCCGGGCTGTTCGATCAAGCCGTGCAGATTTGGGAATCGCCGGCGCGGGGTCAGGCCGGCCAGCAGGTCACTCAACAATGGGAACAGGCCCAGGCCCAACAGCGCAATGAAGGCCAGTTATTGAGTGATCGGGTCGCGGCCGTCCGCGACTCTTTGACACGTCGCTTTGGGGACGGATTTGCCCCGCTGGCTGGGCTGTAAGCGGGCGGATGGGCCGGACAAAACGTCGCTTGGGGGGGCGTTTTGGGGCCCGCGGATGGGCCGCCGAAAAG
Organism: Planctomycetota bacterium; assembly: GCA_031403315.1. Taxonomy (GTDB): domain Bacteria; phylum Planctomycetota; class Planctomycetia; order Pirellulales; family Lacipirellulaceae; genus DASYDU01. The sequence continues at coordinate 10,196 of JANNTD010000285.1, forward strand.
TTTGCAAATTGATTCCGGGGCGAATACGATAGGGGTCGCTTTCCCCCGCGGAACCAACCACTTTTGATGGGAAGATGCCGAACATGCGAAGCCAAAATATGCGAAGAATGATGCGCTCGACTTTGGTCGCCCTCCTCGTGGCGATGTTGACGTTCAGCCCCGCCACCGCTTGCCACTTTTGCGGCGGCGGTCACGGCGGCGGTTATTACTCCAGCGGCGGCTACTACGGCGGTGGCGGGCCGGTTTACTACGAATCTGGCTGCTGTGATTCGGGCTATAGCGATTCCTGCTGCGGCGGCGAAGTCGTCGTGAGCGACGGCTGCGGTAGTTGCGGCGGCTCGTCGGGTTGCGGCGCGTGCGGCGACTGCGGCTGCGACGGGTGCGATGGATGTGTTGGCTGTGAAGGTCAGGCGACGACTCCGTCGGATGCCGAACCTTTGATGGCCGCTCCCGAACCGCCGGCCCATGAACCGGAAGGCACTCCCTCGACTGTGAACCGCCTCCCCGCGGAGCCGGCGCCATCGTTGCCACCGCAAGCGCTGCCGAGCACGACCGATACGGAAATGCACGCGATGCCGCCGGCCGAACCGACCTACGAAGCGCCGGCCGAGACACCGGCCATGGAACCGACGACTCCGCCGGCAGAGCCGCAGAACGATTTGTTCGGCGAGCCGGCCGCGGAAGCAACGCCGCTCCCAGCCGAAGAGCCGGCCACTCAGGCCGAAACCGATGACTTCTTCAGTGCTCCCGCCGAAGAACCAGCAACGGATGCAGTTCTTTCGACCCCGGCCGAAGAACCCGCAGCCGAGCCGGCGGCCGAGCCTTCGAGCCAGCCTTCGGACAACGAACTGTTTGGCCCGCCCGCAGAAGAAGAGAAGCCGGCCGAAGAAGCCACGCCACCGGCTGAAGAAAAGGCCGAGGAGGCCGACGATCTGTTTGGCAACACCGAGGCAATCCTCGAAATGCCGGGCGGACTGGCGAGCCACTCGCTGCGTCATTGGGTCGACAACACCGGCAGCTTCTCCTGCGAAGGCCGGCTCGTTCGCATGCTCGACGGCAAGGTCCAGCTCCGCAAAGCCAACGGCCGGACAACCACCGTGCCGCTGGCCCGCTTGAGCCAGACCGATCTCGAGTTCGTCAATCGCCAGGCGAGCGCCCAGCAGGCTGAGACGATTGGCAAGACGGCGCAGGTCTCGACCGGTTGGTCGAACTAGACAATTGCGGGGAGGGCGAGGCTCCCGCCGAGCCTGCTTGGCAAACGAAGGCGTGGCTCAGCAGGAGCTTCGCCCTCCCAACATCAACGCCGCCACGCGTTCGGCCGCGGATTCGCCACTGTGGATGCATTGCGGGATGCCGACGCCGTGGTAGGCGTTGCCTGCTAGTTCCAGGCCGCGGAGCTTTGCTACGCGGCTTTCAATTTGCGCGATCCGTTGCAGATGGCCGACGTGGTACTGCGGCATCGAGGCCGGCCAGCGGGCGACTTCGGTCCAGAGCGGCTGGCCGGCGATGCGCATCAACTCAGCGAGCTGCTGGTGCGTAATGTGCTGGAGCTCTTCGGTCGCCAACTCCGCCAGCTCCGGCGCGAGGGCTCCGCCGATGAAAGCTCGGATGAGGATTTCACCCTCCGGCGCACGGCCGGGGAATTTCTCGCTGGCAAAACTTGCGGCGATGATCGGGCGCTTTTCGATCCGCGGCACCACGAAGCCGAAGCCGTCCGGCGGACGAGCGAATTGGTCCCGGCGATAGGCTGCCGAGACAACCGCGCAGCCAGCGTATTCGATCGCCGCCAACTCAGCCGATAGATCTCGATCGAGTGTCGCCAACAGTTTTGCCGTGGCTGAAGCGGGCAGGGCCACAATCACGGCGTCGAACGATTCCGCCCTGCCCTCCCCCAATTCGAGTCGCCACCGCTCCGTTCCATCTCGTTCCAGCGCGGCGACGAATGTATTGAGCCGCACTGACCCAGACGGAAGCCGATCCGCGAGCGCTTCCACCAGGCTGCCGATGCCATTGCGCGGCGCCACGAAGAATCCGTAGCGGGCACCACTCTCTGCTCGTTTCGAGCCAGCTCGCTGCAGCCGGCCGTGGTACTGTTCCTGAGCCATGAACTCTGGAAAGGTCGCAGCCATGCTCAGCTTATCGGCATCGGCCGTGTGGATGCCGCCCAACAGCGGCTGCACCAAGCGTTCGTACGCCTCGCGGCCCAGGCGGCGCGTGGCAAACGAGCCGACGCTTTCGTCGCCCTGTTCGCTCGGATTGCGGCGCGGCATGAATGGCTCGGCCAACAGTCGCAACTTGCCTCGCCAACTCAGCACACGGGTGGTCAGGATCGGCCACGCCTTGTTCGCCGTCATCAGCACAAAGCCGCTGGGCACCGGCAAGAGCTCGCCGTCACGGACCACCAGCACCCGACGCCGTGTCTCATTGGTCGGCACCAATTGGTCAGCCATGCCCAGCCGCTGGCAGAGTTCACTCGCCCAGGGATACTTCGTGATAAAGCTGTCGGCCGAACG
>JANNTD010000286.1:0-16185 GCA_031403315.1 Planctomycetota bacterium
CGCCGCAGTTGCCGAGAAGAAAGCTCCCGAGCCCAAGCTGAATAAAGTCCGCCTCGCGCAGATCGTCGTGAAAGACGCGCTGCCCGAATCGCTCGGCCAAGCGGGTCCATTTGGCGAGATGCAACTCGACTTGCGCGAAACGGTCGCGCGGATCGACAAAGCCGCCGCCGACAAGTCGATTGCCGGCGCGGTCCTCGACATTCAGAATTCCGCGATCGGCCGCGGCAAGATATACGAGCTACGGGCCGCGATCCAGCGCTTCCGCGCCACCGGCAAGAAGATCCACGCGCAGTTCGAATCGGCGATGCCGGCCGATTACCTGATCGCTTGTGCCTGCGACGAGATCTCGATGCCTGAGACCGGCGTCATCATCCTGCCCGGCGTACACGCCGAGGCGACCTTTTACAAAGGCTTGTTCGAAAAGCTCGGCATCCGCGCCGACTTCATGCACGTCGGCGATTTCAAGGGCGCGGCTGAACCGCTCACCCGCGAAAAATACAGCGAGCCCGTGCGCGAGAACATGACGGCGCTGGTCGACAGCCTGTACGACGACATGGTGACCACCGTCGTCAAGGACCGCCCGCTGTCGGTCGCCCAAGTCAAGGAAATCATCGACACCGGCCTGATCACCGCGAAGCGCGCCAAGGAGCTCGGGCTGATCGACCGCATCGCGTATCCCGACACGCTCCGCAACGATTTGGCTGAATCGTACGACGCCTCGCCGCTCGTCTACGTCGAGAACTACGGCCAGAAGAAGGTCGACACCGATTTCTCCGGCCCGATGGGTTTCATCAAGCTGATGCAAGCCGTGATGGGCGGTGACTCGGCAGCCAAACGCGACGCGGGCAAGAAGATCGCGGTCGTCTACGCCCTCGGTGCGATCACCACCGGCAAGAGCCAGGCCGATCCCTTCGGCAGCGAGGTGATGGGCTCGACCACGATCGTCGAGGCCCTCCGTAAAGCGAACGCCGACAAGCAGGTGGCCGCGATCGTGCTGCGGATCGACAGCCCCGGCGGCTCGGCGCTCGCCAGCGATCTGATCTGGCACGAAACGCAGGTCATCAACAAGCCGATCGTCGCCAGCATGGGCGACGTCGCCGGCAGCGGCGGCTACTACATCGCCATGGGCGCCGACAAAATCATCGCCACACCCGGCACGATCACTGGCTCGATCGGCGTGGTGGGCGGCAAGCTCGCCGTCCGCGGTCTCTACAAAAAGCTCGGCATCACCACCGAAACCATCGAACGCGGTCGCAACAGCGGCTTGTTCAGTTCGAGCGGTCCGTTCACCGACTCGGAGCGCGGCGTGGTCCGCGCAATGATGGAAGATTGCTACGATCAATTCACGACCAAAGCGGCCGACGGTCGCAAGATGCCGGTCGACAAGCTCCGCAAGCTCGCTGGCGGCCGCGTCTACACCGGCCGCCAGGCGCTCGCCAACGGACTGATCGACGAACTCGGCACGCTCGACGACGCCATTCAGGCGGCCAAGCAACTCGCCGGCATCGACAAGGACACCAAGGTCACGATCGAACGCCTGCCCGAGCCCACGAACTTTTTCGAGTCGCTCTTCGGCGAGCTCGACGCGGAGAAAGAAGTCAGCCTTGGCCCGGCACTCGCACCTGTTGCGCCCGAGATGGTCGAGGTCGCCGCCAAGGTCTACCGCCTCCGCGCGATCTTCCGCCAGCCGGCGGCGCTGGTAATGCCGTTTGAGCTGGAGATTCGGTAGGCACAAGCGCGCGGGAGTGGCTGGGCAAAACGGGGCTATTTCCGGCAAATCGTCCGACGCTTGAATGCATCGGCCGACCCACTTAGAATCGGTCGGTTGGCACTGCGTGTCACGTTGGCCGCTTTCCCCGCTGGGGCCTGCATTCTCGCCCCGCCATGAGGTCCCTTCTGTGTCTGGAACTTGCGTAATCGGTCTGCAATGGGGTGACGAAGCCAAGGGCAAAATCGTCGACCGGTTGACTAAGGATCATGATTTCGTCGTCCGCTATCAAGGCGGCGCGAATGCCGGGCACACGGTCGTCGTCGGCGACCAGGTCTACAAACTCTCGCTGCTGCCCAGCGGCATCTTGACGCCCGGCGTCACCTGCGTCATCGCCGGCGGAGTGGTCCTCAACCCGGCCCGCGTGATCGAGGAACTCGACGAGCTCAAGGCCCGCGGCAAGGGCGACGTGGCCGACGAGAATCTGCGGATCAGCGATCGGGCCCATGTGATCTTTCCCTGGCACTTCGCCGAGGACAAAGCGCTCGACAAAAGCACATCCGATGGCGAGAACATCGGCACCACCGGCCGCGGCATCGGGCCCTGTTACCGCGACAAGGTCGGCCGCTCGCACGCGGTGCGGCTGGGCGATCTGTATCGCCCCGATTTCCGCGCCACGGTCGAGCACATCGTCGCCGCGAAAAACCGCATCCTTGCCGTGCTCTACCCGGCGAACGAGTTTCAGCCGCTCGACGCTTCGGCCATCTACAACGAGTATTCCAAGTACGCGGAGCGGCTGCGGCCGTATGTCTGCGATACGACGGAGCTGCTGCTCACCGCCGCCGAATCGGGCAAGCGGATTCTGTTCGAGGGCGCGCAGGGTGCGCTCCTCGACGTCGACCACGGCACCTAGCCGTTCGTCACCAGCAGCAACAGCTCGGGTGTCGGCATCGCCAGCGGTTCAGGCGTGCCGATGCGCTACGTCGACCACATCATCGGCGTCGTGAAGGCCTATTCGACCCGCGTCGGCGGCGGGCCGTTTCCCACCGAGCTCGAAAACGAGCTCGGCCAATACCTCCGCGAACGCGGCAACGAATATGGCACGGTGACCCGCCGCCCGCGTCGCTGCGGCTGGCTCGACGCGGTGGCCCTCCGCTACACGACCCGCTTGAGCGGTGTCGACACGATCGCTGTGATGCTGCTCGACGTGTTGAGCGGGCTCAAAGAGCTCAACATCTGCACCGCCTACGAAATCGACGGCAAGCAGATCAAGCACTTCCCCAGCCACGTCGACGACATCCGCCGCGTGAAACCCGTCTACGAAACGCTCCCCGGCTGGACGGAAGAGATCACTGCCTGTCGCGCGATGGACCAATTGCCTGCGAATGCTCGGGCGTATCTCAGCCGCATTGGCGAGCTCGTGGGTCGGCCGATCGAGATGGTCTCCGTCGGCCCGGAACGCGACCAGACGATCGTCGCCAACAAGCGGTGAGCCACGATGGCTAGCCAGACATCATCGCCGATCGCGGACGTCCCGGCCGAGCGGCGGCCGCGCCACATCGCGATCATCATGGACGGCAACGGCCGCTGGGCCCGCCGGCAGGAGCTGCCCCGCGTCGCCGGCCACCAGCGCGGCGTCGACTCCGTCCGCCGAGTCACCGAAGAATGCGCTCGGCTCAAGATCGAGCAGCTCACGCTTTACTGTCTGTCGAGCGAAAATTGGAAGCGGCCGCAAACCGAGATCAGCTTCCTGATGACGCTCTTGGAACAGTACATGATCGCCGAGCGTGCCACGATCATGGAAAACAACATCCGCGTCCGCATGCTCGGCCGCCGCGACGAGATCCCTGCCCAAGTGCTCGCCGAACTCGACAAGACCGTCGCCATGAGCCAGTCGAACACCGGCACATGGCTCAACCTCGCCATCAACTACGGCGGCCGCGCGGAATTGGTCGACGCGATGCAGAGCATCGCCCGGCAAGTCGCGGCCGGAAAGCTCGCCCCTCAAGATATCCGCGAGGAAACCATCGCCGCGGAGCTCTATACGGCCGGCGCCCCCGACCCCGACCTCCTAATCCGCACGGCCGGCGAGATGCGGATCAGCAACTTTCTCTTATGGCAGATCAGCTACGCCGAAATCTGGGTCACCGAAAAATGCTGGCCGGAGTTCGATGAAGCGACGCTCCACGAGGCAATTCGCGTGTATGCGGCACGCGAGAGGCGATTTGGTGGGCTGAATCAGTAGGCAGTCCGGGGACAAAAATTTTGATAAATATCTCTGCTGACCAATCGACGCGACCTTGGTACGTTTGTATACTATTTCGCAAGGCGATACTTTCGCCGCTACTCAATCGCTTTGCTAGGACGGCACATGCATCAATGCCTTGACAAGTTGGCTGAATATCTGCCGTCGGAGTTGCGCGAATTGCGCGACCCCCAGACGGACCTCCCACGCATTGCCAAGGACCCAAGACTCACTGATTTGATTCAATCCGTCGTGCAGGAAGTCCCGACGGTGCATGACCTGCGGTTGAGCGATGCGCGCTCCATGGAGTTGGAGCCGGACAGCGTTCATCTTGTGGTGACATCGCCACCGTATTGGACCCTCAAGGAATATCGTGACTCTGCAGGCCAACTTGGACACGTGAGCGACTACGAACAATTCGTGTCTGAGTTGGACAAGGTCTGGGAAACGTGCTTCCGCGCATTGGTTCCAGGCGGACGATTGGTGGTTGTAGTTGGCGATGTATGTCTTTCCCGCCGCAAGAACAACGGACGACATACAGTCGTCCCGCTCCACGCCTCGATTCAAGAACGGTGCCGAAAAATTGGTTTCGACAATCTGGCGCCAATCATTTGGCACAAGATTGCGAATGCTGCCTACGAAGTGGAAAACGGCGGAGGCGGGTTTCTCGGCAAACCCTACGAGCCGAACGCGGTCATCAAGAATGACATCGAGTTCATTCTCATGCAGCGCAAGCCTGGCGGCTATCGCCAACCGACGGTTTCGACTCGGGTGCTAAGCGTGATTCCCGAAGCGAAACACCGTGAGTGGTTCCAACAAATTTGGCACGGCGTGACCGGCGCATCGACACGCAATCATCCGGCGCCGTACCCCGTCGAATTGGCGGAGCGCCTCGTCAGAATGTTTAGCTTCGTCGGAGACACGGTGCTTGATCCGTTCATGGGCACCGCTTCCACGAACGTCGCTGCCGGGCGTTGCGGTCGAAATAGCATCGGCATCGAAGTCGATCCGCACTATTTTCAGCTCGCCCGCAAACGTCTCGACGAACAGACGCGGGATTTGTTCGAAACGGCTACAGTCAAAGTGTCTTAGCCAAAGCGAGCTGCGTAAGCTCCCGCGATTCTGTCGATGAACGTGTCGTAGTGGTCTCGATCCCCCGGTTGTGGCGCGGGCGGTTTCGACCAGTGCATCGCCGGGCCCTGGTTATCGCAGTCGACGACGATGGTCGCGTAAGCGTCGAACCCGGTTTCGTCGACTGACTCTCGGATCGGCAGTCCGCGCAAGTGGTTCACCATTCGCTCGGCCGCATGTGGCTGCTTGTGCTGAGAAATATGTAGCTTCTTGCTCTTCTGGCGCAGCGGCGACACAAACGTGCCGGCGATGTTTACCACGGTGATTCCCGCAGCAATCGCTTGACGATCGCCCTGGTGAACAATTTCATGGGACGAACCAAGCTCGTCAAACACGCGTGGCTGCGACTTCCCATGCTCGGTCATTACCGTCTTTGCTTCACACGCGATGAGAACTCGCTCGATGCCACCCGCGTGAATCGCATCTCCAAACCGCGGCGTCTCGTTGACTGCTGCGGCCGTGCCGATCGCGAGATCAAGCGTCTTGCGCTTCCCATTCGGAAACGTGTGCCGCGCGTTGATGCCATACACGATTCTGTCGGCTAGCGCGTGGTCCCGCAGCACTGGGCACGCCGCCAATAAGTCTTCCAACACAAATCCACAGAGCGCGACCGAGTGAGCATCGCTACGAGAGTGATAGCGATAGACCCACCCATATTTCGGGTCTTTGTGCTCGTGTGCGGTCAACCAGTTTGTGAAAGCTTGCGGTCCGCTCAATTTGCGCGCCCTATGAGTAGGTAAGGGCACGCATATTCGGAAAGATGCGAGAACTGGTCAAGACGGATTAGCTTCGCAACGCCCCAACCGCCAGCAGCACCCAGCCGACGATCAGCGACAGTCCGCCGATCGGCACCACCGCGCCGAGCCACCGCCAACTTGGGCCGGTCACCACGAGGGCGTAAAGCAGCCCTGAGAATATCAGCACACCGATGAGCAAGGCCCAGGCGGCCACTTGCCACCAGGCTGTCGGCCGATTGCTGAGCGCGAGGCCCACGAGCACGATCGCCAGTGCGTGCCACATCTGGTAGCGCACGGCTGTCTCGTGGTTCGCCAGCCGCTCGGTGAGATCGTCGCCGGCGTAGCCCCATGCCGCGAGCTGTTTTTCAAGGCCGTGGGCGCCGTAGGCACCGAGCGCGACGCCGATTGCACCGAGAATTGCACCGACGGCGATCCAACGTGAAGGTGGCATGCGAGGCGTACGCTGGGGGCGACAATCGAAAACTATCGCACCGTCTAATAAGTTCCCTGGTCGGCGGCCGTGAAGCCGAGGCGTTCTTCTTCCTCTTCCTGGATGATGATCCGCGGCGTGACCATCATCATCAGACTATCCGTCGTACGGCCGATGCCGACGTTGCGGAACAGTCGATTGACATACGGCACTTTCGACAGCAGCGGCACACCGACTTCGTTGCGGCCTTCGCTCAGCCGCTTGATGCCGCCTAACAGCACCGTGCCACCGTCGGGCACGCTGACGGTCGTCACCACGGCGATGAATTGGAACGCCGGCAACTGCACCGTGACGCCGCTGCGCGTCTCCGATTCGTCGTCTTTCGTTTCTTCGTCGCTGCCGTCCTCGTCGCCGTCTTTGGTTTCACTCGAGCTAGTGGTCGACGAAGAACCTTCGAATGTGAACTCCTGCACGTCGCCGACCTGCGTGAAGAACGGCACCACCGTCAGCCGCACATATCGCCTGTCGTTCGACACGACAGCCTGGATAGTCATCAGCGTCCCTTCATTGAGTACGACGATCACCGGCTGCTGTGCTGCCGCAAACTCGCCGACCACCGGGATCACGCCCACCACAAACGGCCTCGACACAGCATCGGCGACAAACGCCTGCTGGCCGTTGAACAGCGTCACTTTGGGCGCGTTGAGGATATTGGTGCGACGGTCGCCTTGGGCGGCCTCGATCAGGAAGTACGCCTCGATTTCGCTCAAGATGGCGAAGCCGAAGCTGGCTACTTGCTGCGGCCCGCCAAAAGGCGCCGTGGCGAGCGAGAATGAGTCCTGACGGAATGGCACATCGAGATCGGACGTAAACACCGGCAAATTTCCGATTACCGGTGCTACAGCGCCGACGATCGCACTTGACGCACCCTGATTAACGGTGCCGTCCGCGTTGATGGTATCTGCACTGGCCCTGGGACCGATGTTCGCGTCGAAGTCGATGCCGATCCGCTCGAAGAAGCTGTCGTTGAGCCGGATGAAGCGGACTTCGATCGTCACCTGCAGATCCTGCAGGCGGCGCAATTGCTCCAACAGGTCGGCGATTTCTTCGTGTACCGCTTGCGTCTGGCTCACGACCAGGCTGAGGTTCGTGGGGAAGGGACGGATTTCCGCTTCGCCGCCGCCGTTCTCGGCCCAGGTTTCCGAGGCCACGGTCGACACGATCAAATCGATGAGCGAATCGAAGTCGGCGTTCGCACCGCCGCCCATCCCGCCCGGTCCACTGCCGATCGGCACGGCACCCGACCCTCCGCCGCCGCCCATCCCACCGCCGGCCCCAAATTGCTGGGCCAACACATGGTCGTTCGGCCCGCCCGCACCGTTGGATCCACGATCGTTGACCAGCACCGCCGGCCCCGGCGCGCCGAAGCCGCCCCCGCCGTAGCCGATCTGCGCGTGCGCGTCGTTGATCAAGCCTTGCAGACCGATGTTGTTGTTCGGCACGAAATTCGGGATCGGGATCACCAAGTCGGCCACGTTGTAGACCTTGGAATAGGTCTCGCCGTCGCGGAGCTGTTCGCTGGTAATCTTGAGCACTTCGTCCTTGATCACATAACTCAAATGCAGCGGTTCGAGGATCAGGTTCAGCGCGCTCTTGAGCGAAATCTCCTTGCTCAAGTTGACCGTCACCGGCGTGCTCGACTCGACGCCTTCCTGGCTCAAGCCGCGCGGATCGAGATGGATGTTGATGCCTGCCAATTCCGACAAGCCGTCGACCACTTCGCTCAGCGGGGTGTCTTCGTACCGCAGCAGCACGGGCGTTTTCAGCCGCCGCTCGATCTCGAGCTCGCGCTCGGTGCGGCGCGTCTCGCGCTCACCGCTCTTGCGGTTCTTGACCAGGTCTTCCCAGCGCTTTGGATCGTAGACCAGCGGATTGGCGTCGCCAACGGGTGCGTAGCTCGATGTCTCCACGTCGTTGAGCTGGCTCCAGTAGCCCTCTTCGCGGGCGTCGGCCGTTTGCTGGTTCATCATCGTGCGGCGAATGAACTTCGCATTCAGCCACGTTTGCTTGGCCACTTCTTCTTCCGGAGCAATTTCAAGCAGCCGGCGGGCGACGATCTCCATCTCGGCATAGCGCTGCTCGTCGCGGAGCCGATTGAACTCGTCCACGAGTTCGGCCACCTTCTGCTGGACCTTGACTTTGACTTCGCGATTGCGATTCACTTCGTCGAGCACCGCCTGGTTCTTCTCGTCGATTTCGATTTCCGCGTGGTGGTCCTTGATGTACTTTTCGGTCTCGTCGAGCGTGATGTCGATCCGCCGCAAGAGCTGTGTGCGGTATTCTTCGGAGAGTTGCGAATCGGTGATCTGCTGCCGCGTGTCCTGCAAGAGCTTGAGCGCTTCCTGCGGCTTCGACTCACGCATCCGGCGGGATTCCGATTGTTTCTTGCCGACCTCGGCCGACATTTGGCGGGCCTGCGTCTGGGCGTCTTCGGCCGTCGCGTCCAAGAGCGTCGAGCCGGACGTACGACCGGACGTCTGCGGTGGCGTCGGCAGTGTGGCCGGCGCGGTCACTGCCGCCAGGTCCTGCAAATGCGACTGCAGGCGGACTTGTTGATCACGATTGAGCTCGTCGCGGAGCAAATAAGCTTGTCCGAACAAGGCGGCTGCCGATTTCTTATCCTGCTGTCCAAGCGCGACTTCGCCCGCACGCAACAGTCCAACCGCCTCGCTTTCGCTCCGAGCCGACGGCTGAGTCGATCCACTGGCTGCCTGCGTCGCCGGCGCCGTCCTGTTGATGGGAGTGGCCGACTGCGCGGCGGTGGGCGCCGCTGACGGCAACTGCTCGTTCGCCGCCTCGCCGCTGTCCGGCAGTTGATTGTCCGGCGGTAGATCGAGCGGCTCCGGTAGCTCCGCGAAACGCATGTCCACAGGCAGCGACGGCAATGTCGAGGTTTGGCTACTCGGAGCGATTTCGTTGTCGGGTACTAGCCCGGCCTGGGCCGCATAGCGATCGTTCGCCGCAATCGCCGCCGCGGCTGCCGCACCCGTCGCCGGTTGCGTCGCGCGGGCCCGCTGAATGTCCCACGCCAGCACCGACGGCCGGTCTTCCTGTGGCAGGAAGGCCGACTCGGGAACGCCGACCGCGCTCGCCAGTCGAACCGATTCCTCCGCTTGAGCCAGATCGCCTGCAGCTAGCGCGGAGCGCGCTTCGCGCAGCAGCTTCACCGCCCGCGACTTCTGATCGTTCCGCGGAGCACCGCCCGCGACCGCCGATAGTGTCACCGGCTGTGTCGGCGCCGACGCCACTTGGCTCGGCGGCAACAGTGCGGGATAAGTCGCTCGCGATTCGGCTGGCGCGGCCGCTGCACGTGGAATGTATTGGTTGTATTCGATCGACGCTGCCTGCTCGACGCCGGTGTCCGGCATGCCGACCGGATGACTGTGCAGCGCCGGCACGACCGGCGGCGACATCTCGTCGCGCGTCGTCGGCGGAATGGGTTGACCCACCGGGCCAGACGGCAAGGCCATCAAACGCTCGGCAAACGGGTCGGCCGGCTGCTCCATCGGCGCCGGTTCGTAGGGGCGCCCCGCAGCGGCGAGGCCGGTCGAACCGGTTGCCGACGATCGTCCACCCGCGGTCTTCTGGGCTTTCGTCAATTCGCGGCGCACGAGCTTCGGCGTCGCACCAAGATGGAACAGCGAATACTTGGGTTGTGCCGCCTCGGCCCGCTCCACGAGCGCACTAGCGCGGTCGAGGTTGCCGGCTTCGATCGCGGCCCGCGCCTCGACCAAGAGCTTGTCCACGTCGCCGTGGGTCAACGTCCCCGGTTCTGCGGCGTTCGTTGCGACCAGGCACACCGACAACCAGAGGGCGCCGGCAGCCATACCCAGAGCTGACTTCCATTTCGCGTTCAACTCGCTACTCCTTTTGGCGACGTGTCGCACTCCGCCTCGCAGCGCGGCACAAATCTCGCACCGCCGACGGATCCACGACACTTCCCAGACGTTGCGGTCCGGGGCACCATTGGCAAACTCATGCTGGCTCGAATCGGACAGTCCGTGCTGAAACGCGCTCGGCTGCGAAAAGTCGGAACACACCGTCAGTCGTCTTGGGCGAATACTTCGCCCCAACAGACCGATTTCAGCAGGTTCAATTCATGGCGAAGCGGTTCCTGGCAGATGAGGAGGCGGAAATTATCGAGGGCCGCCAAACCGGTCAAGCCCACTTTGCCCATGCACCGCCTTGCCGGCCCTGCGATTTGCTGCGCTACGGACGCGTGCCGCGGCTCGCGGCGCATCACGAGATACCACCAACGCGGAAGGCACTGCTCGCCTGGCAAGATCATTGATTAAGGAACTGCGCGCAGTGCAGCGCGAGGAAATAGCACCTTTTGGTGCGTCGCAAGCAGTGGCACGAAGTGTGATCGCCGGCCGCTAGCGTCCGCGGCCGCCTTCGCCGCCGCGACCTCCTGGGGCACCTCGGCCTCCGCCATAACCCCCTTCGCCCATGAAACCACCTGCCCCGCCGGGCGGCTCCTTGGCAAAGGTCGCGCGATGCGACTCGACCACCTCCGCGTCGCTGATTTCGTCCTGCACGAAGAGCTGGCCGGCCGGTCCCATCAAGAGCACGCGTGCGGGCCGCGTGTCTTTGCGCGTCAGCCGCTCGCCACCGCGAATGTCGGCCACCGTGATGTCCGTCTGGAATTTGAACGCCTTGTAGGGGTCGATGGCGCGGCCCTGGTCGGCGAGCACTTCCGCGTCTTCGGTCATGTTCGCCACGCTGCCACGCTGCATGTCTTTTTCCTTGGCCGCTTGAATCGCATTGCCTTTTTCGTCGATTCCGAACGACTGGATCAACAGCGTCGCTTTCGGCTCACTGTTGAATTGCTCGGTCGCCGGCTTGGCACCTGCCACGTTGACGCTACCCGCCAGCGGAATCGTTACCGTGCGGCTCGGTTTGCTCCATTCCGTCAATCGGAATGGCGTCGGCGGCGGTGCATTCGGACGCGTCGGACGGGCTTTCTTCTCGTCGCGTACGCGATTGATCACTGCCGAATCGAGCGAACCAGCATCAACGTAACGCCCTTGGTAATTCTGGTTCGGATCGAGCATCGCCATCTGCACGCGATACTTGTATTTCTTGCCTGGCTCGACGCTGAAGTCGAAGAATCGCAACAGCCAATGCGGCGCTCGCGGTTCACCATCTGGGCCCAAACCGCCGCCACCGCCGCCGGCATATCCGCCGCCGCGGCCGCCGCCCTCTTCCATGCCGTAGCCGCCGCCCATACCTCGCCCACCCCCATATTCACCGCCACCGCGTCCGCCACCACCGTAGCCTCGTCCACCGCCACCTTCTCCGTAGCCGCCCCGGCCGCCGCCCATGCCCTCGCGTCCGCCGCCCATCATTGGCTGACGGCCACCCCCCAGCCCGGCGCCCGCGGCGCCGCCGCCGGCGAAGATGTCGGCCGATTCTTCCGCTTCACCGGCCGGCTTCTTTTCTTTCGGCATGGTCTCTTCGTCCTCAGGAACGGCATCCACGGCCAGCGGTACCTCCGAATGAGTCACTTCGGAGCCCCAATCGCGGCCCACCAAAGGCGGCAGCGGAAATGCCAGACCGCCACCCTCCAAATACCGCGGGTCGACCACCTCCGGCATCTGCATCACCCAATTCTTCGTCACGCTTTGGGGAGGTTCCGTGCTGCTCGAGGCCGCATCTTGGGCGCCAAAAAGCACGGCTGAGGTGACAGCCGGCCGCGCCGGCGGTTTGGCACCAATTAGCTCGCCTTTGCCGTTGTAAACGTAAACCTTATCCCACTTGAGTTCCTTGTTCTCTTCGCCGGCGCGGATTTCCGCACGCTCGACGAAGTAACCCAAGTATTGCGGCATGTCGGCCGCCGGATTGTAACCCCGCGCATTTTCAAACGCGTCACGGTAGAGCTTCAACTGCTCCTTGATCGGCACCTTGGCCACCACCACCGCCCAGTGGGCGACGCGCACTTCCTCGTAGTCTTGCAACGGCACGCCGCTCGGACGGCTCAGGCCGACCACCGGACGACGTTTCGGATGCTCCGGATCGATGACGCCGGTGCCATAGGGATCACCCTCCCGGCCGCCGCCGCGACCTCCGCGGTTGCCACCGCCCTGTTCCTCGCCCTGCAGTTTCTCCTGCTCTTTCTTCTCCTGGCGGTTCTGTTCTTGTGCTTTCTTTTGCTCGGCAAGCATCTTCTGCTTACGAACTACCGGATCGACAAATGCCAACAGCCCCGAACCGCCATTTGCCTCCACGGCCTGGAGCTCGAGCAGCAGCGGGTCGATTCGCAACACGATCGGCGGCACGACAGGCGAATCCCAACCAGTTTTCCAATTTTCGGCACGGTAGAATTTCGGGTCGACCGTGCTGTCCCCCTTTTGCTCGAGCGGCTTGGGTTCCCGAATGCTCTCCGGGAACTCGGCTTTCATCTTGGGCCAATCGAAGCTGTCCATGCTCTGCCGCGCGAGTGTGATCCGTTGGTTCAGTTGGCTGGCTGCCTTTTCTGGTGGGAGTTTGTCGCGTCCCATCGCGCCGTAAATCATCAACAAGGCGCAGATCCCCACGACGGCAATGCCGAGCTTCTCGCCATGGGCGATGAACAAGTGCTTGATCCCGCCGACACCTTTTAGATTGGCTTTCATCGCTATTTCCTTAGTTCACTCATCCTGCTTCGCCGTGCCTCGCAAGCGACGCCGCTATCCTACGCTTGATTCGAGTCGCCATGGCGGCACTATTGCACTTCGGCCGTTGCTAGCGCGGCGTCGGCCGCCGCTGGTTCTTCCGTCGGCGGGTTGAATATGTACACCGTGCCTTGCAGCACGACGGTTTTCATGTTCGGTTCCTGCTCGGGCATCATTTCGACGCTCATCGGTCCGCCTCCACCGCCGTATCCGCCACCCTCTCCGCCGCGGCCTCCACCGCCACCACCCCTGTAACCACCGCCGCCCGCGCCATCGTCGGCCGGATTGACGCGAACCTCTTGGACCTCCACCTGCAACGGTGCGTTGGCACAGTCGGCCACCAACTGCGGCAACCAGCGCTGATCCATCCAGAGCTTCATTCGCACCGGTAGCCGTTTGAACTCCGTGCCAAATGCCGCCAGACTTCCATCGCCCGGATCGGGTATCGGGGCGCCATCGGCACCCACGTAGCGGTTGCTGAACAATTCGGCGTCGGCTGCGGCGGCGTCCGTACCCATGCCACCGCGGCCTCCCTCGCCGCCGTACATCTCACCCATCGCTTCGCCGCGGCCACCATAACCCTCACCGCCGCCGCCTTCGCCGTATCCTCCACCCCCTCGACCCATTTCGCCGCCCATTTCACCGCCCATTTCGCCACCGCCGACGGGAGCAGCTTCGACCATTTCGATCCGGCCTTTGCCACGACTGGCCTGGGCCGCCGTGCGTCCGACCTCGAGCGATTCGATGACCCGCACCGCCGCATTGGAAAACCGATCTGCGTTGGCCGCTTTGTTCGTGCTGGCGATGATCGTGAGTAGCGCCTCGTAGACCCACAAGTCTTCCTGCGTCTTCCAGATCCGCTTCGCCGACGGCGTCTGACCGGGATAGAGCTGGTCGCGCACGGTCTGTTGATCCATCCAAATCACGAGGAAGTCCGGCTCATCGAACTGCTCGACGTCCCCGCCCGGTCCTCCACGACCACCACTGTTACGCCGGCTCTCGAGAAAACTCTGCACGTTGATGGCTCCACCGCCGCCGCGGCCCGAGCCGCCCATTCCGCCCTGTTCGCCTTCTACCTCGAGTGCGCCGACAATCTTCGGAAGGTTCTTGAAATGGTCCTGAATGTAGTTGTTGTATTGTCGCCGCAAATTCGGCGGAATGTCGTCGCCAAACGAGAGCTTCTCGATGTAATCGTGAAACTCCTTGCTCAGATTGCTCGGCCACTTGAGCACCGCGGCCGTTTGACGCTCGTAGAGCTGTTGCCACAACGCGCCGACGGTCTTTTGTTGCTCGGCGATTTGTTCGGTTTGAGCGGTCTGCACTTTTTCGTTGGCGTGGAACGGCTTGTTTTTCACCGAGTCGGCGGCCGTGAATCCGGCTTCGATCTTGCCCCGGTTGTCCGTGTACTCCTTCAGCAGCGTGCTCACTCCACGCCACCAGCATCCCAAGGCGACCACGATCGCCAAGACCGTCAACACCCAGAAGTGCTGACGCTGCAGCCAGCCCCAAGCTTTACGCAATTGATCCATGATCTCGTCCTAGAATTCGTCTCGTCCTGTTGGTGGGCACGCTGATTCTTAACCGACCCTGCGGCCTAACCCGTCGGGCCGGCCGCGTCGCCGACCGACACCGTATCAACCGCTTCGCCGCCCTCGGCCGTCGCCGGCTTCTCCTGCCGCGCCGTACGCGGCGTGGGCTTCCAATACAATTGAATCGTGAAGTCGTAACGGCGCAGCTTCCAGATCTTCGGACCTGTGGGAGTCGCGTCCCCCGTCGCCCCGCGGCCGATTTCCGGCATGCGGTTCGCCATCTGGCTGCCCGTCTCGCCGTCAACCGCCTCGGGAAGGTACGTGACGTTGATGATCGGGTTTTCCGTCGTCACGACCGGGCACTGAATGCCCAGCTTGGTGATCGGCACGTCGATCGAGGTGCCATCCGGGCCGTCCGGCAATTGGATTATTCCTTCCTCGAGCGCCTTGAAGAACGTGTTCTCGACAAATTCCTTGCCTTCGTCGTTGGTGAAGTTCAGTTCCGGTTTGCCCGGGTAGCTGTTGTGGAAATGATAGCCCTTGAGCTGAATGACCCAGCCAGGTCCCGTCGGGCCGCCTGCGGCTGCGGCACCCTCCACAGGCACGTCGCTCCCGTCGTCGACGACCTGCCCTTCCATGCCCGCGTCAGCCGGTACTTCGGCCGGAATCTCCGCAGCGGCTTCCGCGCCCTCTTCGACTTCCGCGCCCGCCTCGGCCGGCACTTCGCCTTCCACCGCGCCGTCGACCGCACTTTCGACCGGTGCAGCTGCTTCAGGCTTCTTCTGCCGGAAGGTCGCCGCTCGGGCGTCGGCAATCATCGGCGCCACCCCCGCGTACCAGCTGCCCGTGCTCGCTTCGTCCATGTACTCGCAATCCATCGACGAAATGTGCAGCTCGTTGCGGGCCGTCACGTCGAACTCAGTTTCCTTCCGCTCTTCGGCCGGCCGCAGGTCTTTCGGAAGCGCCGAATCGAGCGCCTTGAGCACCTCGAGCCACAGCAGCCGACCTTCCACGTTGCTGACCAGATTTTGGGCCGTCGTGACGATGCCGTCGAACTTGGTCGTGAGTTCGGTCTGGGTCGACTCCATCGTGCCCGATTCCGACGTCAACGTGCTCGAATCCGCCAATGCCCGAGCCATGTCGGGATTGTAATCCTGCGACACCGCCGCACTGCGCCACGCCGAATAGGAGCTTGCATAGTCGACCGCCATGCCCGTCAGCAGTAGCGCCGCCGCCGCGACAGCCCACGGCTTCTTGGCCTTCACGAGCCGACGGGTGATGATCTCGCCGGGGAGCAGATTGGTGTGAATCTGCGCCTTGTCGAGCGCTTGCACACAGAGGCCGTAAGCAACCGGGAACGTGAGTACGTTTTCTTTGAAATTCGGCACCGCGATGACGCTGCCGCCGATGAGCGCTTTGAAATCGTCGATCTGCGCGACGTCTTGATCCAAGTTCTGGGCCAAGAACCGTTGCAACCCCGGCAGCTTCATCGGATTGCCGAGCGCAATCACCGAGCCCAGCTTCGCGTTGCGATTATTGCTCGTGAAGAAACCGATCGAACGCTGAATTTCCGCCACCAAGTCGCTGAACACCGGCCGCATCGCCTGGAACACCGCCTTCGGGTTCTCGGCCTTCATCGCGTTCCGCTTGAGATGCTCCGCCTTGGCGAACGTGAGCTTGAGCTCCTTGGTG
>JANNTD010000287.1:0-6537 GCA_031403315.1 Planctomycetota bacterium
GTGCGATGAGGTCGAGGGCGTTCATGGCTGGCTCCCGACGCTCAAGCGCGCTATCGTTGTCGATGGAAACCGTGATCGTCTCGAACAACTCGTTGGGGCTGAACGTGAGCGTACCGCTTGTGGGACTGGTGATGTCGCTCAACGAGCCGGTGCCCGCGGTGATATCCCAGTCGACGAAGACCGTATTGTCCAGGCCGCCCTTGCGGACAACGTGGATCGTGGCGGTGCCATCTTCGTTGACGGTGTAGCCCGACTGCGAGAATCCAAACGTGCCCTCATTGGCGAGTTCGGGAGCGGTATAGAGAATGGTCAGCTTGGGCACGAGGTTCGGATCGAACGAGTCGGAGCTGTTGAAATTCCAATCGTTGCTCGAATCGGAGATGAGCGCCCAGCCGTTGTTCACTAGCGCATCGTTGGCCCAGGCCTGAACGGTCTCAGTGTTAAGCGGGATGTTCACAAGTCCAGCAGCGCCAGGATTGGTAACGATGGCGTCGTATGTATGAGTCGCCTCCACATTGTCGGGCGTAATGCCGTTGAGGATTCCCGCTCCGGCGTCACCCCGCGGATCGGTCCAGGTCGCCGAGGCCTCGTCCCAACTCTGCAACATGCTGAACAGTCGCACCTGCGAGTTGGCGGCGGTCGGGTTGTTGACGTTGAGCGTCAGGAAGGCGCTGAAGATCTTGGAGCCCTTCGGCACCTGGTTGAGCGAATTGCCGAACAGCGCATCGAAACGAAGGAGCGCCTGCGCCGGCCGTGCGTCTTGACCAACCAGCGCCCCCACCTCCTCATCGACACTGATCGATGCGGTGGAACCAAAGGGATCGTCCGGCTGCACGCTATTGAGCGTCACGTCGGCTGTATTGTCGTACCCGTCAAAACCGTCCTGGAAGGTGGCAACCTGCACGTCCGCGTCGTTGATTGTCACCGTTGTAGTCGGCAACGTGAACAAGAACGGGCTGGTGGGATTGCTCAGGTTGATCTGAAACGTCTCGAAGCCTTCGGCGACACTATCCGTCAGGATCGGAATCGTGATATTCTGCGAGCTGACCGTCGGAGCGAACGTCAGTGTGCCGCTACTGCCAGTGTAGTCGGAGCCACTCAGGGCGGTGCCGTTTGCCGTGGCCCAATTCACCGTGATCAAGCCCGAGTCATCGCCGGAGCGTGTGACGGTGACGGTGACGGTCCCGGCAGATTCGTCAACGCTCACGGCAGAAGCCGCGAACTGTACGGTGCGGAGGATGTTCCGCGCACCGGGCGTGATCTGCGCTCCCTGGGGCGCCACAACACTAATTCGCGTGGTGCCGTTCTCGTAGGCGGCCGGGATGTTGCCGTTCACGATATCGCCGTTGTACCATGATCCAATCGTGTTCGGGTTCTTGTCGTTGAATAGCCGAGTTACCGCGTCGGAAGTCACGCCGCCCGAGGTAGCCGGGCCCTCAGGTTGGTGCACGTGAATTCCAGGATTCGCCGTCCCCAGCACGCGGTCGCGGTCGCCGCCGCCGCCTTCGACAACTCCTACGGAGTCGACAAGCTGCGCGCCCAGCGGCAGACCGTCGAGGACGCCCAGACCAGTTCCGATCGCCGTTGGCAATGCTGACTCATAGCTGACGGGCGACGTGTCGTAGTCTGTGCCCTGGACGATTGGGTTTACCGGGCTGTAGACCAAGGCGTAGGTCTGCGAACTGTCCTCGAGCACACCCCCGACACCGTTCAACTGAGCCGTGGCGAAGACGTTTGTACCCGCCTCGGCCGTGTAGTTCCACACCTGCGGTGTGATGACCAGCAATCCGTTGGTGCCAAAAGATATTCCCGTCAGATCAAAGACCAGGTCCGCCCTGCCACTGCCGGCGCCGGCATTCTCTTCTTCCTCGCCCTCGAAGACCACGAAGTAGTAGCCAGTCAGGCTGGCGCTCGGCGTTCCGACCAACTCAATGTACTCACGATTCGACTCGTCGCCGCCAGGGGTAGCGTTGGTAACGTTGGCGAGCACTTCATTGATCAATGCGTCGTCGTCTCCGATGGTTAGCGTGGCTGTTCCGTTGGGCACATCAATCGTGGCGCCCACCGGATTGGTCAGCGAAACATTGACGGTCTCCAAGCCCTCGAGCAGGGTATCGCCCAGAATATCTACCGTGATCGTCTGAATCGTGTCGGTGGGCCCAAAATTGAGCGTGTCAAAGGCCGGATTGTCGGCGTTGAAGTCCACGCCGGCCACGGCGCCGGAGCCGGCCGTGATATCGAAATCGACGCTCACCGCGCCGGTGCCTCCGACGCGTGCAACGCTGAGCAGCGCCTGGGTCGTGCCGGAATCTCCTTCCGTTTGAAGCGGGGTCAGATTGAGAAAGCGGAACTGCCCCGTACCGGCCGGAGCAGTCCAGTTGACCTCTAATTTCGGGGCGTTGGCAGAGGCACCCTCCGAGGTGTTGAAGTCCCAGCCGTTGGTGGCCGCACTGTCGATCAGCCAACCGAAATTGTTCTCGCCCCCCGCCCAATGCCGCAATGACGTTGTTACGCTAATGCTTTTCACGCCCGTCGCGGGGTCGAAAAGGATCGCATCGGGAGGCAGGCCGTCGGCTTCATCCTCCGATGCCTGCACGCCGCCGATCGAACCAAACGAATTCCACGAAGCGACCGATTGATCCCAATCGCTCTTCATGCGGTAGAGGCTGATCTGCATCGCGGAGTTCGAGTCGTTGAACACGTTGAAAGTCAGCGTGGCCGAGTTGATGGTCGCACCGAGGGGGATCGGGCCGCCGTCCGGCACGAAAAGTTCGTCGAAGCGCAACAGCCCTTGACGCACACCGCCGACGTCTTGTTGGTCAACGCTGACGCCGGTTTCAGTACCAAAATTCACCGCGGGCGTCACCGAATACAGCACCGTATCCTGAGTGCCGTCATAGCCGCTGGCACCCTGCTGGAATGACGATATGGTCAATAGTTCGCGAGACTCGAGGGCCTCCAGCCTCAGGCCCGACCTGCCCTGTCTTTTGGCCCGCTCTTGGCTCTTCGTTGGGCGACCGGTTCTTCCGAGAAACGACGAACTGCTCTTGGTGTGCATATGGACTCTCCGTGCGGCGAAGTGCGATGAATGACTCTAACCCGGTTCCAAGATGCTACTACTTCCCTGTGAGCGTTAGGCATCAACTGCCGTCAAAATTGCGTGTGACGTGTGTGTGCGGACCCCTTTGTGAACTGCTTACAAGTCAAGGAGCGTTGCGAGTGAAGGCACGAAGTGGAATCAATTTGATTGACGCTTTGGCGGTTCCGACAGTCGCGACGGCGAATTCGCCAGCAACATATTCCCACGAGCGCCGCCACGGTGATGGCGAGCGAACTTGGCTCGGGCACTTCGACGACGCGAAAGCCCACGTCGATCGACTCTAGCGAACCACCTTGGCCGTTGGTATCGAAACGGAACGAAGCCGCCAGATTGCTTGTGGAGCTGACCCATGAGCCGCCTCGCAGAACACGAGCGACGGACCCGGTGAGTTCTTCGTTCATTTCCCAGACGTTGCCGCCTTGGTCGAACGTGCCATAGTGGCTCGTATTCCCCGCGGTGCCGACCGTGGTTACGTTGCCGTTTTGGCCGTTCCAGTCGGCGCCCTGGAAAAAGTTGGCCACATTGGGGCCAGGGTTGGCGATGTCACCGCGCGTGGGACCGATCGTGTTGACAGCCGAAGCAACCGCGGGCGCACCGTTCGACGCGGTCGGGTATTGCCAATAGCTGTCTACGTCGCCGCCCGCTGCGGCTGGTTGGTAGTAGGCCGCCTTAAACCATTCGTTTTCGTTGGGGAGCCCCCACAACGCGCCGGAACTCCGCGCAATCGTCAGGGCATTGGTGGGCACGACGCCACCACCCTCCAGCAGATAAGCGCCCGATTCGGTGTTACCCGCGGCCTGACCGTTGTGTAGCCAGTTCGTGAAACGGACAGCATCGTACCAGCTCACGAAATTCACCGGCTTGTTGCTCATGTCGGTCTTCGCGGCGTAGCTGTAACCGCCATCAGCCCCGCTCCGTGTAATTCCGCCTCGGACTTCACTGCCCATGAACGTGTTGTAAAGCGCCAATGGATCGCTGGCGGCCTTGGCATTGAGAAATTCCGCGTACTGAGCATTGGTTACTTCGTACTCGCCGATCCGATAGGAATACGGCACAGCGCCGAATGTACCTTGTGGCTGCGGAGAGCCAGCGTTGCCGGGATCGCCAACGAACACGGTGTTCATCGTGACGGCCATGGCGGGGTGCGTCGTGCCGATGCACACAACGCAGGCAACCACGAGTGACGAACAGATGCGACTCATTAGCGGGCTCCTCGAGAAGGGGTCGGTGCCAAATTAAACTGTCGAACGGCAGCACGAGACGCGCAGAGTTTACTCGGCGGATGAACAACGTCAATCAAGTTCATCAAGAACTAGCGCGTTCCTAACGATCTTGTCAATTCCTAACAAACTTGCGCCCAGACGATTAACCAACGTTGACCTGTGGCGAACTTCTGAACTTCCTGGTCGAGAAGCTCGACGCATAGTGTTGGGTCGCGAAAGTTGAACACGACAGGGCTAGCGTCACGGATTGCAACACTCCCGCGGCGGGCAGTGAGGCCGGCCGTTGCAGGCCGGAGGGCAGTCGTCGAGCTGTAATCGAGCAACACCCGCGACCGATCCAACTGCGCGGTGCCGCGAAGCTTTCACGGGACGAGTTCCTGCATTTGCTGCCACGGGCCGATAGCCGTCCACTGCTCGATTCGTCGCATGCAGGCGTTGTAGGACACGTCAAAGTTTTCCGCGAGCAGGTGTTTCAAGCGATTACCTGTCTTCAGCGGGAAAACACGTCCGTCAGCACCAGCCAGGTTTCCGTCGACCGCACGCCATCGGGCGACGTCTGGTTTCGCGCTTCGGCAACGCCGGCGCTTCGCTTAAAATAAAAAGGGGCCCGCTCGTCCCTTGGTAGAAACCGAGCAGGCCCCCGGAAACCGCCACACCTAAGAAAAGCCTAAGCGGAACGACGTTAGCAGCCTGCGGTTCCCACGGCGTGCCAACCAAGCGATTTCGTTTTATCGCACGCTGAAGGCACGGTCTAAATCGGCGCCTTCGTTATCCTGCAACAGAGCAGCTACCGCATCGCGTTGACCCTCGACGCGGGCCAGTTCGGCCGTTAGCCAGGCCAGCCGTGCTTCGATCTTGGCCAACTCGTGCCGAATCGCCTGTTGGGTTCCCATTCTTCCCTCTTCGTAAATATCGGCCGCCAAACATTGGTAAAGAGATCGCATCGAGCCTTGACTTCGAGCGCCGGTGCTTCACTCGACGCAAAATCCCTTGCGACTAGGTTTCAAAGCCAGTTGGGGGAGTTCGACATAGCGAAGAATATAGTTTGCGCGACGGCGACGCTCGTACGGACTCCAAGACTTACGAATTTCAGCGGTCATCTCTCGAATCTCTTCAGGCGTCGGCACGTCCGCTACGGAAACGGCTCGCTTCGCCGGGCCGTGGGCTTGCGTGATAACGATCATGATTCTTTCCTCCTATCTGAGATGCCAACTCGTTGTCGATCCAAAGAATTTTCGCGAGGGCCCGTAACTCGGCCTTTATCTGCTCGCGCTCAAGGCAGCCTTGGTCCGGAGAATCACCGTTATGGGAATCCAAGCGAGCGAGTAGCCGGAAAACGACTTGTGCGACCGCATATCGGTGCTCGACTGATAGTCTGGATTGCATGGCTAACAGAATTAAGGTCGGGAAATCGGTAAGGTCAATATATTCCCAGACACTGGATTTCAAGTTAACAAACAATTAGTTTTAGATTAGCTTGCCCAAGATTCTGCGCTGGTCGGCGGCTCGTTTGGACTTTGTATTGCGCACCGCCGAACTACGCCGCATCGAGAGGCAACGCGACTCGATAGCCGACCAGCTAACGGACATGGGAAGTGCGCACGTTCAGCGACCGACGGCGGTTCGATGACGGTGGCTTCCGGACATTTCGAATTGGTCCACTGTATCCGGCAAAGTGCTCAGCAACGACGTCGCAGCAGGCGGTGCTGATTGCGCGCCGGGAACTAGCCAGCCGCCGAGAGTAAACAGTGCGGCCGACAATCGGATGGCCGCCGGCAGCGTCAGTACCCAGGCTAGCCCCACCCTAGTCGCCACATGTGGCGACCGCCAGGATCATCGCCATGATGCCGGCCTTGATTGGGCTCGGAAGCGTCGGCCAGGCTTCGATGACTTTAGCCAAGTCGGCGTCGCTCAGAGTTAAATCAGCTGAAGATGCACCGGATTTCGCAGCGATCGATTTCGACGATTGCCGTAACTCAGTACGCCGTGAAAAGTCGGCGATCTCCAGCGGGTGCGAATCCCGCTCGGCCAATCGGTCGCTCGGCCGGAAGCAATCAGAGCGACGAAGGAGGCAACGAATTCGTTGAAGTACTCTGGTAAAGGTCACCTTGGGTGATCGAGCGACCAGGCAGGCCGAAACGCGAGTGAACGCCGAGCAGGCCTCGAAAAGACATGTGGCGGAAGCCGACCCTCCTGAGTTTAGGGGAAGGCCGA
>JANNTD010000288.1:0-9825 GCA_031403315.1 Planctomycetota bacterium
CCGCCGGCGTGTACAAGCGCACGACCGCAACGGAGGGCAAGATGGCCGTGTCCGGGGCGCTGCATGCGTGGTCGCGCGGCGAGTCGGGTTTTGCGCGCACCTTTTGACTGGGCACATCTTCGATTGATTCGAACGCAGCCCCGAGAACGTGCTCGTAGAACTGGCGATGCTTTTCAATCGACTCGACGGCAATTCCAATATGATTGACGGCCTTGGCATGGATCATGGCTCAATTCCCTGGCATGGTTCATTGATAAGACTCAGTATACTCGCCAAACACGTCGGCGAGCGTCGCGCAGATTTCGCCCACCGTGGCGTACGCGCGAACGGCTGCGAGAATCGCCGGCATCAGGTTGCCAGCTCCCTGAGCCGTTTTCTTGACGACCTCAAGGGCTTCGTTCACGATTGCCGCATCGCGCCGCCGGCGGACTTGCTTGAGATTGTCCAGTTGCCGCTGCGTCGTCGACTCGGAGACTTCGAACAGGTCCATTTGCGGTTCCTCGTGAGAAACGAATTTGTTGACGCCCACGATCACACGCTCGCCCCGGTCAATCGATTGGCCATAGCGATACGCCGATTGTTCGATTCGCTTCTGTACGAAGCCTTGCTCGATGGCCGCCACCATACCGCCGTGGGCGTCGATCTCGCGAATTAGCTCCTCCGCCTCGGCTTCCAACTCGTCGGTGAGTTTCTCGACGAAGAAGCTGCCAGCGAGCGGATCGATGGTGTTGATCACGCCCGATTCGTGCGCCAGAATTTGCTGTGTCCGCAAGGCCACCGTCACGGCGTCTTCGGTCGGCAGCGCGAGCGCCTCGTCCTTGGAATTCGTATGCAACGACTGAGTGCCTCCCAGTACCGCGGCCAGCGCCTGGAGCGTAACACGCACCACGTTATTGTCCGGCTGTTGAGCGGTGAGCGTCACACCGCCAGTTTGCGTGTGAAAGCGGAGCATCAGGCTCTTGGGATTGGTTGCGCCGAAGCGTTCCTTCATGATCCGCGCGTAGAGCCGGCGGGCGGCGCGAAACTTGGCAACCTCTTCGAACACGTCGCTGTGGGCAGCGAAGAAGAACGCCAGCCGCGGTGCGAAGTCGTCGATCTTGAGCCCCGCCTTGAGCGCCGTCTCGATGTAGCAGATCGCGTCGGCCAGCGTGAAGCCAATCTCTTCCGCGGCGGTCGAGCCGGCTTCTCGAATGTGGTAGCCGCTGATGCTGATCGTGTTCCAATTGGGCACGTGCTCGGTGCAGTAGGCAAAAATGTCGCTGATCAGTCGCAACGATGGCTGCGGCGGAAAGCGGTAGGTGCCGCGCGCGATGTACTCCTTGAGAATGTCGTTTTGAATGGTGCCGTCAAGCTGCTCCGGCTTGACTCCCTGTTTCTCGGCGACGACGATGTACATGGCGAGCAGAATGGCGGCCGTTGAATTGATCGTCATGCTCGTCGAGACTTTGTCGAGCGGTATTTCGCGGAACAACGACTCCATGTCGGCCAGCGAATCGATTGCCACGCCGACCTTGCCGACCTCGCCGGTCGCCATGCCGTCGTCCGAGTCGTACCCGATCTGTGTCGGCAAATCGAACGCCACGCTCAGGCCCGTCGTGCCTTGCTGCAACAAGTAGCGGTACCGCTTGTTCGATTCCTCGGCGGTGGCAAAACCAGCGTACTGCCTCATCGTCCAGAATCGCCCGCGATACATCGTCGGCTGGACCCCGCGTGTAAAGGGATATTGCCCTGGAAAGCCCAGCCGTTCGCGATACTCGTCGACCACTCGCGCGTCGGGCGTATAGAGTCGCTCGAGCGGCTTCCCGGACGCGGTGAGAAACTGCGGCTTTTGCTCGGGAAACTTCGCCAGGGTTTTGGCGACGGGCCCCGACGTCCACTGGTCGAGTGCGGAATCGATTCTTTGGGTGGCGTCGATTGTCGACATGAATACCGTCTCTCTCAGTAATATAAATGCAAACCATGTGCCGTTTCAGTCGGATCATTGCGTGCCGGGCTGTCGGTCCGCTCGACTGGCTCGGCTCACGGATTCTTGCATTACTTCGTCCACTAGATTCTTGAGCGATACTTCGCCGGTCAGAACTGGTAGCGTACGGACTGCGGATGCTCCGTTCGCGCCAATCACTTCGCTCACGCGCCGCCGAACTTCCTCCAAAACGGCTTGCCGGATCTCCTCGAGCGCCTGCTGATGCCGGCCCGCGCGCCAGTCGTCCGCTTTGCGTGCCGTGATGGCTTCAATCGCATCGGCCAACTCACGGACGCCCTCGTGATTCGACGCACTGCACAGGAAGATCGGCGGAAAGTCGGCGTCATTCTCGAAGCGACCGTCGGGCGGCAAGTCGCACTTGGTTCCGTGCGGGTGCTGCGATGGCAACGCGGCGCGGTGGACGTCGTCACTCGCCGGATGCGCCAAGTCCAGACGCGCCATCCAACTTGTTTGCAGCGCCGAGAGCAACTGCTGGTGTAATTGTGCCGCACCCGGGCGGTCCGCCTTGTTGACGACGAACATGTCGCCCGCTTCCATCAAGCCAGCCTTCAACATCTGCACTGAATCGCCGTGTCCCGGTGCGAGCACCACCATCACGAAGTCCGCGCTTTGGGCAATCTCGACCTCGCTCTGTCCGACGCCAACGGTTTCGACGATGACGACGTCGCAGCCGATCAAACCCATCACGCGGACCACGCCTTTTGCTCCGAGCGCCAATCCACCCAATCGCCCGCGCGACGCGAGCGATCGAATGAACACTCCTGGGTCCGTGGCGTGCCGCATCATGCGCACGCGATCTCCCAGCAGCGCCCCGCCCGTGAAGGGCGACGAAGGATCCACCGCGACGATTCCGAGCCGCTGCTGGGGATGACGCTTGCGGAACTCAGTGGCGAGGTGATCGGTGAGCGTCGACTTGCCGGACCCCGGCGCGCCGGTGATGCCGAGCACCAGCCTCGGTTGCGGCCAGTCGCGGCTGTTGGCCAGCAGTTCCGCGAGCCGTTGCGGCTGGTCCGTCATGATACTCATGAGCCGCGCGGCGGATCGCAGCGACTGCGGGCCGTCGCACTTTGCGTCACACACAAGTTGTACCAGACTTCGCTCCATGGCTTTGACAACGAGCGCGTGACTACACGGCTTGCCTGGCTCCCAACAACCCGTCGATCGTCTCGACAATCTCCCGCGCCGGGGTGCCGGGAGTGAACACCGCCGCCACACCCAACGCTTTGAGCTTGGGAACGTCTTTGGGTGGAATCGTCCCGCCGCCGAAGACGACGATGTCCTCCGCCTGCCGCTCGCGCAGCAGTTCGACTACACGCGGGAACAGCACATTGTGCGCACCCGAGAGCAGCGACAACCCGATCGCGGCGACATCCTCTTGGATCGCAGCGTCGACGATCTGTTCCGGGCTACGGCGAATGCCGGTGTAAATTACCTCGAACCCGGCATCGCGCAGCACATGGGCGACGTATTTTGCGCCGCGATCGTGCCCGTCGAGTCCTGGCTTGCCAATTAGAAGTCGCGCTTTTCGCACGGCACTCATCCCGGACCATCCTTTCGCGATCGTGGTGAAACACGGAGGACATCTCTCCGCTGGAAGCTCGTCTGCTGGCGCCGGGCCAGTTTAGCAGCAAAGACAACGCGATTCGCGTGCCAATGCCCAATTTTCGATAAAGCATTTGTCGGTCGGCGGTTCCGCATAATAGTTCGCAAATGGAAGATGCATCTGAAGGTGTTGACAATCTGGGAGATTCAGCGATTCTCGCGTGCGCATCGTTTCGATGCGCGATGTGCTGCAGAGCCCATTCCGTGGTGCCCAAGAAGAGCGTACTAAATGGAAGTGCAAGCCGTATCGCGGTCACGGTATAGCAGTTGCACTACTTGCCAATACGCAGCAGCCCCGAGGTGAACCCAATGTCGATTGAAATCTTACCCGATGGCACTCAGTCGCCACTCGAGCCGAACAGAGAATGGAACGACGAGCTGGCCAAGATCCTTCCGCCCGTTCCCTTGCGGCCGCTCGAGCCGGCCTACGATTTGAGTCACTACGCCGGAATTGGCCTGTGGCAAGGCGCGCTTGCGGGGTGCGTTAGTCTGCTGCTGAACATCATCGGCAGCGTGCTCTGGCCGGCAATCAGCAACACGGCACAGCATCCACTCCGGCTGATTCAAGTCTTCTTGACGTTTCCACTCGGTGAGTCGGCGCTGCGACTCGATAGCGGCATGCTGTTGGCGCTCGGCTGCCTGATGTACCTGGCGACTGGCATGTTGTATGGCATGCTGTTTGTCGTCGTGCTGTCGTACTTCCTGCCGAACGCCGGCGTCGTGGGACGGCTAGTGGCCTGCAGCGTGCTGGCGATCGCCGTCTGGGTGCTCAATTTCTACGGCCTGATCGCGTGGCTGCAACCGCTGTTGTTGGGCGGCCGCTGGATCATCGACCTCGTGCCCTGGTGGGTCGCGGCGTTGACCCACTTAGTCTTCGGTTGGACGATCGCGCTGGTCTATCCGCTGGCGAGCTACACCGCCAGCGACTCTTGCTGATGCCGCGAAGTGACTTTAGTGACCTTATTCTTGCAGCACCATCGCGTCGTCGGTCGGACTTTCCTGAACATCTTCCGAGGGTTGTTTCACGATGAGCACGGGGCAGGGGGCTCGCCGGGCCACGCCCTCGGCTACGCTGCCCATCAACAGCCGCGATAGGCCCGTTCGTCCGTGAGAGCCCATGACAATCAGGTCGATGTTTTCACGTTCGGCGAAGTCGACAATTTCACGGACCGGAGCCCCTTCGAGGTAGCGGTGTTCAAAAGCGACGTGCAACAAGGTGGGCTTCACCTGGTCGAGTTGATTGCGCACCTCACTGCGGTCGGTGACGCCCCAGGGGGCGGCGTAGTTGATTGCGGTCTCGCCCAGCGCGGCGCTCGAATCGCGATACTCATCGACGTGGGCGATATAGAGCGTCGCGCCAGATTCCGCGGCCAGAGCCGACGCATAGCTCAAGGCGGCGTCGGTGAAATGAGAAAAATCGGTTGGACAAAGAATCCTTCGCGTGTTCATGGCTGCCTCGCTGGTCGTTGAGAGCGATGGAGCCGATTTGAGCTGGCCCGCCGCTCAATAGTCGAACTGAGTCATCAGGTTTCACATCCTCGAAGAATGTACATGTCGCCCGTCGCCGCAAGTCCACGCCAAAAGATACAGCACGCCTGGCGCGGCGAACCACGCTGCCGGCAGCGGCGGCAGGACTTGCACGCCCGCATACCCAACGGCAAAGAACACTGCAGTTCCTGCAAAAACCAATAATGCTCCAATCAGTTCATGTTGCCACCCGATCGCGTAGGCGGCGAATATGCCGGCCAGTACCAATGCCTGACTGTAGGAATGAATATTTGGAATCCAATCCCAGGATCGCATTGCTTCAACCACCAACAGCCCGAACCAGCTTGCGACCAGCGTCGCGCCAGTTGCCGCGGCCGCGTTGCGAAACAGCCGAGCAATCGGGACATGA
This sequence comes from Planctomycetota bacterium, assembly GCA_031403315.1. Lineage (GTDB taxonomy): Bacteria > Planctomycetota > Planctomycetia > Pirellulales > Lacipirellulaceae > DASYDU01. The sequence goes on from JANNTD010000288.1 coordinate 5,484, forward strand.
TCTCCGTGTAAAGAAGCGTACATCACACCAACTCCTTCGCCTAAATCGGCAATGTCTGAGTGGGAAATCGCTTGAACCAACAACTGCAAGATACGCAAACCACGTGCCAGATGCACGAATTAGTGGGAGGTGACAAAAGCATCGAAAGTGCCTTCGTTTTCCTCAACGGAGCGGCCGCCTCGTGGGGGGTAAACGTGTCGTTCGGGCCCATTGTGCCAAACCCGCTCACTTACGGCGGCGTTCGACGCTCTCGACGGCCTCGACAGCAAGTTGAAGCAAGTAGTCCAGCGGACAGGGGCACGCATTTGTGTCTTTGAACTCGCAGGTCGGGCAAATCAAGTCATGCAACTTATCGATGTACGTCGCCATCTGACTGCTGTCTGTCGTGCGGCAGAGCTCGACCAACTCCGACAGATGCGCTTCGATGCCGCAAGAATTGTCGTGAGGTGCGCAGGGTGGGCAGTCGGGCGCGCGTTCGATGCAGCGACTGCAAACTTGGCTGCGCAGCTCGGCCAGATACTCATTATGTTCCGCAGTTGTAAGCATGGCTTAGGGACCTCTCGCCCGAAGTGAAGTGTTTGCTTGCTAATCGACGCCGATCTCGACAGCGCCGCAAGTGAAGCCGCCCGGCTGCAATCGATAGATGTCGAAAAACCTCAATTGCATGGCGCGCAGCCGGGCAGCCAACGCGGCCACCGTCGCTCGCATGACTTGGTAGCCCAAACGGGGATGCTCCTCGCACAGGGCAAGCAGCCGCATGCCGTCGATGCGGAAGACACGCGTCGGAGCAGTCACCTTCGCGGTGGCCATCCGATGTGTGCGATGCATCAGGGCCGACCAACCGACGCTCTCGCCGGCAGCCAGCATCAGCAACTGCTGCGGACAGACGCCTGACGAGCTGACCTCGAGCGCCACCTCGCCATCGATCACGAGGTACACGTCATCGACCGGCTCCCCTTCCGAAAACAGCACGTCGCCTTCGTCGAACTCCTCCAGCCGAGCGATTTTGGCGAGGTCCTCGAGATGCTTTTCGGTTACGCCCTGCAAGAAACGAATATTAGCTAGTGTCTCCAAAAGAACCTGACTGCCCATGGTATTCCGCCTTTCACGTCAAGACCCTGCGTACGTTAGCGATCAACACCGCCGTCTAATGCACCGCCGAGTATGAGGCGATGGCCCGCATATAGTACGCTCGTTCAATATCTCCCGAGTCGGCGCAATGGCCGTAGCTCAAACTTCCCTTGGCTTGCTCGACCGATCCAAAGCTGTTGACTTCCAGCCAGCGGCGCAAATCCGCGACCATGTCGACGACGCAGTCGCTGCCCCGCTTGAGCAGCGTTGAAGTCATCATCACGACGTCGGCCCCAGCCAACAGCAATTTGGCGACGTCGTTGGCAGATTGGACTCCGCCGCTGGCGGCCAGTGAGAGTGATACCTGGTCGCGCAACACGCCGATCCATCGCATCGGCAGCCGCATTTCGTGGCTGTTGCTGAGCGTCAACTGCGGCGTGAATTGCAGCGTATGCAGGTCGACGTCGGGCTCGAGGTAGCGGTTGAAGAGCACCACGCCGTCCGCACCGGCCTTTGCCAACTGGGCGACGAAATTCGGCAGGCTGCTGAACTGGGCCCCGATTTTCACGGCCAACGGAATCGTAGTCGCTCCACGCACCGCCCGAACCAGGTCGAGATGCTGGTCCTCGACATCCTTGGCAGACAATTCGGGCGACGTCGGCACGAGGTAGATATTCAGCTCGAGCGCGTCGGCCCCCGCGTCTTGAATCTCTCGCGCGTAGCGCACCCACCCACCGCGCGAGTAGCCATTCAAGCTGCCGATGATCGGAATCGGCACGATTTGCTTCGCCGCTTCGATTAGTTGCAGGTAGTCTCGCGGTCCCACATTATATCGATGGATGTCTGCGGTGCTGGAGAGCGTCGCCGTGTAACAGCCTGCCGTATGCTCGTAGTGAAGGTGAGGTTCCGATGGAGGCCGAGTGATCTGTTCTTCAAACAGCGACGGCAATACGGCTGCCGCGATGCCGGCCTCGGCCAGCCGGGCGAGTGCATCCAAGTCGCCCGTCATTGGTCCCGCCGAGGCCACCAGCGGATTATTGAGCGTCAGTCCCAGATAATGCGTGGTCAGATCGGGTCGCATGGCGTGAGTTCCTTGGCGCGAGCGGTCGGCACGACTTGCTGGCTCCGGCGGTGAGACGCACCGTACCCAACGGTTCGCTGCAGGACATCGTCAACTCTACCCGAGTCGTCGGACGATCACCGTGCGGCGGACCGTGCGACCGCAGCGATGATTGCATAAGCAATTCAAATGCCGTAGTGGTCGGCCGTTTCGCGGCGGAATTCGGTGCATCCGGTCAACACGCGGCCGATTGAACTGTGCTGCTTGGCGCGCCGTGTGCGATTCAGATACGGCCGGCGGACCGAGTTTGCGATCCTGTTGCCGGCAGCCAACCGCAGGATATCTTGCTGACGGGGTTCAACGCCCCGCGGAACTCTTCCCTCTCCGCCCAGTCAATCAAGCTGCCACTCTTTAGCAGGCCCACTCTTCAGCAGGCATCCAGGGAAGGCTTCCGCATCGGGGCCGACCAGAGATTAGTCGGACTGGCCGAGTCCCGACGATCCAAGCACCACCGCGGTGCCGGCGGCGATATCCCCAAGACGCCTATCGTCGCCGCACGCTACTCAGACCGTCGGGACTGACCACGTCCACCCGGTTATCAATCCTCCTGATTCCGGCCACGTCCCGCAGCGCGGTTTGCAGGACTTGTTTCAAGTAGAACGACGGCACCTGGCCGCGCACCAACAGTATTTGGTCGCATTCGAAAAACTCGAACGTATTGGCTCTACCGTGAAAATGGGGGTGATTTGCCAATAATCTCCGCACTTCTTCGGTGACGTCGCCGAGCCAATTGACGGTCGCTTCCTCTGCATCCGCTGTAGCTGTAGACATGACTTGGTCCTCTTCGCATTCCATTGCTCGAACCCGCCTTTTGAAGGACGCCATCCACGATGGCATCTCGGCCATATCGCTCCAACTTATCGTTCCGAGAGTTGGAGCAAACTCTGCGCCAAATCCGCTGTTTCCGGCACACGCTGTGCATGTATCGGTTTTCACGGAGTTTATTCGAACACGGTTCGCGGAAGTGCTGGCGCGACCGCGCTGTGGACGTGCCCTACGGGGCGCGGTGTGTGACTGTTCTGCGCGCCCCGTCACGTCGGGGAACTCAACGGTTAGGCGGCGAACCAATCTCACAGGCGTTTTTTCGAGGAGTTATTGTCATGACTGCGCATGTGTCCAAACGCTCCGCGTACGAACAAGCCCGGCGCGAACACGATTTTCTTCGCGAGCGAATCAAGTTCCTCCATCACCAACTTGAGCTGCGACAGGTCCCCTTGGCGGAAATGGAGAGGCTGCTTAACGAATTCCGCGGCCGTCTCGAATCGCACTTTCACAGCGAAGAGCATGAGGGCTTCTTCGACCACGTCGTGTCCCGCGCGCCGCAGCTTTCGCGGCAGGCAGATAGCTTGTCGCACGAGCACGTGGAGTTGTTACAGGGACTCGATTCGTTGATCGGTCTCGCCGGATGCGACACGGGCGAGCCCCAGTGTTGGCGAGTGTTGACCCTCCGCTTCGAGGATTTCATTAAACAACTGATGCACCACGAAAGCGAAGAAAACGGCATGCTGCAACAGGCGTACGCGGACGACCTGGGAACAAAGGACTAGTCGCACGATTCCTCGGCGGCCGGTGCTACGCATCGTGCCTGGATGCGATTACAATCAGCGGGTCTTCCACACTTTACACCTTGCACGTGTCCGGGTATGTCGGCTGCCGATTTTTTCACACGCTATCGTGATCTTCAACGTTACGTCGGCTGGACGGAGCGAGATGCCGTCAACGTCCGCGGCGTTGCCAGCGTGGTGGAAGCCGGCCTGCCGGGACTCATTGACGATTTTTACGCCGAGCTCCAGCAGCACCCCGAGACGACGCGGGTCATCACCGGCGGAGCTGCCCAGATCGAACGCTTGAAAGGCAGCTTGCGGAGTTGGTTGGGCGATTCGCTGCGCGCCGAATATGACGTCGACTACGTAGCCCGCCGCTGGAGCATCGGCCTCCGCCACGCCGAAATCGGCCTGCATCCCGCGTACACCAGCGCTGCGCTTGCCAGGCTACGCAATGGGGTCATCCGACTGGTGGCCCAGTCCGAAAGCTGCTCCCCCACGGTATTGATTGATACGATTCAGTCGCTCAATCGTCTGCTGGATCTCGATCTGGCCATCATCCAAGATGCTTACGAAGCGGAACACGTCCGCAAGGAAAAATTCGCCG
>JANNTD010000289.1:0-6106 GCA_031403315.1 Planctomycetota bacterium
GTCGCGGCGGACCTCGGTCCATTCCGGATCGCTCTCGATCGGATAGAAACCAGTCTGCGTGAAGCCGAGCTTCTCGACGTAGAATTCGAGCGTCCGCCGCATGTCGGACACCAATAGGCTGGGCACGACCCGACTTCCCAAGGTCACCGCCATGTAAAAGACCCCAACCGAGTAAAAAATGGGAGGGCGAGGCTCCCGCCGAGCCGAACCCGTGTTACGCCCAGGCTCAGCAGGAGCTTCGCCCTCCCAATCGAAATAGCTAAATGCCGATCGACGCCAGGGCGTCCGCGACTTTTCCCACCGTGATCGCCAACTCCGGATGCTCCGACTCGAACTTGAGCAGCAAGTCCTTCAGACCGCTCGCGACGCCCTCGGTGTCCTCGTCGCCAGCATCGTCCTTCCCGTCGAGCAGCCGGCCGATGTCGGCCGTCAACTTGCGCAACAGGTCGAGACTTTCCGCATCGACCTCGTGGGTCTTTGCCAATTCGGTGTGAAGCTGGGAAAGCTTCGCCGTCAGTTCATTTTGCTCCATACGGCCAGCCTAACCCGGCAAGCCGTGCGCGGCAAGCATTCATCGATATCCTGCCCCAAGCATAACAAAGTTGCGCGCAAAGACGCAAAGGGGCAAAGACCGCAAAACAGACTAAAAGAAGATGTGTTTTCGCCGAAACGCAGTGAGATTTCCGCGTTCTTAATTTTCTTTGCGACCGTTGCTCCTTTGCGTCTTTGCGCGAAAAAAAGCTTGCGATCAGCCATCGTGCTCAGTGTCACTTGGTTCGCGCACGAATCGCGGCGACGCAGATCGACCCCAAGTCGAGCGCTTTGAGAATTGCGCGATGTGCGATCACGGATGCCGCGGTCCGAACGCCTACCAGCGATTGTCCCGGCTGGCACCGCCGCCACCGCGCGGTCCACCGCGGCCACCGCCGGCGGTGCTCTTCGGTTTGGCCTCGTTCACGGTGATCGTGCGGCCGTCCACTTCGGTGCCATTCAGGCCTTCGATCGCGGCGCGGGCTTCGGCGTCATTGCTCATCGTGACGAAGGCAAAGCCGCGAGGGCGGCCGGTGTCGCGGTCGGTGATCACCGCCACTTCCTCGACCTGACCATGGGCCGAGAACTCATTTTGCAACGCTTCCTCCGTTGTCGAAAAAGAAAGGTTGCCAACATACAGCTTCATCGTGCTCAACTCCAAACTACAAACTCTTTCCGCGATCGCTGGAGTCCTACAAGGGCACCAAGAACTCTCGGGAAGGAAAAGTAATTTACAGGCCCCTCAGTATAGCGGGTTGATTTTTCTGAGTCTAATCTGTAGCAGCGCAAATTGCTGCGCCGCCGGCTAAGCGAACTATTCGGGCGCTAACGATCGTGGCGACGGAGGCGCCAATTACTAACTCTATTCGGTCGAGACCTGCGGAATGCTTCCACTGCCGGCGTGGCGAATTTACGCCACGGAGCGATGCCCCACGGCGAATTGTCGCTACGCGGTTTCTGCACGGAAGTGCGAGGCTTGATTGGTGCCGATCGCGGTCGGGCGCTATTTACGTCGCGCGAGACGTGATCAGCGCGCGAATCCGCTCGGGCGATAGCTGCCGCAAACTATCCACCACCGCGTCGGCCGCCGCCAGTTCGTCGCGCTCGAGCGTACCCGTGAGCGCTATCGCTGCCATTCCAGCCCGTTGGGCCGCAGTGATGCCGTGCAGTGCATCTTCAACGACGGCACAACCTGCGACCGGCACGCCCAGCCGCTCGGCCGCGATCAGAAACACCTGTGGATCAGGCTTCCCGCGGGTGACGTCGGCCCCGGTCACGGCGACATCGAATCGCCGCCCGCCCGCGAGCGTGTCCATCACCAACGCAACGTTTTCCGGCGGACCGGACGAACCAATCGCCAGCCGGAAACCGTCCTCGGCGAGCGCGTGGATCAGTTCGGAAGCGCCGTCCATGGCCGGAAAGTTTTCGCGCAGGATGTCGCGATAGAACGCCTCCTTGCGCTGGTCCAATTCACCCACGCGCTCGTCCGCCAGTCCGTCGCCGAGCGTCCGACGCAGGATGTCGCGGCTCGTCCGACCGAAATCGGCTCCAAAGGTCGCCTCCGTGTATTCGACCCCCAGTTCGCCATAGACTTGCTTCCAACTCTCATAGTGCGCGTGATACGAATCCACGAGCACTCCGTCCATGTCGAAGATCACGGCAAGTTGCGGCATTGCGGCTTCCTTGAGCGTTTCACGTAGCTGTAGCGGATTTTTCGTCGCTTTCGTCCGGAAAACACGATACGGCACACGCTATACGTCCGTGCGACTCGCACTAGTTGGGTTTCACGACCTCACCTCCGGCGATGGTGCATCGAGCCATGAGGCTTTCTTGGGCGACGTCGTTGGCGATCGCGTCGACGTGGCCGTCGAGGAACGCGAACATCGTCACGCCCGGGTGGAGTCCGCCGAATTTCATGTGGCTGGGATCATCCGGCCCACTTGCCAGTCCGTCGTCCGTCGGGTCACCGTCGGTGTTGTCGCCGCTCTGGCGCAGGATCGACCAGCGATTATCGCCGGCCTGAAAGCCCGTGTCACCCTGCTGCCACTGTTGCTTGGCTTCTTCGATCGTTTCATCGACGGGTGGGACATGGCGTTCGCCGACCGCAATCGTCGAAGACAGGCCGTCCGTCACGCGACGAGCGTTGATCCGCGAACCGCTGTAAATCGGCCCGGCTTCCGTGGTGTCGACGGCGGCGGGGCTAAACGTGTCGTCGGCCGCCAAATTTTGCATGCCGGTTTCCACATGGTGCCCCGCATTGGCGGCATAGTCGCCGAGCGACGCCACGCCTTGTTTGTCCGGGTCGGGAGCAGCGTCGTTGTTATCGAAGTTTCGATCTGCGGCGGCCTTTCGGCGACTCGGGCAAGCGTAGACTTCGATCGGCGTCCGCATCGCCTTCTCGTTCGCGGGATCGTCGACGCGCGCCGCTTTGTTGAACGCCGCATAGATCGCCGTTTCCTCTATTTGCGGCAGCAAACGAAACGCCCACGAGACGCCGAACTGGTTGGGTTTGTCGCGTCCCATCGGAAACGACTGCTGCGTGTCGTGATACGTTTGCAGCGCGATCCCGACTTGTTTCAGATGATTCTGACATTCGGTTCGTCTCGCGGCTTCCCGCGCCGCTTGGATCGCCGGCAGCAAGAGCGCGACCAAGATCCCGATGATCGCGATCACGACCAGCAATTCGACCAATGTAAATGCATTCCTATGGCGACAGTTCGAGCGCTTCATGCTTGCCTCGCTTCTGTAGGTGGGAGGTTGAAAGGCGGGAGGGAAACTGGGGGAGGGCAGGTAGGCTCGGATTCTAGGGCGGAGGTTTTTCTGGGGGCTTAGTCTTGTTCGTCAATCGTTCCTTCGTCGCCGATGGAACTCATGAGCATTAATTCCTTGGTTTCGATGTCTCTCGAAATGCCGTCCACGTGGCCGTCGAGAAAGACAAATAGCACGACGCCCGAATGAGGGCCGCCGAATTTTTCGTCTTCATCATCGTCCGGCCCGTCTGCCAAGCCCTCTTCCGTGCAGCGGAGGATCGAAAAGATGTGATCACCGGCCAAGAAAGCTGTGTCACCCTGCTCGAATTGAACCATTTCTTCGGTCCAGTCCGATTCGACCGGTCGAATATGCTTCTCGCCGACAGCGAGAGTTTTCGAGAGCCCGTCGATCACGCGGCGGGCATTGATGTTCGAGCCGGTATAAATCGGGCCGGCGATTCGTATGTTGATGATCTTGTGCGTTAGTGGATCTTCCCAGTCCTCGACTTCCAGTCCAGTGTCTTCTTCGTGCCCGGCGTTGGCTGCGTAGTCGCCCAAAGATGCGACGCCCCTGTGATCAACGGCTGGCGGGTCGTCATTGTTGTCGAAATTCCGATCGGCGGTCGGCTGACGGCGGCTCGGACAGGCGTAAATCTGAATCGGAGTGCGCATCGTTGTGGCATTTTTCGCGTCGTCGACTCGCACGGTTTCGTCATAGGCATCGAAAATGGCCTGCTCTTCGATCTGCGGCAGGATGAAATACGCCCAAGATACCGCGAACTGATTTCGTCCGTTGCGTCCCATTGGGAACTGCCTCTTTACGTCGTGGTGACTCTGAATCGCCAAGCCCATCTGCTTGAGATGATTCATGCATTCGCTGCGGCGGGCCGCTTCGCGGGCGGCTTGGATCGCCGGCAGCAAGAGCGCAACCAAGACGCCGATGATCGCGATCACGACCAGAAGTTCGACCAGGGTGAAACCGCGCCGAGGATGGCAGCTTCGAGACTTCATGCTAGGGCTCCGATTCATGGTAGGGCCGTTCGTCGAGACTCAAACTCGATGCAACGGTTCGTGGGGAGCGCGGTGCGCCGCGCGGGGTGCCGCCGAAAATACGCCCCAGCCGCGCGTTCGGCGATGCACCATTAACTTAATGAAAGCCGCCGCGAAAATCAACGGAACTCGGCGAAGTGCGTGCTACGCAGCGGCCCTGCGATCGGTTCGCCCGGTTTTTTAAAAAATTGCACCGCCGCCGATTCACTCCGAAAGTGCCACGATATGGCCGTCCCGCACACCGCCGGCGATTACGTCGACCAGCTCGCCGACGCGCGATTCATCGATTGCCAGCTCAACCGGTGCATAGCGGCACGAAGTGCCAAGCCAGACGAAGGGGGAAGGGGGAGTGGGGAGGGTCGAAGGCAGAGCTACGATGGATTGACCTTCCCCCTTCCGCCTTCCCCCTTCCGCCTTGCTTTCGACCAGTACGCGGAGCTGCTTGCCGCGCAAGCTTGCGAAGTACTCGTCGCGCAACTCAATCTCGACGGCCGCGAGCTCGCGCGACCGCTCTTGTTGCACTTGCGCGCGAACCTGATCGGGCATCGTCGCGGCCGGCGTACCGCGGCGCGGGCTAAATGGAAAAATGTGAATCTTCGAAAACCCGACGGCCCGCGACGTGGCAATCGTCTCGGCAAATTCTGCATCGGTTTCACCGGGGAAGCCGACGATGATGTCGGTCGTGATCGCCGGCCGATCGAGCCGCTCTTTCAACAAATTGCAGCGGTCGATGAAGCGCTGGCTCCCCCAGCGTCGCCGCATCCGTCGCAACACGCTGTCGCTGCCGCTCTGCATCGAAATGTGCAGATGAGGGCAGACCCGCTCGCCGCCATCGGCCAGCACGTCGACGAGCTCGCGCGTCACTTCCGTTGCCTCGATGCTGGAGAGTCGCACGCGGAAATCGCCCGGCAGCCGCGCGATTCGTGACACCAGGTGCGAGAGCCGCACCCATTGTTCCTTCGCCGCATTGCGATTCCATTCGACGCCATAGTGGCCGAGATGGATGCCTGTGAGCACCACTTCGCGGTAACCGTTGTCCACGAGCCGCCGCACTTCGTCGAGGATGTGTTCGATCGGCCGGCTGGTGAGCTGCGGCCGCACGTAAGGGATGATGCAGAAACTGCACCGCAACATGCAGCCGTCCTGCACTTTTACGTAGGCTCGATGCCGCCGGCCAAACGTCGAGATCCCGGTCGGCACATCGGTCACGCCAAACCGTCCCAACAGATCGGGGAGCTCCCTCTTGTCGGTGACAACTTCGGTCACGTTCGGCAGCGCCGCTACTTCGTGCGGAGCCCGCGTCGCATAGCAACCCATCACGACAATCTTCGCAGCCGGGTTCCGCCGCGCGAGCCGACGAATCGTCTGCCGGCTCTTGGAATCGCCCTCGCCGGTCACCGTGCAAGTGTTGACAATGCACAGATCGGCCGCCTCTTCTTCGGCCGCATCTTCGTAGCCAATCCCCAGCAGCCCCTCGCGCACGAATTGCGTTTCGTACTGATTGACTTTGCAGCCGAGAGTCACTGTGCGCAACTTCATCCGATTACTTCCTTCTACGATGCGCTCTCAATCGTCGCGTGCATCGAGCCTTTGCAGTTCTTCATCGCTTTATCTTTGCCGTAGGCGATGATCTGATCGCGCTTCAACTCGGCGTGCTCTTGGGTGGTTGTGAGTACGATGGCTCGCCCGTCTTTGTCCACCGCTTCAGCAATCTTGTGACATTGTTCCTGCGTATGCCCGAACAGCTCGCGGAGCATCTGTTCGACGTAGTCGTA
>JANNTD010000290.1:0-6065 GCA_031403315.1 Planctomycetota bacterium
GACCAAGGAAGTGACCTACAAGGTGTGCGTGCCCTACACCGAACCGGTCCAGGCCACGCGGACGATTGTTAAGTGTATTCCCACGACCACGATGAAGACCGTCAACGTCTGCGGCGGGCATTGGGAAACGCAACAGAAAGAAGTTCCTTGTGGCGGCTGCGGAAATTGCGGCGGTTGTGGCTGCGACAACTGTGGCGGCTGCGGCACGCGGACCGTCTGCTGCCGGGTGTGGGTGCCGACCACCGAGACCAAGGAAGTCGCCTGCACGACCTACGACCGGCACACCGAACAGGTGCCGTACACGTACAACGTCTGCAAGTACCGTCAGGAAGACCGGACCCGCACCGTGACGCTCTGCAAGTATCGCAACGACGAGAAAACCCGTACGGTCAACGTCTGCAAGTACCGCAACGAAGAGCGGACGCGGACGTGCAATGTGACCAAGTGCCGGCCCGAAACGCGGACCCGCGAATACAAGGTCTGCAAGTACGTCAGCGAGCCGCAGACCAAGGAAGTCCAGTACACGGTCTGCAAGCCCGAGCTGCGGACGCGGACCTACACCGTCTGCCGCTACGAGTGCCAACCGGAAGAAAAGAACGTCAACTACACGGTCTGCGTCCCCGAGACCTACACCGAGGAGGTGCCGGTCACGGTTCGCCGGATGGTTTGCAAGCAGGTCGAAGTGCCGGCCTGCGGCGGCTGTGGTGGTTGCGACTGTGGCTGCAACTGAGCCGCGTGGATCTTAGCAAACTTACGTTCGACAATTGATCGGGCCGGGCTTCGCAAGATGCCCGGCCTGTTTTGATTCCCGCGTGCCAGCGATGCTGGCGGCCGCTGCGGCTCGGCTTGAGGGTTGACGCACTGCCTGCTATAAGTCGCGGCCTTGTCTTCCCGCAGCGCGATTGCGCTTTGGTCTCCAGCCTGGCAGCGAACGATGAGAGCTCCGCTGATCCGCACCACGCTTGCGTTTGTTGCTGCGTTCGTCGCTGCCACTTTCGCGCTGGTAGCAGTCGCCGCCGAGGAGCCACCGTCGTCGAATTGGACGCCGCCTAGTTCGCCGCAGGTCCGCGTCGCCTCGGCGCCGGAACCAACGCCTGCCGTCGGCGAGTTGCCCGTCCCGGAGAACGAAACCGACGACACCACGGAATACGGCGGACCGTGGTTCTTGGGCGACGATACTGTAGCCGACGACATCGTCGAGACCGACGAGTCTACCTGGTACCAGCCGACCGAATGGTTCGGCGGCACGCCCTGGGACACCGGCATCGAACTCGGCATCAACGGCTCGACCGGCAACAACGAGTCGTTCAGCATCCGCACCGGTGGCTACCTCAAACGCGAGTCGCGCTTCTCGAAGCTCGACTACAGCATCTACTACAACCGCACGACCACCGGCGAAGAGACCACCCAGAACAACGCCACTAGCGATGTCCGCAACGACTGGCTGCTCGACGACAGCTCGCCCTGGTCGCTCTACACCAAAGCCAACGTGTTCTACGACCAGTTCCAGGAATTCGATCTGCAGACGAACGGCAGCTCCGGCGTCGGCTTCCAGATCTTCAAGGACCCGGCGATCAACCTGACCACGCGGGTCGGTGGTGGTGCGTCGCGCGAATTCGGTGGATCGGACAACGAGTGGGTGCCCGAAGCGCTGTTCGGGTTCGAATACGAACAGAGTGTGACCGACACCCAAAAATTCTTCGCCAATTTCGAATACTACCCCGAGTTCGCCGACTTCGGCCGGTACCGTATCGTGGCCGACGGTGGCTGGGAGATCGAGCTCGTGAAGCCGTCGAACGTAAGCCTCAAGATCTCGGCCAACGACCGCTTCGACAGCACACCCAACGGCGCCGACCCACACCTGGTGAACTACTCGGTGCTCCTGCTCCTAAAACTCTGACGGCGAGCTCGCTTCAGCGAGCGGGCGGACGGGCGAACTGGTGTCGGCGTCCCGCTAGTGAATTCCCCCCGCATCGACTACGATAAACATTGTCATCACCTCCCCGCTCCGCACTCTCCCCCACCCATGCCCGACGCGTCCGCCAAGCCGATTCCCGCCAAGCTCGCGCCGGAACTCCGCGAGCTGCAGGACATGCTCGAGCGGGAAATCCCCATGTGCTCGCAGATGGGCATCTCGGTCCACGACGGCGGACCCAACGGCCTCGTAATGCGGCTCCCCTTGGGCCCCAACCGCAACCACCAACAAACCGCCTTCGCCGGCAGCCTCAACGCGCTCTGCACCATCGCCGGCTGGGGAACCGTTTTCTTGCTCCTCCAGGAACTCGACCGCCGCGCCACCGTCGTCATCCGCCGCAGCTCGATCCGCTACCAGGAGCCGGTCACGTCCGCCGAGATCTTCGCCCGCTGCCGGCCAGTCTCCGCCGAAGCCCGACAGTATTTTCTCGAAATGCTCGACGACAAGAAACAGGCCAAGATCGACCTCACTGTCGAAATCGCCGGCCCCGCCGGCCCGCTCGTCTCGTTCAACGGCTCGTACGTCGTGGTGCAGTAGCACACGCGAGGGCGAGGCTCCTGCCGAGCCAGGCATTTCGCCGGTGCCAATTTGGCAGTAACAGCCCGCGCGATGCTCCCACCCAAGATGTCGCAGGGGGCCGTGTTCTCCGCACGGCCCCCTTTCTATGATCGAATGTCGCGCGGCGATTTGCAACCGCCGTCGTTACAAGCTCACCGCAAACAACTGCGAAGTCGACAACGGCGTGCCACCCGTGGGCGTCCAGGTCGCCGTGATCGGATATATTTGGCCGTTCGCGCTCGAGGTGAACGTGATGGCGGTCGGAGAGGATGAGACAGTGTTGCTCAGCGTGGCGGTCGCGGGCATGAAATTTAGAATCGTGTTGCCGGGTCCGACAAATTGATTCTGGCTGTTGTCGGTGATGCTTACCGAAGTCAGATTCGTGGTGAGAGTCCAGCCCGACACGCTCGTGACCTGGACCGCCTGCTGCCCTTGGGTGGTCATTCCCGTAATCGTCACGCCGCCTGCCGTAAATGTCACCGGCTCGGTCGACGTCGCCGCGGCCGCATTCGTGAGCGTCAGCGTCGCCGGCGCATATCCGCTCATCGTGGTTCCAGCCGGGAGCCCGCCGCCTGAAAACGTTTGAGAGTTCGGGCCCGTGCCGGGCACGAGGTTTGAAATCGTCGATAGCCCCGTGAGCATCGTGCTGCCATCGGCGAAGGCGGTAAACGTCAAGAGATCCTGCGGGATCGCAAAAGTGCTTGCCACGATCTGGTTGCCGTTGGTGAGCGTGCCACTCCCTACGTTCACGCTGCCCAAGCTCTGCGATTCCGTGCCGTCGCTGAGCGAAATGAAGAATTCGACGGTTCCGTTGTAAAGCGGGCCGGGAAGCGTCACGGTCATCATCGGCGTCGAACCTAATGCCCCGCTGCCGGGAGCCAGGAGCAGCGAATAGGGGGCGGCCGTGACGTTCAAGATCGCGGTGCCGGCGGCAGGGCTGCCGCTGCCCGACGGCGTGAAGCTGGCTGTGATCACGAAGTCCGCACCGGCCCCGTTCGACGTAAACGTCACGGCGGAGTTGGAAGTCGCCGTCGCGTTCGTGTTGAGCGTGACCGTATTCAAGCTGCTGTCGACACTAAAAATGGTCGCCCCCGTCGGTATGCCGGCTCCCATAATGGTCTGCCCGGCCTGCAGGTCCACGACGCTCGACACACCCGTGATCGTGGGGCTGCCGCTGGTCGTGTTGCCGGTGAACTGCAACAGACTCTGGGGAATGGTGGCACTGGGCACCGTGACGTTTACGCTGGTCGGTGTCACCGTGGTCAACGTCTGGCTCCCGCTGCCGTCGCTGTGCGCGATGCTGAACGTCAAGCTGCCGGCGAAGTCCGAACCCGGCAGCGTCGCTTGCAGCTCCACGTCGGAACCCAGCACGCCGCCGTTGGGCGTAATCGTCACCGCGATCGGCTCAACGATTTGCAGCGAATCGAAGGCGATGCTCGGCAAATTGCTGGCATCGCCCGAATAAACGGCCGTCACCGTGTAGGTCGCTGTCGCCGTACCGCTGGGCAACACCGGCATTTGCGCGGTGATCGTGGCCACACCGCTGCCGTTGATTGCGATCGGCTCGATTGGCGGAGTGGAGCTGCCATCGATCGAGTTGATCGGAATGCCGTCGATGAAGAACGTCACCGTGCCGGTTGGATTCGTCCCTGCGACCTGCGCCGTGAGCGTCAAGCTGCCGGTCGCCGTGGAAGTGCTTGGGAAGCTCTGGAACGCAGTCGTGCTCGGCGTCACGCTTTGGCTGCCCGTCCATTGGCCCAGCCTGATCTGCGCCAGACCCACGTCGGTCAGATCGAGATTCGTGCTCGCACCAAACTTATCGTCGTACGGGAACGCGTAAGCCAGATCGCCGTACGTCAGCCCCGTTTGATGCCAGTACTGCACCCAGTAGTTGTAAGTTCCCGGTTGAATGTTGTACGTGGTCGCCTGGGAGTCGTTTTGTTGGAACCACGTCGCGGTTTGGTCCCAAGTGCTCGGTGTGTTGAGCACGATGCCGCGATTGAATGCCGCCGAGATCGAGTCTTCCAGATCGCCCAGCACCGCAACGGCCCCAGCGACGGTCATGTCGTGGGTCGCTCGCGCGACGTTGTCGGCAAACACGGCATCGCAGGCAAAGATCATTTGCGAAGCCGATTGATCGCTCCAGCCCTGCGAAATGATCCAGGGCGGCGTCGTCAACGCCACCGGCAACAGTGGCGTGTAGTCGGCCGGCGTATTCGAACTGAAGAACGGATAGTAGATCTTGTACGTCGTGGGGTCGGTGCTCGTCGTTTCCGTCAGCGTCAGTGCGTAGGCGTTGTAAGTCGTGTCGAGTTGCACCTGGCCCGAATAGATCAGGGCCGTGTTGTTGTAAGCCGTAGACACAAGATTAAATGTTTGATTGCCAGCCGTTCCACTGTTGCCGACCGGCACGCCAGTCGCCGCATAATTTACGAAGAAGGCGTCAACCACTTCGTTGTAATAGTTGTTGAGCGTGCCGAGATCTTGCGGACTGTCGAGTCCTTCGACAATGTCCTTGGGCGAGACCAGTCGATTTCCTGGTGCGTAAACGTTCCACGTGCCGCCACTCGTGTAAGCACCACTTCCACTCGAACCAACCAGTGTGAACTGCCCCTGCATCGACGAAACGCTCGACACAAAGAACAATCCGTTGGCGCCAGTCAGGCCTTCGATCCCCGTGATTTCCACCAGGTCGCCGTCGGCAAGCCCCATCAAGTTCGAGGCGGTGAGTTGGATTTCGCCGGACTGGAGAATCGTCCCTCCAGTAATCGCCATCGACCAGGTGCCGCGGCTGGCGTAGGCACCGCTCCCCGTCGTGCCGTTGAGGATAAAGGACGTCGACGTCAAGCCACTGATCGTGTAAGTGCCGTTGGCAGCCGTATTGCCCGTCACACCCGAGATCGTCACCACGTTGCCGTTCGCCAAGCCGGTCGTGTCGTAGGTCGTAATCACGATCGGCCCCGCGTTGCTGGCGCCGGAAATCTGCTGCGCCCCAGCGGTGCGGAATGGTGCCGCGGTCTGCAGGAACGCCCCGGCCTGGCTGTTCCCGGCCGCGACTTGATTCTGCAAGAATTCGAATAGTGCGTTGTTGGTCGAACCCGTCAGGATCACATCCCGCGTCGCTTCGACGCCTACTTCGCCGCCAGCATAGGCCGTAAGCGTCACGCTCTGACTCGTCGAAGCAACCTGACTCAAGTAAATCGTCTGACTGCTAATCTCGTACCCGGAGACAAACGTCCCCGCCGGTATGCCGCTGCCCGAGGGGCCCGTGATCGGCTGACCGATGCCCAAACCATCCAGCACCAACTGATTGAGATTCGTCACGCCCGTAATCTGGTTGTTCCCGTTCGTGCTGCCGTTGATCGTGAAGTTGAACGGCAGCGTGCCCGCCGCGTCCTTGAAGAACTGCAGCCCGATCGGCATGCCGAACGAATCGACCTGCGACGTGTCCATGTCGAGGCTGATCACGCTGCTGGCGCTATTGGTAACCGTGAACTCCAGGAAGTCGTAGAACGTGCCGGTGCTCGGATCG
>JANNTD010000291.1:0-16127 GCA_031403315.1 Planctomycetota bacterium
CCAACTGGTGGCGTTGTCCTGGCAGTAGGCGTTGTTGTTGCCGCGCTGCGTCCGCTGCACCTCGTCGCCGTAGACGAGCATCGGCACGCCCTGGCTCAGCATGAGCGACGCGAGCATGTTCTTGATCTGCCGGTCGCGGAGTCGCGTAATTGCCTTGCGGCGGGTCGGGCCTTCGATGCCGTAGTTGGCGCGGTAGTTGGTGTTGTCGCCGTCGCGGTTCTCCTCGCCGTTGGCCATGTTGTGCTTCCGCTCATACGTGACCAAGTCGTTGAGCGTGTAGCCGTCGTGCGACGTGATGAAGTTGATGCTGTGGTACGGCAAGCGACCGCTGGAAAGATAGAGATCGCTCGAGCCGGAGAGCCGCGTGGCCATCGGGCCGGTCATCCCGAAATCGCCCCGCCAGTAGCGGCGGACGTTGTCGCGGTAGTGGCCGTTCCACTCGGCCCAGCGTTGCGTGGCGAAGGAGCCGACTTGAAAAGCGCCGGCCGCGTCCCAGGCTTCGGCGATGATCTTCGTGTCCGTGAGCATCGGGTCTTCGGCGATCAGCTCGACCATCGGCGGATTCGGAACCAGCTCGCCCTTCCGGTTGCGGCTCAGGATCGAAGCCAGGTCGAAACGGAAACCGTCGATGTGGAAGTTGTGCACCCAATGCCGCAGGCAGTGGAAGATCATCTCGCGGATGATCGGGTGGTTGCCGTTGATGGTGTTGCCGCAGCCGGAGTAGTTTTTGTAGCTGCCATCGTCGTTCAGCATGTAATAGACTTTGTTCTCGAGTCCCTTGAAGCTGAACGTGGGGCCCTCGTCGTTGCCTTCGGCGGTGTGGTTGAAAACGACGTCGAGAATCACTTCGATGCCGGCGGCGTGCAGCGCGCGGACCATCTCCTTGAATTGCCGTACCTGGTCGCCGGGCGTGGTGCCCTCCATGTAGCCGCGGTGGGGCGCAAAGAAGGCCATCGGATCGTAGCCCCAGTAGAACGTGCGGTCGCGCTTCGAGCCGTCGCTCTCCTCGGTGGGGAATTCGTTAACCGGCATCAACTCGACCGCCGTCACGCCGAGGGATTTCAAGTACGGAATCTTCTCGATCACGCCGAGGTAGGTGCCGGGGTGTTCCGCTTCGCTCGTCGAACTTTGCGTGAAGCCGCGGACATGCATCTCATAGATGATCGACTCGGAGAGCGGCCGCTTGAGATGGCGGTCGCCTTTCCAGTCGAAATGGTCGTCGACCACGACGCACTTCGGCGGGCGGGTGATGCCATCATCATTCGGCAAGAAGCCGCCAGCGAGCGCCCGGGCGTAGGGGTCGATCAGCCGCGCGTCGCGAATGAAGCGATGGCCTTCCTTGGGATCGAACGGCCCATCGGCCTGGAAGTGGTATAGCTGCCCCGCCTTCAGCTCGGGGACGAACACGCTCCAAATGTCGCCCCAGCGATCGGAGCTGGGGCTAAAGTCGATGATGCGGCTCGGATCGGGATCGTTGACCGTGTCGTACAAGAGCACTCGCATCGCCGTCGCCGAGCGGCTGAAGACGACGAACTGGACTCCGCCATCGCGCAGCACCGCGCCGTAGGGCAGCGGATAGGTAAACTGGGTCCAGGCAGGGGTAGTTTTACGGCTCGTCTTGGGCATGACGACAAACACGCGGCGGGCAAGGAAATTCGTAGCGGTCGTAAGCATCGGGCAGCAGACTCGTGTAGAAGGGACTTGGGAAACTTCACCGGCGCGAAACATCCAAGCCGACGGTCCTGTCGGTTATCCGGCTGCCCTGCCGTGCGTGGAGCGCAATCGCGCCGCCCTTACCCTTCGACACCCGCCTGAAGTCTACTTCAATGCGGAGCCATCCTACCGCAGAGCTTCGCCGCTTAGAATCCTTGTTTTGAGCGGAACGAGCGTTTCAATGAGAACAAAGGGGGAAGGCGGAAGGGGGAGGGCGGAAGGCAATCACACTCATTGCAGCGGTTCGCGCTACGACGCTAACAGTTTCACGATCACAATCATCCTTCCCCCTTCCCCCTTCCGCCCTCCCCCTTTAATCTGTCTTCAATGGCGAAAACGACCTACAAAGACTCTGGCGTCGACCTGGCCGTCTATGAGGAATCGATGGCCCGGCTGCCGCGGCTGTTGCGGCGGACCCACTCGCCGCGTGTGCTCGCAAACGAAGGTGGATTCGCGGGACTGTTTCAGCTCGACTTCTCGCAGGGTCTGTTCGCGCGGAATTACCGCGAACCGGTGCTCGTCTCCGGCACCGACGGCGTCGGCACGAAATTGAAAGTCGCCCAGCTCGCCGGCCGGCACGATACGATCGGCATCGATCTGGTGGCGATGTGCGTAAACGACGTGCTCTGCTGCGGTGCGGAGCCGCTCTTCTTCCTCGACTACGTGGCGATGTCGCACGACGATCCGCAACTCTTGGAAGCGATCGTCCGCGGTGTGAGCGACGGCTGCGTCGAGAGCGACATGGCGCTCGTGGGCGGCGAGACGGCGATCATGCCGGATCTCTACGCCCGCGGCGACTACGACCTCGCCGGTTTCTGCGTCGGCGTCGTCGAAAAGCAAAAAGTGCTTGACGGCTCGACGATCTCGCCAAGCGACGTGGTGCTCGGCGTCGCGTCAAACGGCGTCCACTCAAACGGTTACAGTCTGGTGCGAAAGATCGTGTTCGACGTGGCTGGACTTGGCATTAATGATCGCCTCGAGCCGTGCGGCGCCACCGTCGGCGAAGTTCTGCTCCGGCCGACGACGATCTACGCCCGCGCCGTCCGCAGCGTCCTCACGCATTACAAAGTGAAGAGCGTGGTCCACGGCATCGCCCACATCACGGGCGGCGGCCTGCACGAAAACCTGGCCCGCATCTTGCCGGCTGGAATCGGGGTCACGATCGATCGCGGCAGTTGGCCGCTGCCGCCGGTGTTCCCCTGGCTGCAACAACTAGGTGAAGTCGACGATGATGAAATGTACCGCGTCTTCAACATGGGCATCGGCCTGGCGCTGGTCGTAAGCCCGTATTACGCCGAGAGCATTCAGCAACAATTAGCCGCTTGCGGCCTAGCGAGCTGGCCGATCGGCCGGGCGGTCGGGGGTGAGCCAAAAGTAATCTGGGCTTGATCTGGCGCCGGGCCACGCGCCAAAGATGATCTCAATTCCTTCGGCTAACAATTCGCGTATATCTCGGGATTTGTTCAAAGGTGATCTCAATTCGGAGGGAATTGAGATCATCTTTGACGAGGAACCCAATTTCGAGGGCGTCCTCGCCAGCCAAAGCGGTGTCGGGCCATCGGTTCCCATGCCAGTCCCCTGAAGAACGAGCCGATCCTACCGGCCTACGTTAAAATACTTTACAACCAATATCTAGGTCGATATAGTCGATGGTTGGCGCCGACTTTTCTCGACGAATTTGACGTCTCTGTCGGCGGGATCCCTTTTTGATTCGGACCGACTGCGTAGTCCGATGTGTGGCGAGAGCGGCGGCGCTGCGACCGCAAAATCGAGAAGGTGGAGTCATCGATGGGAGGTTGAGATCCCATGAGGTGCAAGGCACATTTTTGGTTCGCAACAGTCGCGTCGGCTATCGTCAGCCTATCGAGTGCGAGCACGGCGATTGGCCGTCCTTTCGATCCCTTGACGGCAGACATTCAATCGCTGATTGATGTGACATCCTCTTTCCACAGCGGGCAGCAACTGAGCACGATCGATGCGATCAGATTTGCGCCGGCCGCGATTCGCCTCGACGTGACGTGGCGGGTCGGGCAACTGGACGATGCGTCCAGCCCGTTTTATGGCACCACCATTCCGCGCGTGTCGTTAGCGAAGTACGTCAATAACGAGGACGGCGGACTGGGTCGGTTGTTGTTTCCTGGCTTGGACGGCATCCGATGGCGGATTTCGACGGATCATGATTCGTACGTTCAGCCTTTCGTTCAAACGGCCCCGAACTGGACGTTTTATGAACCGATTCCCATCGGCAACACAATTGCCGGTGATTTGAACGGTCAATGGTCGGCGATCCTCTTCGACAACGCCCAGAACTATTCTGGCATCACACCCAACACGATCGTCCACCCCGATGGCAACGGCGAAATTCGCGTCAACGCGTTCGGTCTGCAGTTCGGCGGACCAGCCGGTCTCGTCCCGGGTCAGGAATTACAGGGACACATCATGATCTTCGATTGGAACGTTGAGCCGGAACCAAGCACCGCGATCTTGATGGTCATGGGTGTCGCAGGACTGTTGAGTCAGGCTCGCCGAAGCCGACTCTGAGTGGCTGCGTAGGGCGAACGACAGATACCGAGCCCTCGACCCCGGATAGGACGTACACTCCCTCGGCATCCATCGAAGGCCGCCTCACCCGTGCATTCCGCGCCACGGCGAGCTTTCGGCCGGTGGGAGAGGCGTGGTGTTCGGCAATCGCCGGAGCCAGCCGCTGATTTCTCCGTAACCGAGGCGGGAAAAGAGCATGGAGGACTGGGTACGAAGTACGGAGGTCGCCGTGGCGAGACTGGGAGGGGTGGGTGGAAGCTGGCGGTTGTCAACAGATGTCAGCGATCTAGACTTTTTTTGGCGAGCCTCTGCTTCCTCTGTTTGCTCCTGTTCAAAACCTGCATTGGAAGAACTGAAGCATGAGAAAGCAGAGGTAACGGCGGGGAAGGGTTTTGTCCGCAGGCGTGAGATAGCTCAGGACTTTCGGACAGCGGCGGGGCGTAATCCGTAACCGACGGGCAATTGCACGGGACGGGAATCACTGTTTTCGTCTCAGCAGGCAACGCATTGAACATCGACCGGATCGTCGTGCCGTCGTATCGTCGTGGTTTCAAATTCTGAAAGACGCCGGTGGCGATTTCGGCCTCGGTTGTGCGTTGGCGCTGGCGGCGCGTGTTGCTCGGCCGAGGAATCGTTACAATGGTCTACCCAGGGCGGCGACGGCGCTCGTGGAACTCGCGTCGCCTTGCCTTGGGCAATTGAATTTAGCCCCTGCTGGGCAAGTTGGAGCAAAACATGAATACCGATCCGATGTCAAAGACGAAGGATGAGTACGCGGCCATAGTCGACCACATCAGCGTGGCGAATTCGCCGGTCGGAATCGATGCGCAGCTGACGCATGCGATTATCATTACCTATCTGCAGCAGATTTTGGCGCGGCTGGATGCGATTGAAGCGCGGTTGGAGCGGTAATTCGATAGCGCTGTTTTTCTGCAACATCGCCGGCGCAAAATCGGCGGAAATTTGCCGTCGAGGCGGATTTCGCGGGCGGGCGACCGCGAGTTGCCTGAGTGTGAGCTAGACTTACCGTTGACTCTCTTTTCTAGCCATCTCGTCTACTCTTCTCCACCTCACGAAGGACACTCCGAATGTCGGGAGTATCTGCGCTATCCGCTGCGCGCGGCGCCCTCGTTTCCGCGCCAGGTTTGACGGATACCCCCTCGCGCGGCGCCGAGTGCGTGGAGGTGATCGAAAGCACGGCCGGTGATTCGATCTGGGCGTTGCGAACCTCGTGGTACGACGGCGGAATTCATCCGCGGCTCGACGATTGGTGGTGGCGTAGGCTCGACTGTTTCGCTGCCGACTGCGACGATCCGCGGATTCTCGCGCTGTTGGAACGATTGCGTTACGATTGCCGACTGGACGAGCAACCGTTTGAATGCCCGCCAGTCGTCGATCCGCCGGCCAGCGAAAGCGGCATCGTCGAGCTGATTCTCTCGACCGAGCGACCGTGGCACGAGGCCAGCGCCTGGAACCGAAGCAACGACCTGCTGGTCGACGTCATTCACTTGCAGCGCAGCCGGTGGTAAGGAATCGCTGAGCCGCCAGCGGCACGGTGGATTCGGCGGGTTCGTCGAGCGCTTCGTGGTAGCGCACGAGTTCGATGCGGCCGTCGTCGTGCTCCACGAGCGCGGTGCAACTTTCCACTTTCCACCCAGTCGCCGCAGTTGTAATACGTGAGCTCCTGGAGGGCATTGATGGCGGGCGTGTGGATGTGGCCGCAGACGACGCCGTCGCAGCGCCGTTTGCGGGTGTGCATCGCCATCATTTCTTCGAAGCCGTACCTCAGCGGGTCCGTCGTGAAGTGCGGGCTCTCATGATTACTGATCGCTCGAGACCGGGCGACGGTTCAGCGAGTGTGGCGTGCAGCGAGCGCATTCATAGAAATATCATAATCAGCGGTAAAGGCAGAAAAGATGCGCGCTGCCGCACGAACATGGCAATCACGGAGATTTCATCGTACGTTAACGAGAATTACACATTGGCGACGCGCACATGCCCTGGAAGTGTTCGCCACGGAATTGTCAATCCCGCAGAGCCGCTCGCCGCAGCGCGCCTGCGGCCTCCGCCGTCGAATCCGGCGACGCGACAACTTTGCCGGTTGTATGGGGCCTGCCGGCAACTTGGTGGGCTGCGCAGTGCGTGATAGACTTGAAGATGTCTTTTGAACGACGGTATCAGGAGTTCAACGGCGTCGCCAAACTCGCGGCCGACGTGTGCGCCGGAAGCTAAAACCATGCGAGTCGCCGTCTATGATCCCACTCCGACCGGCCACCATTTCGCGTACATTGCCTTAGTGATGCCGGCGCTGGCGGAAATGGCCTCGGAATTGATTCTGGTCACCTCCGAGTCGGCGCGCCGGTCTCCCCAATTCGCGCTTCACTTGGGGAAAGTCTCCGATCGATTCCAGGTCGACTCCGGCATCGACGAGCCGGCGAAGTCGGAAACGCTGCGCGCGACCTACCGGCAGTTCCGGTCATTGTGCCGCGCCGTCGAGCGAATTCAGCCCAACCAGCTGTATGTGCCCTACGGCGACTCCGTGGTGCCAGCGGCAAGCTTCGGACAGTTCTTCGGCGGCTGGCCACGGCAAAGCACCGAGAGCGAAGTTTTGCTTCTGCGCGGCGGCTACCGTTATCCGCCCGTTTCTTTCCGGCAAAACCTGACGCGACGAGTATCACCGCGACTCGTCGGGTTCGGCCCCTGGGACCGCGTACATCATCTGAACCCGGACGACCTGGAGGTCTTCAAACGACAAGGCGGCGACCTGGCCAGCCGTTGCCGGTTGATGCCCGACCCGGTCGAGCCGCCGTCGCGGCTGAGCCGGATCGAGGCGCGACGGAAAATGAATCTGCCAGAGGAAGGGCGATTCATCGGCTGCGCAGGGTCCATCGATGGCCGCAAAGGCATCGATCTGCTGTTGCGTGCGTTTCAGCAGGCGCGACAAGTACTGGCTCCGACCGATCGCCTGCTGTTGGCCGGCCCCGTCGAGCCGGGAATCCGACAACTGATTGAACTCGAGCTGCAAACGGAGTTGCGCGAAGAGCGAGTGCTGCTGGTCGACCGGCACTTAAGAGTCGATGAAATGAACGAGGCGATTGCGGCCTTGGACGTGGTCTGCACGCCGTATCCGCGCCACCAACACTCCGCGAGCATCGTCATTCGAGCGGCGGCTCACGAACGCTATGTGCTCGGCAACGCGATCGGCTGGATGGAGAGCACGATTGCTCGATTCGGGCTGGGCAGCACGTGCAACGTGGGCGATCTCGACGAGTTCGCGCGCGCGATTTCCAAGAGTCTCGACGCGTCGGCGGAATTTGCTCTATCCGAGGCCGGCCGGCGGTTCGCCACGTTCCACTCCAGCCACAATTTCAGCGTCCACTGGGCGGCAAGGCTCCGCGAACGACTCGGTCTGCCGGTCGACCCGACGCTGACTTCCTGGGACTGGGTGCTCGCAGCGCTGCGGTGAGATGTGCCGAGTGGTCAGTTCGGCACGCTCGACATGAGCTGCACCATCTCGTCGACAATCTGCGGCAACGAGTAGGTCAATTGCCAGCCGGGGTAGTGCGCGCGGAATTTGCCCAGGTCGGAGTAGTAGCAGATGTGATCGCCGATGCGGTTTTGCTCGCTGTAGGTGAGCTTGGGCCGCTTGCCGGAACGCTCGGCGATCAGCTCGACGCATTCGAGCAAGCTGGCCGCATTCGCGCGACCGCCGCCCAGGTTGTAGACTTCGCCCGGCCGCGGGTGCTGGGCAAAATGCCAGAATGCACTGACGACATCGTGGCTGTGGATTTGGTCGCGTACTTGCTTGCCCTTGTAGCCGAAAATCGTGTAAGGCCTTTCGCGGAGCGCGGCCAGCACCAGGTAATTGAGGAAACCGTGCAGTTCCACGCCGGCGTGCTGCGGCCCGGTCAGACATCCGCCGCGGAAGATGCCCGTTTTCATGCCGAAGTAGCGGCCATACTCCTGCGCCAGCGAATCGCCGGCCAGCTTCGAGACACCAAACAAGGAATGTGTCGTGTGGTCCACGGAAAACGTCTCGGGAATGCCATTCGCATACTGGGGATCGGCATAGTCCCAGCGCGTCTCGAGTTCGACGAGCGGGACGTGATTCGGCCCGTCGCCGTAGACTTTGTTGGTGCTCATCAAGATGACGACGGCGTCGGGCGTATGCTGGCGGCACGCTTCGAGCAAGTTCAACGTACCGACCGCGTTCACGTCAAAATCGTCAAACGGCCGCTTGGCCGCGAGGTCGTGGCTTGGCTGGGCGGCCGCGTGAATCACCAGCTCGAATCGTCCCTCGGCGAACAACCGGTCGATACCGGGGCGGTCGCGAATGTCGAGCGTAACGTGCCGGAAGTTGGGGCATTCTCGTTCGAGTCGCAGGCGGTTCTGTTGGGTGTCGCCCTGCGGCCCAAAGAAATCGGCGCGCATGTTGTTATCGACACCGGTGACCGAAAATCCCATGCGGTCGAAAAACGCCACCGCCTCGGAACCGATGAGGCCGCTGCTACCGGTCACTAATACACGCATCGTGACGATTCCTAAAAGTGGCGATTCACGTTGGAGAACGGGTGTAACGGTCGAGAGGCGGATTGCACTGCTACCCGTAGCATTCACTTCAATTTTAGTCAGACCCCTCCGTCAATCCTAGCGGCAGGGCGGCGGGAAGCGTTTCAACCAGCCGGCGTGCCGTTGCGAGAATTTGACGCCGCGGATCAATCGGCAGCTTGCGAGCGACGCGTCGGGACGAGAGCACGCGAACCCCCTTAACCAGTATATCCGCTGCGTCGCCCAGCGCCAGGATGCCGACAACCGCTACGACCCGCTGTGCGAATTGACGGTTCGACGTAGATAGTCGATACTGAAATTCCTCCCACACGACGTCGCTATGGAATGGCAATTTCTGATCGTGGGGAATTGATGACGTCCGCTCGTGCCTATGAGACTCGCTCGATTCGTGAAGGAGGCCATGAAGACGCTCGGATGCGACGTGGCACATTATCGCCCGCTTCGCAGCGATCCGTTTGTGGCGCAGCAGCAACTTCTGGCCGGACATACCTGCCGAAGTATTTTCGACGTGGGAGCGTACCGCGGAGAAGTCGCTGCGTACTACTCTCGGCTATATCCCGCAGCGGACATCTATGCCTTCGAGCCCTACCCTCCTTCGTACGAATCGTTGGTCAATCGTTTCCAGAACAACCCGCGAATTCATTTGGTGCACGGTGCCGTCTCGTCGCGATCGGGCGAAAGCACGTTTCACGTCAACCAAAATCCAGCGACAAACTCGCTGCTGCCGACCGGCCAGGGGTCTGCCGTAGCGTCGGCCATCACGACCGAGCAAATTACGGTGCCAACGCTGACGCTCGACGACTTTTGTGAGTCGCGCGGGCTGCCCGCGCCGGAAATCCTCAAGTTTGACATTCAGGGTAACGAGATCGAGGCGCTGCGTGGCGCGGACCGCACGCTGAGCGAGAATGGTCCGCTGCTAATTTATACCGAGGTGCTCTTCGAATCCCTGTATCAGAATTGCGCCTTGTTTGGGGACCTGGCCGGATTCCTCAAGGACAAGGGATATGAGTTGTTCAATCTGTACTCGCTGCATCATGCTCCTGACGGCCGGCTAGAATATGGCGACGCCTTGTTTGTCAGCAAGCGGCTACGGTGCGCGTAACCTCCTCCTCCGTCACGTGAATGGGAATGCATTGGACCACGAGTCGTCAAGCAGCTGGTATTCGCCCGTCGCGCGACTCGAACGAATTTCGAGCCGCGATTGAGATGGCGGTCGGAAGCACGAGAACGCGATGAGCTCGCACTTCACACGGCCCTGCCCAATTTGTGCATCGGCGAATCTGGGCGTCGTCGGACCGATCCTGCATCCTCAGCCGACCATGGTGGCGGGCGTGGCCATCGACCTGGGGGACGAGACTTTCTCGTTGCGTCGTTGCCTCGATTGCGGTTTTCAGTTCAAGGATCCGGCCATCGATCCGGACAAATTGCTGGCCTGCTATGCTGCGGCGGATTCGGACAATTGGGGTGAGTCGCCCGATCCGTGGCAGCGCAAATTCGACGTGCTGTTGGAGGTGCTGGAACGTCATGCGCCGGGCCGCCGCATTTTGGACGTCGGTTGTTTCAACGGTGCGATGTTGTCGTATTTTGGCGAAAGCTGGACCCGTTGCGGAGTTGAGCCCTCCAAAGCGGCGGCCGACCTCGCCCGACGGCGCGGTGTCAGCGTGCTCGCCGACACGCTCGAAAACATCAACGGCTCCGTCGAGCCGTTCGACGCCATTTTGGCAATCGACGTCGTGGAACACCTGGTTGATCCGCTACGGTTTTTCCGCAACGTAAGTGAACGGCTGAACCGCGGCGGCGTCTTCGTCGTGCTCACTGGCAATACTGCGGCGCTCGCCTGGCAATGGCAGGGAAGCATGTATTGGTACTGTTCGTTGCCCGAGCACGTTAGCTTTTACAATCGAGGGTCGTTCGAGAAACTCGGCAGCTTGTCAGGCATGGACTGTGTTGAATGTCTTGATCTTGGTCACAAACGCCTGCCAATTTCGCGCTGGGGCACCGATACGCTGAAAAGTGCGATTTACGTCACCGGCCGGGCTCTGGGAGGATTTGGGCTCACGCCCTTGCGACGTATATTTGTGGAACGCCGCGGCCCGTCGATCCAAACGGCAAAAGATCATTTGATCTGTGTACTGCGTAAGCACTAGCAAGACTCCCGCGCCGACAGTCACCCGCATTGCCGGCGCCGATCAACTTTCTCCTTGGCTGCTCCATGCCGAACGAATCTTCACCCGCAGCCGCACCGAGTCAGCCGTCGCTCCGCCAGCGGACGACGTACGGCGTGATGTGGGTGGCAGCCCAAGCGGTAGTGACCCGTGTGGTCATGCTCGTCCAGCAGCTAGTCCTCGCCTGGCTGTTGGCGAAAAGCGATTTTGGCTTGATCGGCCTGGCTTACACCGTGACGACACTCGTCAGCCTGATGGCCAACCCGGGAGTCGACGCCGTGTTGGTGCAGCGGCTGCGCCGCTATCGGCATTGGGCCACGCCGGCGTTCTGGCTTGGGATGACGACGGGCGTCTTGGGGGCGTTCGTGATGCTCGCGCTGGCGCCCGTCGCCGCCTGGGCGTACGACCAGCCGAGACTGATCGGACTGATCGCAGTGTTGGCAACGGCGCTGCCGATCCAAGCACTGCAAATTGTCCCCAAGGCCCAACTGCGGATGCAGATGCGTTTTCGGTCCGTGGTGTTGTTGGGGCTGTTGGGAAGCGCGTTGACGGCCGCGTTGACGATTGCCGCGGCACTAGGCGGCCTAGGGGCATACAGCTTTGTGGTGCCTGTCCCGATCACAGCGGCCATCGTGTCGGCCGTGACCTGGCGGCTCGCTCATCCGCCGATCCGTCGGCACTTGGAGTTTTCACGCTGGAAATATCTGTTTGGCAACAGCGCCACGGTCGGCGCGACGCAGCTGCTCCATGCGTTCATCAATCAGGCCGATTACATCGCGCTCGGGGTGGCCGGTCTATCCGATGCAACGATCGGCGCCTACGTCTTCGCGTTCAACATCGCCATACAACCGCTGCGGCTGATCTCCGGCAATGTGCCGGTCGTGCTATTTCCCGGGCTGAGCCATTTGTCGCTCGAGCCGGAAAAGCAGGTCCGCGCCATGTTGCGGGCGATGCGGCTGTTGACGCTGGTGACCGTACCCGTCTGTCTGTTGCAAATCGTGCTCGCCGAGCCAATCTTTCGACTTGTGTTCCCGCCGCGCTGGCTGGATGCCGTGCTGCCGTGCCAGATTCTGACGATCGGTCTGATGGTCAACGCCGCCGCGTGGCCAGCGACAAGCCTGTTGCTGGCGCAAGGACGTTTTCGCGAGCAATTGTGGATCACGGCGGGGGGCACCCTGGTGTTAGTGGCGATCCTGGGCGGAGTGACGTGGGTCTACGCCAGCATTGTGTCGGTCGCCATTGGCGTCGCACTCTTCCACAGCCTCTACAGCCCGCTGCTCCATTGGTTCGCGACGAGGCACCACGCACCGCGCGGCAGTTTCGTGCGGGAAACGGGCCCACCGCTGTTGGCCGGCCTGGTGGCGGCGGTGCCTTGCATAATTTTGCACAAGTATCTTCCGGCCACGGTCGGCGGCAACCTTGCGGCAATCGCCGCCGGCGGCTTGCTGTTCACTGCGATTTATCTGCTGCTGATTTACCTGCTCGTGCCGGCGTCGATACACGACCTGCTCCAGCAATTGGCGCCACTCTGGCAGCGATTGCGTCGCCCGGCAGGGAATTCTCGGACGGACACCGCCACGCACGACGGCGCGACCACGTGAGTCATGTCGGCGGGCGCGTTGCCATAAAACGGATCGCGTCTACTCTGCCCGGATGCGGTCCAAAATGGCGGCGCGATGATACGGTCGGTGGTTCATGAACAAACGCGGCGGCTCGTAGTGGTTTTCCGACGTGAATGGTTCCGCGAACTTGCTCGCCGCCAAGTCGTCGCGCACGAAAAATGCATTCAGTCCGTGAAAGTCGCAACCGACCAGGCTGTAACCCAGCTCGCGCGCCAATTTCTCAAACGCTTTGAGACTGGCCCCGAAGTTTTGCGTGCCATTCCATGTGCGAGAAGATTCGTAGCGGACCTTCCAGTCGACGTCGGCCGGCAGCACGGAATTGTACTCGACTACGACGACGCGCGGACGATACTGACGCAAGCCATCCCACAAGTAGTACGTGTTCTGATCGATGTCGAGCGACATGAAGTCGATTTCGATCGGCACGCCCATTTGCTTAAATAGTCCCGCCACGTTTTCTCGGGTGACGAACGAGACCAGCCATTTGAGGCAACCATCCGAAAGATCGGGCCGATCCTTGACGGTGTCGACGAAGAGATCGTCGCCGTCGATCCAGTAGCCCGTCCAACCGGTCGACAAGAGAAACGCGGTATTGTTCTCCGTACCATCTCCCACGCCGACTTCGGCAAACACGCGATTCGTGGTCCCGATTCGGCGGAAGATTTCCCGGATCATGCCATCCTCTCCGTGCTGAGAACACGTCCGGGACTGGTAGCGGAGCAATCGCAACGGGTCGGTGAACCGCGGGTGATTGAGCAAGTCGACGTCGAGCAGTCGCACCGCTTCGATCGCGCTCAGGCGATTCAGGCTACTGGAGATCCGCAGGATCACGGCTTTTAGCCGGAGGATGTGGCGAATTCCTGGTAGTCGCTTAAGGAAACTTGACGACTTGCGATCGGGCATATCGGCTCTCGGATCGAATAATTGTGAGAAAGGCGTCCGTGAGAAGAGAATGGCTTCCGCCAGCGGCTGACGAATCGCCAATCCCGATGAGTTTGGTCCGCGACATGTCGTCGGGACGCGAGCAAAAAAACGGGCCAGGCTCGAGCGCTCGCAGTTTGCTGCCTCAGGCGGTGACCCATTTTGAGTGTAATTAGGTGCCTCAGATAGGGGAAGTACCACACGCGAACAGGTTGCTGATTCGGCCCGTTCCGGCGATCGAAAAAACCCCGCGGCCCGGCAAAATCGGAGTCTGCGCCGGCCCGACAAGCCGTTACAATGTCGCTGGAAGCGGACTCCTCTGTCGTCCGCAAGTCGTCCACGAGAGTTTTCCCGACACGGATTGTCGACATGGCCCAGGCCACGCCAGCACAGAGCCCGCGGATATTGATCGTTCGCTTGAGCGCGATCGGTGACGTGATCCATGGCGTGCCGGTGCTTTGCGCATTGCGCGAGGCGCTGCCCGATGCGTTTCTGGGCTGGGTCGTCGAAGGGCGAGCGGGCGACCTGCTCGAAGATCATCCGGCGCTCGACGCACTGGTCCGCGTGCCGCGGGGCTGGCTCAAGTCGCCACGTGAGATTTGGCGGCTGCGGCGGCGGCTGCACGAGCTGCGTTTTGACACGGCGATCGACCTGCAGTGTCTCACCAAGAGCGCAATCGCGGCCTGGCTCTCCGGCGCGCGGCGGCGGATCGGCAAAGGCGGCAGCGACGGGCGTGAACTGAGCCGCTGGTTTCACAACGAGCTCGTGGCCTGCGGCGGCTCGCATGTGATCGAACACTATCTCGATTTGCTCGGGCCGCTCGGTATCACGTCGCCGGCGGTACGATTCGATTTGACCGAGCGCGCGGACGACGCGCGAATGGCTGACGAGTTTTTGCGCGCGAGCGGCTTGACGACGGGGCGGTTTGCGATCGTGAATCCGGGGGCCGGTTGGCCGTCGAAAATCTGGCCGGCGGAGCGCTACGGTGAGCTGGCTCGCCGACTGGCCAAGGCACACGGCGTGGCTAGCGTGGCGGCCTGGGGTGTGCCGAGCGAGTTGCCGCTCGCCGAGCGGATCGTCGCTACGAGCGGCGGCCACGCTCGACTCGCATCGCCCACCAGCATGACGGAGCTTGCCGCGCTGTGCCGCCGGGCCGCGATCTTTGTCGGTTCCGACACCGGGCCGATGCATCTGGCTGTAGCGGTCGGCGTGCCGACGATCAGCCTGCACGGGCCGAGCCGGGCCGATTGGTGCGGCGCTTATGGGCCGGAGAACATCCGTCTGCAAGTCCGCTACGAGGAAGGTTCGGCGCTCGAACGCCGCAAAGCGGACGACTCGGCAATGCGGGCGATCGACGTTGCTCTGGTCGCCGACGCTTGCGACAGACTGTTGCGAAATAGTCAGGCCCGGCGCTGTGGTTAGACGAATGTGTCCGTTTCCAGGTGGGAACCGCAAAGTCTCTCGCAGAGACGCAGAGGCGCGGAGAAAACAGAGACGTTTTTTGACCGGATTTACACGATTGATTGGATCGGTTTTGGATTGAAGCATCGAGATGGGAGCTATGTCTTGATCGATTTTCACTCTGCGACTCTGCGTCTCTGCGAGAGTCATTTCGCAAAATCGTTGAAGTCTGATCATCCAAGGAGTAATGCAATGAACTATCGGCACAATATCGCGTTTTTCATTTTGATTGGATTCGTTGCGTCGTCGACGACATCGACGGCCACGGCCCAATCGCTCGACGGCGTGTGGGAGATCACGGCCGTGATCGACGATGGCCGCGTGGTTTCGCCGGGAGACATCCGCACGAACTACGCCGCCGACGGCCGCGTCACGATCAATGGCCAGGTGGCACAGTTCATCTTGCCGATGACCTATCAACGCAAACAATTGCCGTTCGCGGTCGACGTCAGCCGCAGCCCCGCGCGGCTGGACCTGGCCGGGGCAGAAAAGACAGGCGGCCGGGGCATCATTCTTCCCAGCAAAGACTCGATGATCTTGTGCCTGGCGAGTCGCGATCGCGATCGGCCGGCGTCGTTTTCGTCGCAGCCCGGCTCCGGCAATTTGTTGGTGACGCTCAATCGAGCGACGGGCGACGCAAGCACGACGCCGACGCCCGGCCAGCCGCCGACTTACACAGACGATCAACTCCGCCAGATGCTCGCCGGCACTTGGGGCCATCAAGACGAGCATACGATCCACTATCTCACGTTCAATCCCGACGGCAGCATGAACGCCACGATGCAGTGGAAGGATAACTTCAAGAAAATGTTTCATTCGGACGTCCGCTCGAGCGGCACTTGGAAAGCGCAAGACGGCGTGGTGATGGTGAAGATCGATTCGTCGAGCGACAAAGAGCGCCGCGGCCAACTCTTCTCGTTCCGCATCCGCTCGATCAACTCGACGGAACTGGTGGCGGTCGACGGCCACGGCACGGTGCGGCAGGAGTGGAAGGCACAGTGACCAAAAAGGTGCGGGACTTGGTGTGCGGGAAACCGGGTGTGCGGGAAACCGGGTGTGCGGGAAACCGGGTGTGCGGGAAACCGGGTGTGCGGGAAACCGGGTGTGCGGGAAACCGGGTGTGCGGGAAACCGGG
>JANNTD010000292.1:0-3947 GCA_031403315.1 Planctomycetota bacterium
CGCACCGCCTCACGCTTGAACTCTTCGCCAAACCGCCGCTTACGCGGCGACGCTTCCTGCTCGACTGAACTCATCTTTCGGAACTCCTTCAGGGACCATTATCCGGCCCCCGCCACTGTCCGAAAGTGGTGGGCTATCGCACGTATTGGAGATCTCTCAAGACGTATTGCCGAAACAACGTGCTCGCCAAAGCATGGTATTCGCGATGCCTCGGATGTTTCTCCAGCAACAGATGGTTCGCGTGGTACGCCATGTCGAGCATGTTGCGGTAATCGCACCAATCTTGAAAGCAATGGGCACGTATGCTGTAGAAAAACGCGAGTTCCTCTTTCGGAGTCATGGATTGGAGCATCCAACCTTCGGCCACCGATTCGGGAGAGAGTACGTCAGGCCAGGTCATGTAATACTCGTCGGGCTGACACTTCAATCCTTGGCAAGTCGACTCGATGTTAAACTTCGTTCCCGTCTCAGGATCATCCCAGCGGACGATGATGTGCCGGAAGACGGGGACGAGTTTCAACGGGTATCCGAGCCGGCGTCCCACGGCGGCATACAGCACAGGCATCGATTCACAGGAGCCGCCGTACCCCTGCAACAGGCCGTGGATGAAATGCAGCCGACTGTCCGTGCCGTCGTAAGGCAGCTCCCAGGAATCCAAGTTGTATCGAACCCCGAGGTCGCGCTGGAGAACGGTTAGCATCACCAGCAAGCAAAAGTAGGGAACGGAGTTTTCATAGTCCGCCGGGTCCCTTTCGAAGCTCGGCCAGAGCCGCAGTGTGGCCGCGCGAACCATCTCGGCCCACTCGTCGAGTTTCGTCACGCACGCATCTACATCCAAGTTCTCCGAACCGATCAGTCCCTCGGCGCATTCGAGATTGACCGCGCCGATATCGAGTGCGGCAAGTTCCTCAGACGGAAGTTCGTGAAAACGCCGCATGCCAACTGCCGGCCTTCCCTTGAGTGGACACGGTCGCACCGTGGACCAAAATGCCCCTACCTACTCCTCTCATGCTAGGCCCGCCGAAGAGTTTCGCTACGGACGAACTACGGGCGCTCTACGGAAGATGTACGGAAGATGTACGGAGATGCGCGGAGCAATGTCGAGTTCGAGTCGGTGCTGACGAGTGTCGCGGCGTGAGGAGAGTCGATTATCCCACCACTTCCCACAGCACGCCTTCGCCCGTGCCGTCGCCCCGAAAGTGCAGCAGCGGACTCTCCTGTCCACGATTCAAGCATTTGATCGTGTCGTTCAGCCGCCGTTTCATGTCTTGGCAGGGTTGCGGAGTCAGCGGATCGTCGATTCGCAGCGGCCAACACTCTTCTTCAAATGCCGCCAAGACCAATTCCTGGTTGACGGCCCGCCGTCGAAATTGCTTGACGACGTTGCCAGCGAAGACGAGCATGCGACGCTGGGCATCCCAAACCGGCGATGTTGCCGTGCCAAGTCGCGTGATCGCTGAAGAAATACGTATGATTGGTGATCCCGGTGAAACGCCATTCGATGGTGTCCCCACGTCGACGGACGCCGCATCCATTCCATTGACCGTCAACACGAAACAGGTGCGATCGGCAAAATTCAGACTTCCTGTCGCTTGAAACTGTCGGCCATCACGGTACGTGCTGGATTTTTTCTCGCGGCCATGGTCGACATACTTTAGTCGTACCAAGAATCGGAGATCATTGTCGGATAGTCCCATTGCGCGAAGCGGTTGGATTTCGACCGCGAAATCCCACGGGTCGCTGCCCGTTCGCTGCGCGTAGGAATTGGCCTCCGACAGCAAGGCAAACGCGGATTGGAACCTCGGCACCGCGAGCAGGTCGATCGGACTTGGCCCCAATTGAAGTTGCATGTCCATGATTGAGCGGGCAAGATAAGAAGGAATAATGGAAGTCGGTGAATCGACACCCGATCAGTAGGTCATCGGTAGCCTCCTGCAATTCGCCGGTTTCACGGCAATTATTCCTATGCCTCGCGTCGGACGAAAAGCGTGGGCCACGCCTAACTCGCACCGACGCGCCTGGGCCATTGCGAATAGTTCGTTCGAGCACAACGACGAGTTGGTGGGACGCAGACTACTGTTGGCATTTTGCAATGTCAAGTAACTGTGTTGAAATTTTCCAATATCGATCGTTAGGCCGCTATTGGTGTCAACCATCGATCGATTGTTGGAGAAAAAGTTTTGCGGTTGAGTGCCAACAGTTTGACATCCCCCGTTCTGCGAAAACGCGCGACTATGTAGGCCATCCGATTGGCAATTTGGCACTAAATTCCGTCAATTGAAGTCGAATCCGGTGCAGCCGCGTCTATCGTCGCTGTGCACATGATCGTGGAGAATACGGACGTGCCACGATTCTCTCGGTGGCTACTGTTCGCCCCTGGCCTTTACCCATCACTTCAAACTCGCCCACAAGGAAATCAAGAGCTACTACGAAGCGCTCGCCGGCTACGCCGGCCACCAAGCTAAATCATTGCAGCCAAAGCGCTTGGCGCTCCGCCTGACCCCTGGCCTCTCATCTTCTCTGTGCCCTCGGTGGCAAAAAATCGAGGTGGCCAAAAATAGATACTATACACGCGACCACTATCTGGTAGAATACTAGAAAGCAGCTATTAGCCGTTAGCCATACATCGCTGGCTAACAGCTGATGGCTAGCAGCTAGCAGCTAGCAGCTAACAGCTTTGCTACCGATTGCGTGCGAGGCCACATCCTCCGTGAATAGCAGGGAGCAAGGAGCTCGGAGCAGGGAGTCCGAATGTGTTTTTCACTCCCTGCCCCCTGCCCCCTGCTACTTCGCGTGAGACCAAAAATCCCTCCGCAGTTGGGCCAGAGAAGTCGAGAGCGGAGAGTCGAGAGTCGAGAGCCAGAACGAGCTGCTGGCTCTGGCCACTCGTCTCTTGACTCTCAACTCGTTTGTTGTTTGACAATTTGAAACGACAACTAGCCAACCAACGTCGGGAATTGGCAGCGCTCGCTCTGCGCCTCTGCGAGAGACCTTTCTCCAGGACGGCGGGTACGGCCAAGCGGACTTTATCGGACAATTCGAGGTGCTATTTTGTCGATCACGAGACGAGTTTCGCACGAGGTTTTACGTCGTTTCCACGACCGCCGGGCGACAAATCGGACGCCAATTGTCGCCTCAGCGCGAGTTCTCGCGGCGACGAAGATTTACAAGTCACAACCAGCCAACGACTTGCGAGGAGGTCAAAAAAACGCCGCCCGACAAAACGTGAAAAACCTCGAGCCCCGGCAGCATTTGTCGAAAGAGTTCGCTCGAACGACCGACAAAACGCACGAAGTTGATCCGCAGATGAACATTCGCCGCTGCAAATTCGCCGGCTCACCAAACGAAGGGCACCAGCCGGTAGCGGACTCGCTCGGTGTAGGCTTCGTAGCCCCGCAGCTCGCGGCGCAGGAATCGCTCTTCGACGAGAATCCGCAGCACGAGCAGCGCGATTGGAAAAATCGCAAACAGCGTGGCGGCGTACGATTCGAGCCAGAGCGGCATGCCGAGCAACAGCAGGATCAAGCCCACGTACATCGGATGTCGCACGAGGCCGTAGAGCCCGCTGTCGACCACCACGTGCTGCCGCTCCGTCTGATGTTTGATCACCGGTACGGCGAACGTGTTTTCCATGAACGAAAGCGCAATGATCCAGTAGCCGGCCACGACGAGCGCCAAGCCCAGCGACGAGATCACGATTCCCGGCCTGGCGAGCAGATGGAGATGGAACACGTCGAGCGGCGTAGCGATGAGCAAAGCAGCGTATCCCAAGAGGAACAGCACCATGAGCAAGCGATCCAACCGTGGCTGGCCGCGTTGGATGACGCCCTTGAAACGCTCGTCGAGCAGTTCCTGCCGATCGCGGAACACGACCAGCATGATCGCCACCGTGGCCGCGACGACCACGCCGATAAACACCCAGGCCCGCCACCAGTGCCAAGTGCCCG
>JANNTD010000293.1:0-1846 GCA_031403315.1 Planctomycetota bacterium
GACTTTGGCGGGGTCACCATATCACTGGTACGTAGGCCCCAGACGAGGCCGATCGGGATCAACACGGCAAGCCCAGCCCCAAACCCGTACAGGGCTGCAAGGCCCTCGCGGCGTGGCTCGATCTGTGGTCGGGCGTCGAACGCCAGTGTTTTCGGACCTTGGACCAACATCGGCAGATCGTAGTCATCATCGCTGCCGTCATCATAGGCGGCGCTATCCGGGCTCACAGTTAAGGCCTGTGTCCCACGCGGTCGCTCCGGACGTGACACGGGGCGAGCGATCGCACCTGCCAATTCATCGATGAGGGAGCGCGGTCCGGACACCTTCTCTGTATCTTTGTTGGCGACCGCCAGTGCTGCGGCCAAGGTATTGGTCAATTGTATTTGTGACATGCTGAGAGTGTCCCCATACGCTGTACACCCGCGGGACGCGGGACCCTTCGAAGCGTTCCGTAACGTTCGGAATGCCTCAATGACCTGAGACGTGACGTTCGATCGTGCGACCCCCGCGATCGTCGCCACAACGATGAAGCTATCAGTTGGCCTGCGGCGAGAAGATGGCCTAAACCTGACGATGGCGGGGCAATCCGCGCACCAGGAGGCGAGAACACATGCTGCTATTTATTATCGGATTGGTGCTGTTCGTTGGCGTTCACCTTCTGCCGACACAAGTGGACCTGCGGCATGAATTGGCTAACCGTTTCGGCGACAATACATACAAGGTCGTGTTCTCGGTGGTGTCGTTGCTCGGCTTCGTGCTCATCATCTATGGCTACGGCAAACTACAGACGCTGCCAGGTAAAAATCCGCAACTGTGGGTATCACCGACCTGGGGGCGGCACGTGGCCTTCCTGGTCATGTTGCTGTCGATGGTGCTGCTGGTTGCTTCCAATGTACCTTCACGCATCCGCAGCTTTGTGCAGCATCCGATGCTGATCGCCATCATGCTGTGGTCTCTGGCACACCTGCTGGTCAACGGGCGGCTGGCCAGCACCGTCCTGTTTGGGACATTTCTTGCCTGGGCAATTTATGATTTTGTGTCTGTCAAGCAGCGCCGCGCGATGGGGCCACTCGGTGACCGCGCTGGTACTTTGACGGGCGATGCGATTGCTATCGTCGGTGGAGTCGCGCTCTACGTCCTGATGCTGTATTGGGGCCACGCGAAATTGATCGGCGTGCCGCTACTTGGATAGCTGACGGCGATGGGAAAGCATTGACCGATACGAGTTTGGTTAGCTGACCTCCGCCAGTAGCGACAATTGGCGCGGGCTTGAGCCACCATTCTGGTCCGTCAACAGGGTCGGGTAGTCACCTGTGAAGCAATGGTCGGTGAATTGCGGATTAATGTCGTCGCGGGCATCAAGTCCCATAGCCCGATAGAGGCCATTGACGGTTAGGAACGACAGGCTGTCGGCCCCCATAAACTGCCGCATTTCTTCCAGGTTCATACGGGCGGCGAGCAGTTCTTTTTTTGATGGTGTATCGATGCCGTAGAAGTCGCCGAAGCGGATCTCAGGACAGGCGATGCGCATGTGCACTTCTCGGGCGCCCGCATCGCGCATCATGGTGACAATCTTCTTCGACGTAGTTCCGCGCACGACACTGTCGTCAATCAGCACGATGCGTTTGCCCTTGACCACGGCGAGGTTGGCCGAATGCTTCATCTTGACGCCAAAGTCACGGATGCGCTGGGTCGGCTCAATGAAGGTGCGCCCGACATAATGGTTGCGAATGATGCCCAATTCAAACGGGATTCCTGATGCCTGGGCATAACCGATGGCGGCTGGCACGCCTGAATCGGGCACTGGCACGATAACGTCGGCGTCGACCGGGCCTTCGGCCGCCAG
>JANNTD010000294.1:0-10160 GCA_031403315.1 Planctomycetota bacterium
CGATTACACGGTGTGGCGCGACAGCCTGGGCGGCTCGACACTATGGAACGAGACCGAGAGCTTGGGCGTCGTCGACCAGGAAGATTACGACGCTTGGAAAGCAAACTTCGGAGCCACTGCCGGGGCGGGTGCTGGATCGTCAGGCGCAGTGCCCGAGCCGTCGACCGCGATCTTGATGATGGCGGCGCTGCCGTTTCTCATTCGGCGCTCGTCGAGGTTTGCGGTTTGAGTTCGCCGTTGAGGTCGATGATCTGGCCGGGTCGGGTATCAAGTCGTAGCTCGCGGTCGCCGCACTTTAGCGTGAGCGATTTGCCGAGTATCGAGCGAATGTTGCACCCGGCCAACTTGCCGTCCTGCCAGCGGATGTCGATTTCGAAGCCGTCGCGGGCGCGGAGGCCGGTCACTGAGCCGGTTGGCCAGGCTGAGGGCAAGGCGGGCAGCAGTTCGACGAGGCGAGAGCCGTCGGCGGCGCGGCGGTGCGACTGCACGAGCATCTCGCAGATGCCGCTGGTGGCGCCGAAGTTGCCGTCGATTTGGAATGGCGGGTGGGCGTCGAATAAGTTGGCATACACCCCGCCACCGCTGCCTTCATAATCGGTCTTCGGCGAGTCGGTGAGCGTGAGCAGATTGTCGAGCATGCGGTGGGCGTGGTTGCCGTCGCCGAGCCGGGCCCAGAGATTGATCTTCCAGGCCAGCGACCAGCCGGTGCCACCGTCGCCGCGGAACTCAAGCGACCGGCGGGCGGCTTCGAGCAATTCGGGCGTGTCGGCGGTGATCTCGTCGCCAGGAAAGACGCCCCAGAGGTGCGAGACGTGCCGGTGGCGATTGGTCGGATCGTCCTTGTCTTCGAGCCATTCCTGGAGCTGGCCGTGTTGGCCAATTTGGTTGGGGGCGATTCGCTGGCGGAGCGCGATCAGTTCGGCGCGAAACTCGGGATCGACGCCCAAGACTTTCGACGCCTCGATCGTGTTGGCAAACAGGTTGCGGATGATCTGATGGTCCATCGTCGGCCCGAGCACCAGCCCGCCCTGCTCTGGCGAATTGCTCGGGCCGCTAATTAGCCAGCGCTGGTCGCTGCGAGGATCTTCGAAGAGGTAGGCGGCAAAAAACTGCGCCGCGCCCTTCATGAGCGGGTAGGCGGTGTTGCGTAGGAATTTCTTGTCGCCGGTATACAGGTAGTGCCACCACAGATGCTGGCAGAGCCACGCGCCGCCGGTCGGCCAAATGCCGTGGTTCGAGGCGTTGATCGGGGCGGTGCCGCGCCAGAGGTCGAAGTTGTGGTGGACGACCCAGCCGGGGGCCGTTTTGCCTTGAATATCGTAGTGAGCGCGAGCCGTTTCCCGGCCGGACTTGGCGAGGTCGCCGATCGCATCGAACAATGGCTCGGTACACTCGGCCAGATTGCACGGCTCGGCGGGCCAGTAGTTCATCTGGGCGTTGATGTTGACCGTGTATTTGCTTTCCCAGGGCGGATCGAGCTCGGCGTTCCAGATGCCTTGCAAGTTGGCAGGCTGATCGCCGGGGCGGCTCGAGGCGATCAGCAGGTAGCGGCCGTATTGGAAGAAGAGTGCGGCGAGCGCGGGATCGGGCTGCGTTTTCGAGGCGAGCAGCCGGTCGTCGGTCGCCAAGTTTTCGCGCGGCGGCGGACCAAGGTCGAGCGACACACGGCGAAACAGCTTCTGGTGATCGGCGATGTGGGCGGCACGCAACTCGGCGAACGATTTACCCCCGAGTCGGTCCAAATCGACCTTGCTGCGAGCGACGGGATCGGCCGAGAGATCGCGGTAATTCACGAAGTTTGTCGCAGCGGTGAGGACCAGCGTGGCGTGGGTCGCGTGAGTGATCTCGAGGGCGTCGCCAGAGACATTCACCTTCCCGTCCGTAGCCAGGACGCGCAAATGAGCGGCGAACTTCATTTCGCCCTTTGAGATTTCGCCGGAGCGGAGCTCGACGTCGCGGACGTGGCCGGTCATGAGGAGCGTGCGCGGATCGACGGCGCGAACATCGATGCCTTCATGCGGGCTCGTCATTCGCGCGATAAACGCCAGCGCACCAGGCTGATCGCAGACGATTTGATACACAATGGCTCGGTCGGGAAAACTTGCGAACGCCTGTCGGACGTACGCTTTGCCGTCCGCAAGGTACTTGGTGGTGGCGATGGCCGTGTTGAGATCGAGTGTACGAACGTACTGATCGGCGGACCACTGGTTGGCGAACTCGAACTCGACGTCGCCGAATGGTTGGTAGGCCGATTGCCGGAGTGGCGTCGACATGAAATGCTCCATGGCCAGCTCTTCGGCCTCATGCTGTTTGCCGGCTAGCAGCAGGCGACGGATTTCGGGCAGATGCTTGGCCGCTCCGGCGTGGGCGTAGCTCCGCGGACCGCCGGTCCACAGCGTGTCTTCGTTGAACTGCAGCCGCTCACGCTCCACGCCGCCGAAAACCATCGCACCCAGCCGGCCGTTGCCGATCGGCAGCGCATCAGTCCAGTTGGCGGCCGGAGCGTCGTACCAAAGTTCAAGATTCGCGGCGACTGCGGCGGACGGCATTTTTCCAGTGAGGCGACCGAGTGTGGGCGAGCGAGCGATCTCTTTGCCATCGACGAAGATCGCCAGGCCCGCACCGCGGTCGTAATGTTGGCCGGTGCGATCCCACATGATCGTGAGCGAACGACCGTGGTACGGCACATCGTCGAGACAGAACCAGTCCCAGGCGTCC
Organism: Planctomycetota bacterium; assembly: GCA_031403315.1. Classification (GTDB taxonomy): domain Bacteria; phylum Planctomycetota; class Planctomycetia; order Pirellulales; family Lacipirellulaceae; genus DASYDU01. The sequence goes on from JANNTD010000294.1 coordinate 2,719, forward strand.
GCCGGCAGGAGCGGATCGATTTCGACGGTGTCGTCTGTCCGCGGCACGACGCCAACCAGTCCGCCGATCATCAGGTCGTTGAATGTCGAGTGGTTGTAGAACCGGCTCCGCTCGGCTTTGGGGCCTTTGATCAACCACTCGCCGGTGGTTTCGTCGTGGTACTCGCCAAGGTAGGGCTTGCCGTCCATTTGATGCGAACGGGCGTACTTCAGCAGCTCGTCGAAGAAGTCGCGGCGCGAGACGTACGACTGATCGGGGCCGCGTAAAAGGTTGGCGAGTCCCGTGAGCGTTTGACTCGTGGCGAAGGGCCAGACCGCGCCGTCCCACTCGCAAGTGCCGGTGCCGTGGCTGCGGAACTGGGGGTGGCGGCGTTCGGCGGTGGTGAGTCCCCGCGGCGCGCGAAATCCGGCGTCGTCGATGATTTGTTTCCACGCCTCAGCGTGACTTGGTTCGGAGAGGCCAAATGTGAAGGGGATGAAACCGATCGCCTCGCGGGCGTCGGAGAGGCCGGCGTTTTCGTAGCGGACTTTGAAGAACTTGGCGTCATCATCCCAGAGCGAGACGATCATCTTGGTGCGGATCGCTTCCGACTTGGCGGCGAACTGCTGAGCCACGTCGTCGCGGCCGGCGAGTTTGGCGATCGCGGCGATCGCCCTGGCGTTGGCGGCCATGTAGCTGTTGATCGTCGGCCGGATGTTCTTCGCGGTGCGGCTACCGCTGATCGATTCTTCCATGCCGTCGCGGACATCGAATTGCCAGAAGAGGCCGTCCGGCCGGCCGCGCTCGACTTCCCACGCGCCGTAGTCGGCAATCAAGTCGTCGAGCAGGCCGACGATTAAATCGCGGTCGCCCGTCACGAGATATCGCTCGTGAATCGCCGCGGCGGCCCAACTGCTGAATTTGTGAAAATGCGCCGCCGGTCCGCCACTCTCGCCCGAGTGAAACCAGAACCGCGTATAGTCGTCGAGCAGCCGCCGATCGCGGAGCCAGCGTCCCTCGGCCAGATGATGCCCGAACGCGCAGGAGATCGTGTTGAACGGTCCGGCGTGACCGACGGGCGTGAGAAACTCGGTGAGCACGAGCCCGTACGGCGTGGCGCGAATGTGCTTGCGAAACGTCCACCAGCGGTAGTAGTAGATCTGCTCGAACTCTTTGTCCGGACACTCGAAAAGCGGGGCGTTCGCGACGATCCACTCCCAAACCTGGCGGTTGGGAACGAGCGTGGCGACCGTCTCGGGATCGTCGAAGTTGAAAGCGGCAACGTAGCGCTCGTAGTCGGCCGGCTTCAAGACGAGCGGCTTCGCCCAGGCGACTGCCGACAGAAAAAACGACAATGCAATCAGGCCACTGGTCAGACGCCACCAAATACGAAAATGCAACATAGTCTCCGCTGGAGCGTACAGTCGATCGTGCGTGTTGTCCCTATTGCCCATCGTAAACAGCAGGCCTGAAACTGATTTTGAGCGTGGCGGCAAAGTCACACGGCGGCTCGGCGGGAAGTTCCACTACGAGGCCCTCGTCGGTTTGTTTCCACGTGAGCTTTTCGTCGTTGCCGAGCAGCTGAATGTTTTTCACTTCGCCGGAGTCGCCGGCGAGCGATTTGACGACCAGCTTGCCGCTCTCCGGCCAGGCCAGCGCGATCGCGTAGAGCGTGTCGCCCTTGGTCGTAAAGCGGAAGTCTGCGCCGGTGAACGGCTGGCGCTTCACGTCGGCGAACGAGCCGGCGACGATCTGCGTCGGGCCTTCGCCGAATTGCTTCCACGGACGCGTACCGTAGATTGCTTCGCCGTTGACGGCGAGCCAGCGGCCGATCGCGCGAAGCATCTCCTGTTCTTTCGCGGGGATGACGCCGTCGGGTTGCGGGCCGATATTCAAGAGCATCGTGCCGTTCTTGCTCGTGACGTCGATCAGGTCGTCGACGATTTCGCCGACTTCTTTGTACTCGTGGTTGGTGACGTAGCCCCAGGAACTCTTCGAGACGCTCGTGCACGTCTGCCAGAAGTCGGGGCGGATGTCGGCCGATTGGCCGCGCTCGATGTCGAACACGCCGGTGCCATCCGGAAACGAGCGGCCTTCCCACTCCTTGAAATTGATCGCCACCGACTTGTCCCATTCCGCGCCGCGATTGTAGTAGTAGGCGGCGAAGCGCTGGAGGTAAGGCTGGAACACGGGTTGGCAAATCCACCAATCGAAGTAGAAGACCTGCGGCTGGTACTTGTCGACGATTTCACAGGAGCGCAACAGCCAGTCGTCGAGGAAGGCCTGATCGGGCGGCTCGGATTGGTTCTCGGCGGTGCGCTGATTGGAAGCCGGGCCGTAGAGGGCGGCGTTCGCGAGATCGGCTACGTCGGACTCGAAGTACATGCCGTTGTCGAAGAACCACCAGTGCTCGGCGCGGTGAGACGAGGCGCCAACGACGATGCCCTCCTGGCGGAAGGCGGCGGCCAGTTCGCCGATCACGTCGCGGTGTGGCCCCTGCTTGGCGGCGGACCAATCGGTCAGCTCGCTGTCGTACATCGGGAAGCCATCGTGGTGTTCGGCGACAGGGATTACGTACCTCGCGCCGGCTTCCTTGAACAGCTTGGCCCACTCGGTGGCGTCGAACTTCTCGGCTTTGAACTGGGGGATGAAATCCTTGTAGCCGAATTTCGACTGCGGGCCGTAGGTGGCGACGTGGTGCTGGAACTCGGGCGTGCCCTGCTGATACATCTTGCGCGGATACCACTCGCTGCCGAAGCCGGGCACGGAGTAGGCGCCCCAGTGAATGAAGATGCCGAACTTGGCATACTGGTACCAGGGCGGCGTTTGGAAATGGCCGAGCGACTCCCAATTGGGCAGGAACGGGCCTCGCTGGGCGACGACGTCGATGGCGGAGAGCCGCTTGGCGATTTCGTCGGCGGAGAGCTTCGACACGAGCGGCTGGCGGACGCCGGGCACCTGCTGCGGGCCGACCTTCAGCAAATAGTCGAGGTCCTTGCGCGGCACCGCGAGTGCCGTGCCGTGCTTGTGGCCTTTGGGAAAGGAAACCTCCTTGGTGACGTCGGCGAACGTCTTGAAATCGCGCGTCTTGGCGGCACCGTAGATTTCGGCCCGGTAGGCGTCGTAGTAAATGAGCCAGTCGTCGCCGATTTTGAGTACCGTCGGGCCCTCGGTGAAATTCTCCGTGAACGGCTGCGAAACATCCCGCCACGGCCCGTGGGGCGAATCGCCGCAGGCCACACGGAGGGCCCGCATCGGCCGCGTGTTTTCCTTGAGCACCAGCACGAAGCGGTCCGTGTCTTTGACAATCGTGCAATCGATCACGCTGAAGCCTGGGTCGAAGAACAGCTTGGCCGGCGCGAAGGTCTTGAAGTCGCGCGTGGTCGTGTAGTACATCCGCTGGTTGTTGTCGCGCGGCTCGGCGTGATCCGGAAACCGGCCGGGGATGGTCGACGCCCAACAGATGATGAACTGGCCGTTCGGCTCATCGTAGAACAGCTCGGGAGCCCAGACGTTGACCGTCGTCGGCTCGTGCTCCATGACCGGTACGAACTTCTGTTCCGACCAGTGGACGAGGTCCTTCGAGTGGGCGTAACCGAAACCTCGGTCGCCTTGCCAGCCGGTGGTCCAGACGAGATGGTAGGTGCCGTCCGGCCCGCGCAGCAGGCTCGGATCGCGCATCAACTGGCTCGGTCCGACGCGCGGCTTCAAGAACGTGCCGAGCACTTCGGCCCACTTGTAGCCGTCTTCGCTCGAAAGAAACCGCAACCCGTCTTCGCCGTTGCCGCGAAAGGAGGTGAAGAGGTAGGCGGTGTCGTCGGCCAACTTCGCTTCTTCGCCGCGCGACACAGTCGTTGCGGCCAAGAGTGCATAGGCCACGAGCAAGGATGTCGCGAGTCGCGCTAGGCAATGGCTCATGGTTTGGCCGTGAGACTGTTGAGATACGCTTCCAGGTTCGTGAATCCATCGCCGTCGGTGTCGGCGCTTGCATCACTAGGATCTCCGGCGGGCGAGTTGGGGTTGAGACCGTGCGCGGCTTCCCAGGCGTTGGGGAGGCCGTCGTGGTCGGTGTCCCAATCGGCGGCGCGGTGCGATTCCGGATAGTCGTCCCAGCCGCCGACATCGTCCTGTTTGTCGGGCAGCCCGGGCATGCCGCTCACGCTGCCTTTGTAGGTCGTCGTGCCCGCGCGAGTTTCCTCGATCACGCGCTGGTCGTGTTCGTCGAGCATCGGCACGTTGCAGCCGACGTCGGCGAGCACGTCGTCGTACGCTTCGTCGGCCGACTGCGTGGCGACGAACGATTCAAAGAACGGCTTGTCGACGATGAAGTCTTCGATCGGCTCGTTGCGCTGGCCGCGAACACCCTTGAGCGGTTCGTCGGCTCCGTAGCGGCCTTCCATCACGTTGCCCTCGACGTAGTAGTCCTGCGGACCGAAAGCGTGGACCAGGTGCCGCTCCGCCATGAGGACGTGAAACACGTCGGAGGCGGGTCCCGGCTTGTAATAGTTGTTGACGTAATTGAGCTGCGCGACGCCGCCGTCGGTCGTGCGGTGGCCCCAGTTGTAGACGACGTTGTTGCGGATATCGAGCCGGCCCGTGTGGCGGCCTCCCTTGTCGAGTCCGCCGGCAAGGCTCCAGTTGCGGCCCGCACAGTGGGCCAAGAGATTATGGTGAAAGCTGCCGACGTCGCCGCCGATGCTGGCCGCATAGCCGTGCTGCGTGCCCTTCTCGTAGTTCTTGTGGCCGGCGATGTTGAGCGCTTCGGAGATGAGATTGCGCTGGAAGGTGATGTTCTTCGCCGCGCGCGAGCTGAAAGATTCGTCCTGCGTCCAGCTGATGGAGCAGTGGTCGATGATCGAGTGGTCGGTGCCGGCCATGCCCATGCCATCGAGCGTAACGCCGGCGATATTGCCGGGGCGGACGCGGATGTAGCGGATGATGATGTCGTGCGAACCGCCCACGCCGAGGTTGTATTTGCGGACGCAGATGCCTTTGCCGGGCGCGGTCTGACCGGCGATGGTGAGATACGGATTGCGGATGACAAGCTTCGATTCGAGCGTGATCAGACCGCCGACGTTGAAGACAATGGTTCGCGGCCCTTCGGCTTCAACGGCTGCGCGGAGACTGCCGGGGCCGCTGTCGTTGAGATTGGTGACCTCGATCACACGTCCGCCGCGACCGCCGCGAGCGAAGCGGCCGTAACCCTCCGCGTCGGGGAAGGCGAGCTGCCGCACACGGAACGTCCAGACGTCGCCCTTGGTAACGTCTTCCGGCGAGTCGCCGTGGACTTCATCGACGCGCCAATTGTAAGTGGCCGAGGAATCGTCGGCATCGCTGGCAACTTGCGAATCCGTTTGCCGGCCGCGATATTCCGGTGATTGCGGCGTGGCGGCCGCGATGGCGGTCGCATCGGTGCCGACGTACACGTCGTGGGCCTTGGCCGATTTTGCAGGTCGCCAGGCAAGCGTCGGCCGCTCGGGCGTGTGCTCGTCGCCGGCGAGCGGGCTCGGCTTGGTGGCTTTTTTCGCAGGGTCGACGGTGTCGATTTCCAGGCCGTTGAGCACGACGCGGCCGGTTGAATTGGCATCCTGCGGCCGAAACTCAAATTCCACGTCTTTCCCGGTCTCGGCGTCGAACTCGACGAAAGCGTTTGCCGCATCGGCGTCGTCGGTTACCCGGCGCGAGGGACGTACTGCCGAAACCAAGCGATTACCGTCCACGAACACGTCGATGGGGCCGAGATCGGCGTCCCAAAGCGAGGAGTGATAAGTGGTAAGCGAGTGTTTTCCGGGCGCAAGTCCCCGCAGCGTGAGCGTGAGGCCGCCGCCGTTCTCGACATACACCCCGTCGGACGCCATCGTTGCATCGTGCACGAGTCCGGCCTTCCACCAATCGGCCTTGAGCGGTGTCTTGGCGTCGGTCGAGCGAATCGAGAGCTCCACGCCATCGAGCGTGATCGTCGCCGGCTCGTCCGCCGCGACGATCCAGTTGGCGAGGTGGGGGCTCAAGTGATCGTGGCGATCAAACTTTGGACTCACGTCGATGCGCAGTGGCGGGCCCGCAAATGCGGCAGCAGGTACAGCACCGCACAGCAAGGCAATCGCAATGCACGGAGTGAGTCGTTTCATCACCGTTTTCCTGTCGAGTATTTTCCGGTCGTCGTCCGCCACGATTGGTTGCCACGCCTGCCGGAGAGAGAGATAATGGAGTCGATCAGATACGACTCGAACGTGTACGTTCAGCGGGTATTCCTTCAGTATGCCAGACGGCCGAGTTGCGGACAATGCAATCCGAGAGACATCACCCCATGCTTCAAGACATCCAGCGAGCGGGACGGGCCAAGCGCAGCGGCACGCACCGATACTATTTTTGTGTCACCGCGACCTATCTTTGCTTTGGCGTCTACGCAATCGCGGCGGCCGAGGTTCAATCCGCAACGGCAGAAAAAGCGGCCGCGCTCCAGCAGTGGGACACGATCGAGATCGAGCTTGAAGGGCCGAGCGACGGCAATCCATTTCTCGACGTGGAACTTAGCGGAACGTTTGAAACGGAGGGCAAGAAACAGACTGTCGCCGGCTTCTACGATGGAGACGGCATCTATCGCATCCGCTTCATGCCCGACAAGATCGGCCGTTGGAAGTACACCACCGCGAGCAACAAGCCGGCGCTGGCGGGTAGGCACGGTGAGTTCGAGGTGGTCGCGCCGACCGGCAACAACCACGGTCCGGTGCAGGTTGCGGACACGTTCCATTTCAAATACGCCGACGGAACACCCTTTCGGCAGCTCGGCACTACCTGCTACGCGTGGACGCACCAAAGTGATGAGCTTGAAGCGGAGACACTCAAGACGCTCGCGGCGTCGCCGTTCAACAAGCTGCGGATGTGCGTGTTCCCGAAGCGTTACACCTGGAACATGGCGGAGCCGCCGCGCTATCCGTTCGAGGGCACGCCGCCGAACAAGTGGGACTACACGCGATTCAATCCGGCCTTCTTTCAGCACTTGGAAGAGCGGGTCGCGCAGCTCCGCGATCTGGGCATCGAGGCCGATATCATCTTGCTGCATCCGTACGATGAGGGGCACTGGGGCTTCGACCGCATGCCCGACGAAGTCGACGACCGCTACTTGAAATACGTCGTGAGTCGGCTGGGCGCGTTTCGCAACGTGTGGTGGTCGCTGGCGAATGAGAACGACTTCATGACGGAAAAGCGGGAGAGCGATTGGGACCGGATGATCCAGGTGGTGAGTGGTGCCGATCCGTACCATCGACTGACGTCGATCCACAACGGCAAAGTGCTCTACAACCACACCAACCCGCTCTTGACCCACGCCAGCATTCAGAACGGCTCGGCGGCCGAGGAGGCGGGGCGGGCGATTCTGTTCCGCGACGTGTATCGCAAGCCGATCGTGTTCGACGAGATCAAGTACGAGGGCAACATTCCGCTCCGCTGGGGCAATCTCTCGG
>JANNTD010000295.1:0-10900 GCA_031403315.1 Planctomycetota bacterium
CGACAAAACGAGCGCCAATTGTCGCCTCGGCGCGTGTTTTCGCCCGGGCGACGACTCGCAAGTCACGAGCCGCCAACGACTTGCGAGGCGGCCAAAAAACACGCGTCGACAAAACGCGAAATACCACAAGCCCGGCACGCAATTGTCGAGGCCAATCGGAAGCAGGGACGACAAAACGCGTTGCAGAAAACGGCGAGCCGACCGTCGAATTCGTCATTCGACATTCGACATTGCCCAAACTACGCGATCAGCCCCTGCACCACGTGCGCCGGCACCACGCCGGTGAGCTTCTGGTCGAGGCCCTGGAACTTGTACGTGAACCGCTCGTGGTGGAATCCCAACAGGTGCAAGATCGTCGCGTGCAGGTCGCGGACGTGGACTGGGTTCTCGGTCACGTTGAAGCCGAACTCGTCGGTCGCACCGTACACCAGCCCTGGCTTCGTGCCGCCGCCCGCGAGCCACATCGTGAAGGCGTTCGGATGGTGGTCGCGGCCGTCGGCGATCGTGCCCTCGACCATCGGCGTCCGGCCGAACTCGCCGCCCCAGACGATGAGCGTGTCGTCCAGCAGTCCGCGCTGCTTGAGGTCGACGACGAGCGCGGCACAAGCCTGGTCGGTGTCGATGCAATTCTTTTGAATGTCCTTCGTGAGCTCGCCATGTTGATCCCAAGCTTCGTGAAAGATCTCGACGAACCGCACACCCCGCTCGACCAGCCGGCGTGCCAAGAGGCACGTGTTCGCAAAGGAGGGTTTCCCCGGTTCGGCGCCGTAGAGCTTGAGGATGTGCTCCGGCTCCTGCGAGATGTCGATCGCCTCCGGCGCACTCGATTGCATGCGGTACGCCATCTCGAACGAGTTGATCCGCGTGGCGATCTCCGGGTCGCCGACCGCGTCGAGATGCTGATGATTGAGCGCGTTGATCGCGTCGAGCGATTCGCGCTGCAAAGTATCATCGACGCCGCGCGGATTCGAAAGGAACAGGACGGGGTCGCCGCTCGTGCGGAACGGCACGCCTTGATTCGTGGAGGGCAAGAAGCCGCTGCCCCAATTGGCCGGCCCGGCGCTCGGGCCCTTCCTACCGGTGCTGCAAACGACGAAGCCCGGCAGGTTTTGCGATTCGCTCCCCAGGCCGTAGAGCGTCCACGCCCCGAGGCTCGGTTTGCCGAACTGCTGCGAGCCGGTGCTCATCAAGAGCTGGCCCGGAGCGTGATTGAAGGCGTCGGTCTGCATCGACTTGACGATCGCCAGCTCGTCGACGATGCGGGCCGTGTGCGGCAGCAATTCCGAAAGGTAGGTGCCGTTTCCACCATGCTGAGCAAACTTGAACTTCGGTCCCATCAACTTCGAGCTGGGATTGATGAACGCGGCCCGGTAGCCCTTCAACAGCTCGGCCGGCGGCAGCGTGCCGTCGTACTTCACGAGCTGCGGCTTGTAGTCGAAGAGCTCGAGATGGCTCGGCGCCCCGGCCATGAACAGAAAGATGACGTTCTTGGCTCGCGGCGCGAAATGCGGCCGCTTGGTACTACGCGGATCGGCCGCCGCAAACGCGGAGAGGCCCGAGAGCTGCTGCAAAGCGATCGCACCGAGCCCGACGCCGCATTCCTTGAGGAACCAGCGACGCGCCAGCGTTCGCGGCGGAATATTGCGGTAGAGGTGGTCGCTGCAGCTCATGGTGAAAATGCTCATGTAGGGTGGGTCGAGTTCTGCGAGACCCGCCAAGATTCGGATTCAATGGAGGGTCTCGTGCTACTCGACGCACCCTACATTGTCATCTATTCCTTCGTAATCGTCTCATCCAAGTTTAACACAATGCGGGCCAATGCGGTCCATGCGGCGAGCTCGGCGGGGCTGGTGTTGCCGGGAAGTTTCGTGACCGTGGGGGATTCTTTCGGCGTTTCGGCGCCGGAAACGAGGGGCCCTGGATCGACAGAATTGGAAGCAAACCGCTGCCGCTGCTGGTTCAAAAAATCCTGCAAGACGGCCCGCTCGGCTGCCAGCGGCTCGCGCGCGAGACATCGCCGCACGGCGTACGACAAGCGCTCGGAATCGCTGTCGCCGCCTTCCGTGACGATTTTCGCCGCGAGCGAGCGGGCGCAGTCGAGGAATAACTCTTCGTTGAGTGTAGTGAGCGCCTGCAGCGGCGTGTTCGACCGGCCGCGGCGCGGGCAAGCAACGTCGCCCGTCGGAGCGTCGAAGTTTTGCAGCACCGGATAGGGCACCGAGCGGAAGCGGAATGTATACACCGCACGTCGGTATTTTTCCGGCCCCGTGTCGTAGTTCCAACGCTTGAGCGAGTAGCTCGTCGGCGGCTGGAAGAGAAAATCAGGCGCCGGCGGAAACACGCTCGGTCCGCCCATTTCGAGATTCAACAGCCCGCTCACAGCGAGCGCGACGTCGCGGACCACTTCCGCGTCGACGCGGAATCGCGGCCCGCGCTCCAAGAGCCGATTATCCGGATCGCGGGCGACCTGCTCGGGCCGCATCGTCGACGACTGTTGGTAAGTGGCGGAGGAGACGATCAGCTCGTGAATGTGCTTGAGGCTCCAACCATGGTCCATCAATTCCACCGCCAACCAGTCCAAGAGCTCCGGATGCGCCGGCGGCTCGCCCTGTGTGCCAAGGTCCTCGGCGGTCATCACCAGGCCGACGCCAAAGTATGCCTGCCAGAGGCGATTAACCATTGCTCGGGCCGTCGTCGGCGAGCGGCGATCGGCAAGCCAACGGGCAAAAGTAAGTCGATTGGGAGTTGCGTTTTCCGCGAGCGGATGCAGGAACGCCGGAACGCCTGGCTGAACTTCTTCAACCGGAGCGAGGAAACTGCCGCGGTCGAGTCGATGGGTCTCCCGCGGCGACTCACGTTCGCCGACCACCAATTGCGAAGTGCCGTGCGGATGTTGTTGCCAGAGCGCCTCAATCTGCTGGCTCGCATCCTGCCACTCGGGCACTGTTGTTCGCCAGTAGCTGAACACCGCGGCGGTTTGTGCGGGCGTTCGATCGGACGCCCCGACCGCCAGTGCCTCTCGGACCGCAGCCGGCAGCGGGTCGGCCGCCGCGTTTTCCGCCGAGGTCACCGAGAAACGAAAGCGGCCCAGGTTTTGATCGTAGGTTCCGACCTCGTAGTGTTCACCGTGCATCTGCGCCAGCTTGAAAATTATCCGCACACCGCCCGACGCGTCGATCGGTTTGTCCAACACTGCCACCAACTTCCGCGGCACATTGCTGCGGCCGGGACCGACGTCGATGCCCCACGCCGTGAGATCGCTGCCGTCGATGGCGAACGCACTAGGTCCGATCACGCGTCGCGTGCCCTGGTTGTCTCCGAACAGTTGCTTGTCGACTTCGAGCTCGGGTGGATTGACGTCGGTCGAGACCGACTTGAATTTCACGTCGGTCGTCTGCTCCGGATGATCGAGCGGTTCCACGGTCGCCCGCAGTTCGCTCAACGCAAACAGGCCGAAAACCGACCGTCCCGGTCCGCCCATCGGCAGGCTCGGATCGTTCAGCACCTCGAGCCGCACCGATGCAATACGCGGCCCTCGGATGTCGCAGGGAAATTCCGACGTGAACATCGACGGCGCGTAGCCGGCCGCCAGGATCGAGCCATCCTCAAGCACGTAATGCTTCTGCCCGCCGCTGGTGTCGAGCTTCGGTCGTACGACGGACCATCCCGGTTGGTCGTTGACGACGCTCGCCTCCCAAGCCGCCAACCGCTCTTGCCAATTCGGATTCGCGGCCTTCAATTCGTCTTCAATCCGTTGGATTTTTCCAAGCACCTGTTGTCGGAGATCTTCGTCGTCGTCGGTGTAGACCGTGATCTGCTCTTCGTGGCAGTTGTTGAGGAATGCGAACAGTTGGTAGTACTCGGTGTGTGTGAACGGATCGTATTTGTGGGTGTGGCATTGGGCGCATTGGACGGTGAGGCCGAGCACCGCCTTGCCGATGGCGTCCATCCGATCGAACATCGCCTCCATTCGAAACTGCTCCGGATCGATGCCGCCTTCGGCGTTGGTCATCGAATTGCGCAGAAAGCCGGTGGCAATCAGATCGCTCTGCTTTGGCGCGGGCAGCAAGTCGCCCGCAATCTGCTCGACCAGGAATTGGTCGTACGGCATGTCGTCGTTGAACGCCTTGACGACCCAATCGCGATACATCCAGACGTCGCGCGGCTTGTCCTTTTCGTAGCCGTCGGAATCGGCGTAGCGAGCGGCGTCGAGCCACACCCGGCCCCAGCGTTCGCCGTAGTGCGGCGAAGCGACGAGCCGTTCGACTTCGCGGCGATAAGCCTCATCGCGGCCCATGTTGTCGACATTCATTTGAAACGCTTCAATTTCTTCCAACGCGGGCGGCAGGCCGATCAGGTCGAGCGAAAGCCGGCGCAAGAGCGCGAGCGGCTCGGCGGGCGGCGACGGCTGCAGCCCCGCTCGGTCAAGTCGCGCGAGCACGAAAGCGTCGATTGGATTGCGGACCCAGGCGGAATTGCTCACCTTGGGCACTGCCGGCCGTTCGGGCGGGACGAACGCCCAATGCTGCTTGTATTCTGCGCCTTGAACAATCCATTTCTTGAGCGTTTCGATTTGCTCCGGCGTGAGCGGTTTTCCCGAGTCGACCGGCGGCATTCGCATGTCGGCGTCTTCGGCGGTGATCCGGGCGACAAGCTCGCTTGCCTCGGGTTCTCCCGGCACGACCATCTCCACGGCACCGACGAGATCATCCGTGCTGTCCCACATATCAAGCCGCAGATCGGCCTGGCGGCTCTCCGGATCGGGGCCGTGGCAGTGGAAGCACTTATCCGCCAGGATCGGTCGCACGTCGCGCGTGAAATCGACCGCGTCCGTTTCCGTTGCCGCAACGACCGGCCCGGTCGCAACAAACATCCAGACCGCGATCAGTATCGCAGTGCTATTGCGACCGAGGAGTATGAGGCTGTCGTCGCGCATCGCTATAGGCACTCGCAGCGGCCGGACTGAAACGTAGACAAATGACACGCGGGAATGCTGGCCGAGAGACCGCGAAAAGCTCGCGGCGAGCCGGCAATTCCTCCATTATATCCAACCGCGGCGAAGCTGGGTAATCGACACCCGCGGCCGAGAACCGCTTGGATTCAGACGCACAAACTACGCCTGTTGCGCGGCGAGCGCCGGCTGAAAGCCGAGTTCACGCAGGATCGACTCGATCTGGCGCCGTTCGGCTGTTGAGAGCGGCTGGAGCGGTTGTGCCACCTCGTCGCTGCAGATACCTAGCGCCGAGAGCGCCGACTTGAGACCCTTGATTACAGACGGCGCCGTGATCGGCCTCGAACCCAGTTGGTAGATTTTCGCCAAACGATCGGCCTGATCCACCAGATGCGGCAACACGTCGCCCTGTTCGGCAATGGCGGTTTCGGCCGTTGCCAGCGAGGCCTCGTAAATCTGCACGAACAACTGCGGCCAGACATTCGCCCCGCCACACACGCCGCCGTCGGCGCCCAAGTCGAGCGATTGGACGAGCAAGTGCTCTTGGCCAATCAAGAGCGACCAATCGTCGCGCTCGCGCGATAGTTCCCGCATCTTCTGAAAATACACCAGGTCGCCCGAGCTGTCCTTCATGCCGACGATCGACGACTCGTCCATCAACCGCCGCACCGACTCGATCTCAAAGCTCGTCCGCGTGAGCGCCGGCATGTTGTAGAGCGTTACCGGCAGCGGCACTTCGCGCGCGAGACGTTGGACGTAGGCCACGAGATCGGCCTGCTCGATCGGAAAATAATACGGCGCGGAGAGCACCACCGCGTCGGCGCCGGCGTCGGCCGCGTGGGCTGCCAACAACAGCGACTCGGCGTAGCAGGGGTCGGTGATCCCGACTAGCACCGGAACGCAGCCGTCGACGTGAGCACACGTACGATCGATCAACTGTCGACGAACTCGATGGCTCACCGACGGTCCTTCGCCGGTCGAGCCGAGGATGAATAAGCCATGCACACCACCCGCGACGAGATAGTCGATCAGTCGCTCGAGCGCGGCTTCATCAAGTCGGTCCGGCCCGGCAAGCGGGGTCACGACGGGAGGAATGATGCCGTGGAGGGGCTGGCTGAGCTCTTGGAAGGCCATGGTCAAGCATACCTCACAATCGAAGTGTAAGTGTGGCGGCGGTTACCAAGTGAGAAGTCTATCGGTCGCCGGTTCGGCCGCCGGCGACACTCGTTCCCAGCGATCGCGCGCGAAACTGCGCTACCGCCAGACCCACCAGGAAAATTGTCAACGTCCCGACCACGATGGTCAAGTTTGCGTGCAGCGGATTGCGCAGTGGCGCCGGCACGTCCCACAACATCGGCAAAGTCATCCAAAGAATCACCAAGGCCCCGACGGTCACACCAATCGCCCCCGCCACATTGTCCGCCCGCCGGCAAATCAGGCCCAACAGGAAGAGCCCGAGCACGCCGCCGGAAAAAATTCCGGCCAGGTTCCACCAGGCATCGAGCACCGTGCCTACCTCGATCATCGCCAGCGCGATGGCGATGCTGGCGGCACCCCAGAAAAAGGTGGACAGGTAGAGCACCCACATCGACTCGCGCTCGCTGGCCTGCGGTCGAAAGTAACGCCGATAGATATCGCAAAAGGTGAGCGTCGCCATGCTGTTGAGGTTCGAATCCATCGACGCAGCGAAGATCGCGGCGACGACCAAGCCCGCGCCGCCGAGCGGCAATTCCGTGGCGATGAAATGCGGAAAGATTTTGTCTACCGCCGTCACCGTGCCGAGTAGCTCCGGTTGCACCCGATAGAACACGTATAGCCCTGTGCCGATGAAGAAGAAAATCGCGGCGACCGGCATGTAGAGGATGGCCGTGATCCAGATGCTTTTGGCCGCTTCGCGGTCGTCGCGGGCCGTGATGTACCGCTGCACGTAACTCTGGTCGACGCCGAAATTCGTCAAATGCGTGAACAGGCCGAACAAAAAGACCACCCAAAACGTCGACTCTGTGAGCGACGGACCGAAGCTGCCCAGCGAAAACTTGTGCTCGGCCACGCCGGCGTCGACGATCGCGCGAACACCGCCGGGTGTCTGGTAGCTAATCGCGCCCAGGCACAACAGCGTCCCCGCCACCAGCACCGCGCTTTGCAGGACCCCGGTCCAGACGACGGCCTTGATGCCGCCAACCAGCGTGTAGACGGTCATCAGCGTGCCGGTCACGGCGATCGTGGTCTCGACACTCCAGCCGGTGAGCGGTGCGACGGCGAGCGCGAGCAAATAAATCACCGTCCCCATCCGCGCCATCTGATAGAGCAGGAAGCAAATCACCGCATAGGTTCGCGCCCAAGGGCCGAAGCGATGTTCGAGATGCTCGTAAGCCGAAATCTCGCCGCTGCGACGGTAAAAGGGCATGAACCAGCGCACGGCGACTGCCGCAGCGATCGGCGTGGCGAGCGAGAACACCAGCGGGTTCCAATTCGCCGCGTAGGCTTTGCCGGGATTCGCCAGGAACGAGATGCTACTCACGTACGAGCCGAACATCGACAGGCCCACCGCCCAACCGGGCAGCGACCGACCGGCCGCCATGTACTCGTCCGGGCTGCTGCCGTGCCGTCCAAGCCACAGGCCGATGCCGACGACGGACGCCAGGTAGGTTACGAGCACAATCAAGTCGACGGAGGAGAGCATGGTTTGGAATGACGAATCACGAATGACGGAATGACGAATGAATTCTGACCAAATGACGCCGTTTGTGCTTCGTCATTCGTCATTTGCCCTCGGCCAATGACCAGCCACGATCGGTTGCAGCTTAAGTTTGGCAGGGTCGACTACCACGTGCATGATCCGCTCGCGGCGCCAAGTGTAGGTGATGTGAACCAGGCCATCGTCGGTTTGGATCACGGCCGGGTAGGAATACTCGTCCGCGCTGTCTTCGAGGACGAGCGCCGCCTGCCATTGGACGCCGTCGTCGCTGACCGCCACGTTCAAGATGCCGCGCGAATCCGCCGTCGGCGCGTCTTCCGAAGGACGCTGCCGATGGTTATAGACGAGCAACTGCCGGCCGTCGGCGAGCGTGACCGCGTCGGTGCCTGAACTCGGATTCGGCAGGCCCGTCGATGCGAGCTCGCTCCAAGTTTGGCCCTTGTCAGTCGACCAGATCGTCCAGACGATTCCTTTGCGGCGGCGGTCGCGGGCGAGCAGTTGCCAACGACCATCCTTGTGAAACAGGATGCTCGGTTGGATTGCGCCTTTGCGGACATCGTCGTTAAGCGGCCAACTCCGCGTCCAAGTCTTGCCTAAGTCGCCGGTCGTTTCCAAATGCAACCGCCAGCCGTCATGTTCCGTGCTCGACGGACAAACGATCGTCCCGTCGGCGAGCTGGATCGGCTTGTTCTTGACGGGTCCGATGATGCCCTCGGGCAGCCGTCGCGGCTCAGACCAAGTTGCACTACCGTCCGCGGAAGTCATCAGCATTCCCCACCACGAGCTCGGATCCGGTCCGCATTTGTAGAACAACAGCAGCGGCCCCTCCTTGGGCTGAAACAACACGGGGTTCCAACACGGCTGGCGATGCACGGTGCGATCTGGCCGCGCGTACTGGATGCCGTTCGCGACTTCGACCGGCGTCGTCCAATTGCCATCGAGGTGGCGCGACACCCAGATGCCGACATCGGGATCTCGTTCCCGCGTGCCGCCGAACCAGGCCGCGACCAGGCCGTTCGACGTGGCGGCGATCGTCGAGGCGTGGCATTGCGGATGCGGCGCTTCTGCGAAGATGAATTCAGCCGCGACGACGCCCAGCTGTTTGCGCAGCATTTCCAAGTTTCGCGTCGGCTCCGCAGCGCTCGCAGAGACAACACAAAAAACGAGAACGAAGAAATTCGCCAAAACGAGCTGCTTCATCATCCGCCCTTCACAAGAACTGCTGCCAGACTCCATCGTAATTGAATCCCTGAGCGTTTGGCCATTCGCCCATCGATGGCTGGCGGCTCAGTGTCCCAAAAATCAATGTCCTAAAAAAAGGCCGAGTTCTCGCGCTCTCTCAGCTATCTTAACGATTGGCGTCGACTCTTGCTCGACCACGCTACTTGCCAAGTCGTACGGCTTGAAGCGAGCTGCGGTGCAGATCCGCTCGACGCCCGCGGCCAAGCGGCGGGCAACTTGCGGGCCACGGTGCCGCCAGCAAGAATAGTCTCTTTCTACGGGGAATAGCACTTGGCGGCGGCACAGAAAATCGCGCTCGGCATCGACTTCGGCACCGAGTCGGTGCGTGCGCTGTTGGTCGATCTGAAAGGGAACGAGCGCGCTTCGGCGGTCGTGCCATATCGGCATGGGCAGATAGTCCATGCACTCCCCACGGCGCCGAAGAAAAAGCTGCCGCCGCACTACGCCCTGCAGCATCCGCAGGATTGGATCGATAGTTCCGCGCGGGCGGTGAAGCGAGCCGTGAAGGCCGCCGGCATCGATGCGGACGACGTGATAGGCATCGGCGTCGACTTCACAAGCTGCACGATGCTG
Source organism: Planctomycetota bacterium (assembly GCA_031403315.1). Lineage (GTDB taxonomy): Bacteria > Planctomycetota > Planctomycetia > Pirellulales > Lacipirellulaceae > DASYDU01. The sequence continues at coordinate 9,465 of JANNTD010000295.1, forward strand.
CCGACGCTCGCCGACGGCACGCCGCTGTGCCTGCTGCCAAGATTTGCCAAGCATCCGCTCGCCTGGCCCAAGTTGTGGAAGCATCACGGGGCCGTCACCCAGACCGAACGCATCAACTCTGTGGCCCGCGAGCGTAACGAGCCACTCCTAAAACGCTACGGCGGCATCATCGGTCTGGAATGGTTCTTCCCCAAGGTATTTGAAACGCTTGAAAACGACCCGGCCGTGTTTGAGGCCGCGGAAGTTTGGCTCGAGGCCGGCGACTGGTATGTCTGGCAGCTCGTCGGTTGTGATGCGGCCGCTTTGCCGCGCTCGACGTGTCAGGCCGGGTACAAAGGGATGTGGTCGGCCGATGAGGGTTTTCCTTCGGCGGATTTCTTGAATGCGGTGCATCCGCGGTTGCCGCAAGTGGTCGAACGAAAAATGCCGGGTCGGCTCGTCGCCCCTGGACAGCCGGCGGGCGAACTGTGTACGGCGATGGCAAAAAAGCTTGGTCTGCGGGCGGGAACGCCCGTCAGTGCCGCGATCATCGACGCCCACTCGGGTGTGCCGGGCGCCGGCGCCGCGGAGCCGGGCGTCTTGGTGATGGTCATGGGCACCAGTAGTTGCCACATGCTCAACGCCACCGACGATCGCTTCGTGCCAGGTGTGGCCGGCGTCGTGAAGGACGGCATTCTGCCCGGCTACTACGGCTACGAGACCGGCCAGGCCGCCGTCGGCGATGCGTTCGATTGGCTCCGCCGCACGCTAGGACACGCGAAACACGATTCATTGGCAAAGGAAGCGGCCGCCATCGCGCCGGGTTCCGACGGTGTCCGCGCGCTCGACTGGATGAACGGCTGTCGCACACCGTTGATGGACGGCAGCGTCCGCGGCGCTTTTTCCGGGCTGACGCTCCATCACCACTCGGCCCACCTCTATCGCGCGCTGATGGAGGGCTCGGCGTTCGGAGTCCGTTGGATTGTCGAAACGCTCGAAGGGGGTGGGGTCCCCGTGCGCGAGTTCGTCGCCACGGGCGGGCTGCCGCATCACAATCCGCTCTTGGTGCAGATTTACGCCGACGTTTTGGGCGCTCCGATCACCGTGCATCCATGCAAACATGGACCGGCATTGGGGGCCGCGATCTTGGGCACACTCGCCGCCGGACAAAACTCCAGCGGCTTTCAGTCGACCGCGGCTGCGATCCGCGCGATGGCCGAACCACGCGCAAACGTCCCGGCCCGCCGGGCTCGCGTCGTGAAGCCGAATCGCGCTGCCCGCGAAGCTTACCAAAGGGGCTACCAGGAATATCTCGAACTTGCCCAGTACTTCCAAGATAAGGAAAGTGATCTATGGCCGATAGTAACTCACCAACAGCTAGTGGAAAGGAAGTGTTTCTGGTTGCCAGCGGCGATCTGCGGCTCTCGGCCAACCAGAAATGCTGGCCCGCGCAGCAG
>JANNTD010000296.1:0-3543 GCA_031403315.1 Planctomycetota bacterium
TGGTTTGCCGACGCAGATCACCGATGGGCGTGGCGTTGTTACCAACATGACCTACGACAACGCCGGGCGGATCAAGACCCGCACCTTCCCTGCCGCCACAGCCGAGAACCTGACCTACACTTACGATGCCGTATCGGCGACGAACTGGGGCCGGGGCCGCCTGACCAAGCTGCAATCGCAGTCGATGATTATTGATCTGGCTTACGACCAGCGCAGCAACACCAAGAGCGACAGCGGTTGCCGACGCCATCGTAGGTGAGGCTCGTCGCGCCCCACGGGCCGGCCGTCGTCTGCAGGCGGTTGGCGGCGGAATAGCCAAACGTCTGGCTTTGTTGGTGGCCATGCTTCAGATTTGAACTCGTAGATCCGCCGGGCATCTCATACCAAGTTTCAAAATCCGCCAAGATTGCATCACGTATAGAGCGATCCCTTTCGAAAATGACAAAATCGTTCCTTGTCTAATGAGTTGAACACTCTGCCAACGTTTCGCGTACAAATGACCTTGTGCAGCAGCGAACTCTCGATAATGCTTGGCTCTTTCATGGTTCGGAGTACAACCCACACCTCTCTCATAGTACAGGCCGAGGCGATTTACAGCGGGTAGAAATCCATCCGTTGCTGCGCGCTCCATTTCGCTAAACGCAAGCTCTTGCTGATGTGTATTCTCATACAATCGGGCAAGATAAAACCACCCGTGTGCACAACCAAGTTCTTTGCTCGTCTTATACCATGCTTCGGCGTCCTTTGCGCTTATGGTTACGCCTTTACCGTTCTCAAACATGTATCCGAGCTGTAAGGCGGCCCATCCGGAGCCTTTGTTGACCAGCTCTTTGTAGGCAGCAGAAGCCGCGATTCCATGACCGCCTTCTAGCAACCGGCTGGCTGCTTTCAACTCGCTTTCATATTCGACCTCGGGCATTCACTTTCCTTAGACTATAGCCGCTAAGGCTTTGGTGGAGTAGGTGGACCAGATGGAGGTGGCGGAGGCGGAGGTGGTGGCGGCCCCGGCCGCGTTATTGGTGGTGGCGTTGGCGGCGGTGGCGGAGTTGGTCCATCTTCTCCAGTGATTAACATCATGCATTGAATAATGGCCATCTTAGCGTTGCGTTTCGCGTTTCGCAGGCAATCCTTTAAACGATCCTTCAGACTGCACTGCTGCGAAATCCCTGGAAATGGATTGGGGCTGGGCAGGCCGGAGATCAGTCCGTTGTAATCGACCGCCTGCGCCGGACTTCCACCCGCATACGCATACACGCTTGGTCCATCGACGAAGCCGAGCGGATCGGGTTGGGTGTAGCGCCCGACGGTTGGATCGTAGCTGCGGTGCCAGTTGTAATGCAAGCCCGTTTGTTTTTGGTGGCGCCTTCCGACTCCCGTTCCGGGAGCCGGCCGGAAGGCGCGGCAACTGGAACCACCTCGACACCGGCCTGCCGCGTGTCGAGCACAAAAATGCGCCCGGGAACCTTGCATCCATCGTCGCCGAGCCGGTGATGCTGTGCACGCCGCCCACTTTTAATTGCGCCGGCGACTCCCCTCCGGGGAGCCGGCCGCCGGCGCGGAAAATGGCAGCCAGACGGCGTCCCAGACCGTGGCCTTGGCGGCGCTGGTCATCCTGATCGGACGCTGCAGGTGATCGACGTGGACATACGACGTCACCGGCGACGCGGTGTTGACCGCATCGACCACCGCCAGCGGGCGATCGACGTTCGTCCTCGACGCTTCTTGGTCGCGCTTCGGATGCCCACCCGCATCCGCGCGTGTCGGCGCGATTTCCGCCTCGGGCAGCCAGATATACTCACGGAACGTGCCGGTGGCGCCGAAACGGCGCTTCCGGCCGGCTCCCGGAACGGGAGTCGGAAGCGCCATCAAGAACCGCCGCCGCCGGCTGTTTCGGCGATCACATTGCCGAAGATATCATGGATGTAGTGCGTAGTGGTGGCCGGCGACGCCTGCGCGCGGTGGCACCACGGACTTCCCCGGCCCCCAGTGAGTAGTTGGCTAAAACCCTTTGCCCGCAAGATAATCAGATGCAAATTTTTCTATATCTTTGTAAATGTCTATTCCAGCAATATAGGGTATTGGGCGGGGAAAGGCTAATTCAATAGGTAAGTCATGCCATCGAGCTGTTGGAAACTGCGTGAACAGAGCGTCCCTTATTGCATCAAACGCGATCATGACTGTTTGAATTGAGTCACTACCATGAATCGCCTCCAATGAGATTGCTGGACCATCGATAATTCGATACTCACAAACAAACTCGTCAGGCGCATGTGAGTATGGTAGATCAATCTCGATCTGCAACTGTCGTGTTCCCTCTTCGAGAAACATCGTTCGCCTCAAAATCACGTTCGTCATCGTAACCTCACCTTACAATGGCACATCTGCGCAGTGGTTTGAGTAGCAATACCCGTTGCAAGCTGCTTTGCCCGCATAAGTGGCTGCCCAGCACAGCGCTTTGGCGGGAGCTGGCATCGGGGTAGAGCGACAGAAGTTTGCAATCGCAGTTGAACCGCCCTCGCAGGCTTTTAGACACTTCTGACAGGAATCCTTTAGAGCGATTATCGGTTTGCATGCTCCGACGGACGATGATGGTATGGATTGCGGTGGGATCATCCGCCCATCCGGATCAACATACTGCCCCGGCGACCCACCCGCATAGGCATACACGCTCGGGCCGTCGACGAAGCCGAGCGGGTCGGGTTGGGTGTAGCGCCCGACATTTGGATCGTAGCTGCGGTGCCAGTTGTAATGCAAGCCCGTTTCGAGCTGGAACCACTGGCCGGGGAACCTTGCGTCCATCGTCGCCGGAGCCGGTGATGCTGTGCACCCCGCCCCAGGGCAGCCAGACCGCGTCCCAGACGGTCGCCTTGGCGGCGCTGGTCATCCTGATCGGACGCTGCAGGTGATCGACGTGGACATACGACGTCAGTGGTGACGCGGTGTTGACCGCATCAACCACGGTCAGCGGCCGGTCGACGGCGGTGCGAGAGGCAAAAGTGGGCGCGATTTCCGCTTCCGGCAGCCAGATATACTCGCGGAACGTGCCCGTGGTCCCCCTTACCGGCGCTTCCGGCCGGCTCTCGGAACGAGAGTCGGAAGCGCCAACCAAAAGCCGCCGCCGCCCGCGGTCTCGGCAATCACGTTGCCGAAGATGTCATGGATGTAGTGCGTGGTGGTGGCGGGCGACGCCTGGGCGCGGATCGCCATCTGCTCCATGCCGTTGTACGTGTACGTCCACGCCAACGCGCCAACCGTTGCCGTGGTCAGCCGGTTGCGGTTGTTATAGGCGAACGTCTTGTTCACCGCCGTGCTGTTGTCGGTCAGCAGGTTGTCGGCGTTGTCCCAGCTGTGTGCTAAACGAGCCAAGGACCACGCATTGGTCTAACTATCTTCATCAGGGCGGATCATCTCCGACATACATGTCTTCAAGTCCGGGTGACAATGGCAATCCGTATCCTTTCCCGGGCTCAGCCACGATGGAGGCCCGCTTCCCCGGCGCAATTTTTGTGCTCGACACGCGGCAGGCCGGTGTCGAGGTGGTTC
>JANNTD010000297.1:0-12296 GCA_031403315.1 Planctomycetota bacterium
GTTCGCTCGGCGCCAGTGAATGTCACGTTAGCGCTGATTGCAAGCGTAGTGACTTCATCTGACCTTCCACCGCCAACTGATCCGGCACCGATTTTCGCATGATTCACGTCACTCCCGTCTCGCGCCGTGGACAACGTGATCGTGCCCCTGAAATTATCGCGATCAGTTGCACCTTCAATGAACCAAGTGCTATCCGCTCCAGGTGGCCTGAGCTCCGGTCCGATCGACGGCACCGGATCATAGGTCGGCACCGCCCAATTGATGTCAGTTTCGAATAGTGCAGTAGCGTTGGGACCGGTTGCGACCGTCTGCCAAGTCACGCCACCGTATGTCGGCAACGCAGCGCCCAAAACGAGTACAATCGCTCCCCAACCGCCCAATATTTTAGCCGATCCAATGCCGAAGCTCATCGCATGTCCCTCCAACCAATCGCCGCGAAGCGCCGCACTCGCGAGTCGCTCGCCAATCGACAAGAACAGAAATACAGAAGTCAGATAAATCGCTCGCACGAACAGAGGAGCCAAGATTCTCGGACGAGAATCACGTGTTCTCTAATTCATGCTGCTCAAGCTCTCAGTCGCTGTCTATGGATGCACCCAATACCAACGCCGAATCGACCGTCCGGCTCACGGGGCCTGCAACTCCATGTCGTATGTGTTTTGTCCGCCCGGTTCCACTGTGAACTTCAGTTTTGACGTCTGGGCCGATTCGTATCCGGCATGAATTGTCCGAGGGCCAAGTTTAGTATCTGGTCCACGGTCCTCGATCACTGACACTTCATAGTCACCCGGCAGAATGCCTTCTCCAGGAGTCGCCGTACCCAACTCATAGTGGCCAACTTTGTCGCTGTAGCCCATGGCTGACTTGCCGGTCGACGGGGATCGAAAGGTCACTCGCGCCCCGACTAATGGCGAACCGTCTTTTCGCATCACGCGTCCATTGACCTCCGTACGACCGGAACCGCCGCAACCAACCATCGACAAGAGCACGGCCAACGCCAACGCATGCAAATACGAATAACAATTGAATCGTTGACTCTTGCTATTCGCACCCAATCCAATTTGAAAACTCATTGCTCAAACCGATGACGAAATCTAGCGCACAATTCAAACTATTGATTCGATGATTCTTCCCAAGCACCCCTTAGCGAGGCGACACCACCTCAAAATTCGCGCCCAACACGAGCGCGAAGCGCGTTACAAAGGAGAAGGCCCAGACGGTGCGACGCACGTCGGCAGAGTACCGTTCACGTCGTATACCTCACCGTCGTTTCGCTGCGCCATCCGATCTAAAACCGTAGCATCAATGTCCCGGCTCACTCCCTGCACGCTGCCATCACACATCGTAAATAGAACGACGCCCGGATGCGGACCGCCGAAACTCACCGTGTCCAAATAATTTGTCGGAGGTCCATCGGGACTGGGTTCCGGGTTTTGAGCCAAGGGACGACCTTGCCCCGCAAACAAGGCCGGTGAATTGTCGCCATTAAACGCCTGAAAGGTTCTTGCTCGGCGTTCGCTAATCTCGCCGTACATCAGCGTCTTACTGGTTCCGTCCGTAATCCTGGCAAACGAGGTCTGAGACTTGTAGCTCTGCACGCCTTGCGGAAAATTTGCCGAGCCGCCCGAACCGGGTGTTTGAGTGAAGCTTCCTCGCTTGCAGGGAACGACTGCCCCGTCAGCAGCAATTGCTTGTTCGGTCGTGCTCGCCATTCCCGGAGCCCTGGGTGCCGTTTCATTTGGAAACAAAACCGGCCGCGTAATCGAACAGCTCGAGGACATGCTTGCCATATAGTCGGCGATACAACCGTAATAGATGTTGCCGGACTCGTCCGCGCCAGAATGGCTGTGTCCACTGACGTTTTGCATTTGCCGGGGAATGGTCAGTGTTTCATGCTCTTGTGACGGACAGATATATTCTTGAATCACGGTCGTCCGCGTGACCAAACTCTGGTCAAAAAAATCGCCTTTCGAGATATCCCACAACTGACCCAACTGGACATTTTCCATGTAGGGAAGGATCAGATACAACCATGTCGCTTGATGATCCACAATCCGCGCTGGCGGCAGCTGCTTGCGACTGTCGTGGAAGTTATGCGTTGCCAATCCCATCTGTTTGAGATTATTCATGCACTGCGAACGTCGAGCCGCTTCGCGGGCCGCTTGGATCGCCGGCAGCAAGAGCGCCACCAAGATGCCGATGATTGCAATCACCACCAGCAGTTCGACAAGCGTGAACGCGCGTCGACGAACGCCTGTTCCCATTGCCGCCATGTTGCCACCGCTCCTTTTACCAACCAGTCGACCAGCGGCCGACCAATTCATTCTAGGCACGTTTTGAAATTTCGGCGCTAAGCCGGCGCATGACAAGGGAAACGATAAGACAAGGCCAACGCTCGCTTCCGTGACACACGCCGCCGCCAGGGCGGCCTATCGACTGCTGCCCGCGGCTATTCCGCTGTTCCTGTTCTGGCCGCTCCCGCCCCGGTCGCCACCTTAGCAACTCCGACGCGGCCCAAGCAATTCCGACGCGACCCGGGCGAAGCGACGCCACTCCTTGACAAGGCAAACCGCCTCCGTCCGTTAAGTTGATTTTAATTGGAAAAAGATTTGCGTCCAAGCGGCAATTCTTGCAATAATACACCGGAAATACGCAGTCCCTCGGTTTGAGACATTTCTGTACTGCAGGCTTTCCAGCCGGATTTTTCTAGCATCTCTGTCAGCCTGGAAAGGCTAACCTACGTTCCCATGAAACAGGCCAAAGAAATCGCCCTGGCGTTCCCTCGCGGCGCCCACCAGGAAGAGCTGATCAACGGCGTGTTGCGCTACGCGTCGGAGCACGGCTGCAATTGGACGTACATCACCGCGCCCGAGTCGTTGGCGCTATCGGTGCTCGATCTCAAAGGCTGGCGGGGCGACGGCATCATCGCCGCGCTCAACACGCCCGCCGAGGCCAATTGCGCGAAGGGGCTCTCGCTGCCGATCGTCAACATCTCGGCGACGCTCGCCAAGACGCCGGTGCCGCGCGTGAGCGTCGATAGCCGCGTGGTCGGCGAGTTGGCGGCCGAACATTTGATCGAGCGCGGCTTTCAACAGTTTGCCTACTATGGGCTCCGCAGCGTGGCGTACTCGGCCCTACGGCAAGAGGGCTTCGATGGCAAGCTCGCCACAGCGGGCTTCCGCAGCGTGGCGCTGTTGATGCCGCCGACGTATCGCGTTCGCAGCCAGCAGTGGCGCGACCAGCAAAGGAAGCTCGTGCAATGGGTGGGCCGGCTGCCGAAACCGGTCGGCCTGCTCGCGGTGACCGACTACCGGGCGCGGCAAGTGCTGGACACTTGCCGGCAGGTGGGCCTGCGCGTGCCGCAGCAGGTGGCGGTGATCGGCGTCGACAACGAAGAGGTGATTTGCGCCCACGTGCAACCAAAGCTCTCGAGCGTCGCCCGCAACAATCGCCAGGAAGGCTTCCACGCCGCGGCGATGCTCGACCAACTGATCCGCCACAAGCCGCTGCCGAGCATGGAAGAGTCGATTCCGCCGCTGGGCGTCGTGGCCCGCGAGTCGACCGAGACGGTGGCGTTCCAGGATCCGCGGCTGTGCAACGCGATCGACTACTTGAACGAGAACCTGGCTTCGCCGCTGGGCGTGCAAGAGCTGGCGACGCACGTGGGCGTTTCGCGGCGGTGGATGGAGTATGCGTTTCGCGAGGCCTTGGGTGAGAGTCCCTACCAATACATTCGGCGGCGGCGGCTCAAGCTGGCTCAGCGCATGTTGGAGAAGGACGCGCGGGTGAAAATCTACGAGATCGCGCGGCAGACCGGCTTTTCGTCGGCAAAACAATTCTCGATGGCGTTCAGCCAGGAGTTCGGCTCGAGCCCGCGCGAATATCAGCGCTCGCGCAATGCCTAATGGAATTTGACAGGATCAACTGGATAAAAAACTGCGGGCCGAATGTTTCTGGGACATCTCGCATCAAAAAAACTGATCGGCAATCCTGAAAATCCTGTCGATCCTGTCAAAAACCACAGTCCGTTAATTGCTCAGCTTGGTCGCAGAAGTCATCTCGACCTTGAAGTTCGTAAAGTCGATCTGATCGGCTGTGCTCAAGTTGTCGGCGATGCGGACGAAGAGCTGGTCGAACTTGTCGCAGATCGGCGCGGTGCCGAGCCACGAGCCGTCGTCGCTCATGTTGAAGGTCGATAGTTGTTCGTCCCCCTGGTAGAGGCTCACCGTCAGGTCGACTTGCTTGTCCGAAACTTTGGTGACGTCGAACTCGACGCGGTATTCCTTGTCGAGCTGAAGCGCGACCGGCGTGCCGCCCGACATCTTGGTGTAGTCGCCGCTGGTGCCGAGCAGGCTGGCGCTGGCGAGATTGGTTCGCTTGCCGAGGTCGAACGGCTTGGTGCTAGAGTATTCGCCGCCGGTGATCAGCACCTGCACAGCATAGCCCTGGGCGTCGGTCCACGGGGCTCCGCCGCCGCCGCCGTCGTTGTTGACGTCATCTTCGACGCGCGGACTGGTGGGGTCGTGAAACAGCCCGATCCGCAGACTCCGCGAAGTGGATTCTGCGAGCACCTTGCGCGGGATGAAAGAAATCGAAGCGGTGAGCTTTTGGCCGACGACGAGCGCGACCGGCTCGGTCTCGGTGAAGTAAGTCCAAATCTTTTGCGACGAAGGGCCCATCTTGGTCGAGAGCGCGCCTGCGGCCACGGTCACGTCCCCCTCACGGCCGACCCACACGGCCGCCTCCGCCGGCCGCTTCGACTCGGCCCGGCTGCCATCGGCAAAACTGTCGTTGAGCAGGATGTCGGCGTAGCTCGACGCCGCAGCGAGTGCCACCCATGAGGTCGCAGCCAGCGCGAGGAACAGGCCTCTCCCAATAGTGCCCCAATTCGTGCGCCGACGCGTAGATTCAGTGTTCATCATCAAATTCCTCATGTGTCGCTGCGAAGCATGCCGTGTCGATCGCCGAACGGGCTAGAAAAAAAGCGGCACCCCGGTTTCGGGGTGCCACGCATGACGAAGTTCACAAGCACCAGGCAATCGGCCGACTCAGGCCCGACGCCGCAGTCCAAGCAAAGCCAAGCTGCCCAAGGCCAGTAAGACCATCGTGGCCGGCTCTGGAATCGCGATCGGGGCCTCGACCATAAACAGCCGGGTGCGGAAGGTTTCTGCGGTGGTTGTCGCCCCTGACGGACGAAGGCTGAACGTGTCGAACTTGAAGCTGCCATTGTTTGGCGTGGCATCGGTGAACATCACCTCGGCCAGACCGTCGTTATCCAAGCTTCCGCCGGCCATTCGGGAGACGATGTCCAAACCGTTCGCCGCATTGCGGGTGATGGTCAATGTATAGGTGTACTCGGTGCCGCTGACGTAACCGGTGTTGCCAGTGGTCGCACCGTTGGCGAGGGCAGCCCAGTCACCGCTCGCACTCAGCATCGCGCCGCTCGCACCGGCTCGCTCCATCAAACGGAACGGATTGGCGTTGCCCAACGTGCCCGACATGTTCATGAACATGCCGTAACCTGTATAGGCAGCCGCGCCCGGGGCGCCAGCGGCCAATAGACGATTTGCGTCCGGCGTGTTGACAACGGCCAGACGGAAATTCTGACTGGTGTTGGTGCCGCCGTTGTTGATGTTAGTTGGCGTAAAGATCCAGGTGACCTTCAACTGATCACCGGTATTCGCCAAATTCACTTCATTGCCCTGCGGCGTGTAATACGTTGTCCATGAGGCGGACGATCCGCTCGTCGGTGCCGAAAACTTTCCCTGCAAAGGTCCACCCGCGCCGACTGGGTCCAGGGTGCCATCGCCACCTTGATACCACGCCGACTCCAAATTGCCGTCGGAATCCAGATCGGTGCCATTCTCCGACTGGCTCACCGCCGGATCTGTGTCGGTACCGTCGAGCCACGTGTCGCTCACGAGAATCACCGAGGCCGAAGCCGACACGGCGAGACAAAACGCGGCGGCGCAAGATACGGCTGCCGCCAAGAATTTAACTGTCCAGGGACGCGACATCATTAGCTATCTCCTTTTAACATACCGCCCAGAGAAGCGATCTCACGAGAAGATCCGAAAAGTCCACCTCAGCCGACCGATTCATAATCGTGAGTGCAAAACACCGCCGGCCATCGAGAAGAGAACGGAAGCCAAGTCCGTCACCAACCACTTTCATCGTAGTTGGGGCCGGAAAATCGGCCAAGCATTCTTTGTTGCAAAATATGCCCGGAAACCCGCACGTCCAAAAACCGCAAAAATCCCGGAAAGCCGCAACCGCCCTGGCGGCACAATTGAAGAGAAGCGGCTCATTGTCTGACAGCTTGGATGAACCCGGACGGGCGAAACCGCTCCAGATTTCGGCCGCAAGGGGCCGCAATGGACGAAAGATAAGCGACGCGGACGGGACTCGAACCCGCAACCACCGGATCGACAGTCCGGGACTCTAACCAATTGAGCTACCGCGCCGTTTGCTGTATCGAAGAAATCCGGGCCAAATCGGCCGTGTTCGCCGGCGGCCCGCGGAATGCGTAACTATAGCAAGGCACTCGACCTGCGACAAGACAGTGCCAGTCTGCGAGCGCCGTCGCCGCTGAGCCGGACGTTCTCGGGCCTATATCCGGCACAAGCTGCAGGATCGGCCCCGATCCACCGCGGCGAACCGCAGGCGTGGCCTAGATTTAAGAGTGTCGTGGTCCTCTCCCGGAGCACCCCCAATGTCAGAACTTTTTAAGCGATTTGTCGACCAGAGCTTCAACGTTCGCGGCGACGTCTGGGACTGGTTCAACCGCCTCACCCGCGAAGAGTGGGTCGTTGTGCTGGCCGTGGTCTCGGTGCTCGGTTTCTTGTGCATGCTCGGCTACGGCTCGCGCAGCAAGTACTAATATCAGGCGCTCCTATGGCGACGATTTGGCAGTCGATCTCAGACTCTCTGCTTTCCTGGAACCCGAGCCTCGACATCGGGTTGCCGGCAACGGCAGCGTTGGCGGCGGTGGCGCTGGTCGGCTATTTGTTCGGGCAACGGACCCGTAACTCCGCTCTCGCCGCGCGGGGCGACGAACGGCAGCAGGAATTGGAGCGGGCGACGGGCATCGCCCAACAGCTCGAGACGATCGCCGACACATTGCGTCAGGACCTGGCAAGCCACCACGGCCGGCTGGCTCAATTCCGCCGGCGGCTTGGCGAAGCCCAGGCATCGCACGACGATCAGGCCTGGAAACAGTTGTGCAGCGAAGCCGAGTCGATGCTCTCGCCGACAATGCAATTGGCCGAGCAACTGTCGTTGGCCTACGACGCGATTCGCCAGCAATCCGATGCGCTCGAGACTCTTACCCAAGCCCGCAGCGATCCACACACGGGTGTCGGCAACGGCCGCGCCCTGGAGGAGAAGATCGGCGTGTTGCTGACGTCGGCCAGTCGCGGTGGTGCTGAATTCTCAATCGCGCTGGTGAGCATCGACCGCCGCTCGCTCGACGCCGCGGATGAGAGTGAACAAAACACGAAAGCCCAGCTTCCGGAACTCGCGCGGCTGATCCAATCGTGCATGCGCGACAACGATTACGTCGCCCGCTACGGCGACGACGAGTTTGTCGTGGTGTTGCCGCAGACGAAGCCGGTCGGCGCCTGCGTCTTCGGCGAGCGGTTGCGGCAGGCCGTGGTCGAACGGATGGCCGCGACTGTGAGCTGTGGCGTCGCCGAATATCAGGCAGGGGACGATGGAAAGTCGTTGTTGGGTCGAGCGGATTCGGCGTTTTACAGCGCCCGGGCGGCCGGCGGAAATCGACAGTTTGTCCACACCGGAACGCAGATCCGCGAACACCGCGCCAATGAAGCGCCGCGCGCGGCGGTAGCCGCGCTGCCGGCGACCGTCCTGCCGCCCATCCCCCCGTTCGACGTGGCCGCGTTGAGCGTGTTGGCGACAACCGACGCCGCGGGCTAATCGGAGCCGCTTCCGACGCGATGCGGCAGCTTCCGCGGCCGGCAATTGCCCGCTAAATTCGGGGCGGCCGAGCGGTTATTTTCTCCGTGAACTGTCGCTTCTGGGCGTGTCGAGTTGACGCCGGGTGAAGGTCTCTCTTACGATCAACAGCATGGCTGATGCCAGGCGTCGCTGTTAGACTTGGCTCGCCGTCGTGAGCCCAACATGTGCTGCGATGACGTTGCCGGAATGAAAGGAGCGCGAGATGCCACTATTTGAAGTCGAAACCGAAAACCACATTCTAATTACCTGGGCCAAGGACGGGGATGCCGCCTCGGCGGTCGTCGTGGATGCCTACCCACAGGAGTCCGTGGTGCGACTCACCAAGCGCCCGCGCGACACGTGGGTGATCTCCAAGAGCGCGCTGGGCATCTCGGGCAAGATGGATCCTTGCACCACGGCCCGCGACTGCCTCTCGAAAGCCGAGGGCGACAAGATCCACGCAATTCGTTTGTACATGCACGAAACCGGCGTCGATCTCGAGCAGGCGCGGAAGATGGTCGAATCGAACATGGTGATGGGCTGGTAGCACCCAACTGCATCTCTTCTAGTATGTCCGCGCGCCAGAGTTGCTGCTGGCCGGATAGATCGGCGCTTTGCTGGGAAGCGGCGTTGTGGCGGGTGCCGTTGTCGTCGTGGTCGTCGTCGGCCGCGCGGCAACCTCGATCGAAGTCGCGGGAGTGCCCGAGTAAGTTGACGTGCCGCCGGGGCGATATTGGCCCGGTGGGCCGTCGATGCGTACTGTCGCTGCAGACACTGTTTCCACGCTGTTCGGCGGCGTGTACGACTGCGGACCGATGGGTGTGATCGGCGGCGCCGTTTTCGAAGCGGCCGGAGTACTGATCGGCGGCGTCGCGGCGGGTGTCGCCGGCGCGATGCCATAGCGATCGTCTGCGGCGGACGGTGTCGAGGTCGCGACGGTTGCCTGCGGATTGTAGGCGTAGCGGTCGTCGGATGGCGTGGCAGCGGCCGGCGCCGGCGCTGCGGCATAGCGATCGGCTTCGCCCGACGCAGTTTGGGCGAGCGAATTGGTCGGCGCAGTTGGTGCGGTCACGGCTTGATAAGCACTCGGATCGTACGGCCCCGCTTGGGCCACCGCAGCGGCCGGTGGAGTGGCGGTGGCGATTGGCGGCGCGGATGGTATGGCGACCGACGTCGGATACGTCGCGGTCGGATAGGTTGCTGTGGGGGCCGAGGCAATCGTCGTGGCCGACGTAGCTGGAATTGTCGAAGTGGGGATCGTCGAGACAGGCGGCACAGCTAGCTGGGCAACTGTTGTCGGCGTAGCAGCTGCAACTGAGTTGGCCGACGGCGGCGTGGCCGCAGCGGTCAGCGATTGTGGCGTGGCGAGCGTCGAAGGGAGCACCGGCGCGACGGCCGGCGCGGCAGGGACGTCCGTGGCCGAACGAGCGACCAACGAGTTGTCGGTCTCGGCGGCGTCTTTCTTCCACCAGGCGAGCCGCTGGGGCATTTGCGCCCAGCGTGGTCCCGATTGGCACCCGACCGCGGCCAAGGCAACGAGCGTGACGCAGACAATACGAAGTGATTTGGATTTCATGGTAAGTGAGCCCCCGAGGAGTCGTTCGCGCGAAAGTGCGGGGCGCTGCGACGCGACTCGATTGCGAGTTTGACAGTTAGGGTCCTTTGATCAATTGTTCGGCAAATGGGGGCGTCAACGTTTACCGATTCGCTACCAGCCGACCAAAGGCGAAATCTCGCCGCATCGCTCGCGGGTGCTATCGGCGCGTTCGCACGAAGAAAACGCGGCGGGATTATAGGAGTCGGGGGAAAGTGGTCAACGGCAATCATATTTTGTCGCGGTGGCAGTGGTGGCGGTGATAGCGGGGCAGGAGGGAGGGTTCAGGGTTCGCGGTTCAGGGAATTGGAAATGGCCGATGGCGAGGCATCTTTTTCCAGTGTGTGGTTCGTGAATGTGACGGTGAAGGCGAACGTGACACGAAGGCGACAGGCGGGATTGAAATCCTCGGGGTTTTGCGAAGGCGACAAGTTTCACTCGAAGGCGACAAGTTATTCGAGGACGCTTTGGCTAGCTGGCGACTGGCTGTTTCGTCGGCGCGAAGTGCGCATACCGCATACCGCATACCGCGAGCGTAGCCATCGAATCGCTCATGGCGACAAAACCCGGCGCCCGGCGCACCCCAGAGCGCGTCGTGCACCTCATTTCGAATTATCAAACAGCGGCTCGCGGCTCGCGGCTCGCGGCTCGCGTGGCGGAGGAAAATTGCCTCACGCGCCGATCGCAGAGGGTAGGCCTCGACGCGATTGCATCCGGCTAATACTGTACATATTTATATAACATGCGTCCCGAGGAGTCAACCACTATTTTTGGCCACCTCGCGAAGAGTGGGGTGGCCAAGAATTGGGGATTGACGGGGCGATCGCGAGTTTGTGGCCGGGCGAACGTGTCTGTGGTAGAATCGCGGCGCGTGTCGCGCCGCGCGCCGGCAGCGTTTGGAGTCAACCGTGCGACCGCAGGGCCGTTCCCGTCCCCTTTGATGCACGTAGGTTGCGTATGAGCCTCGAACAAGACGCGATCAGTCGTGCTCACAGGATTCGGCTTGTGCCAAACAAGTCGCAAGAAGAATATCTGCGCCGCGCCTGCGGAATCCGACGCATGGCGTTCAACTGGGCGCTTGCGGCCTGGAACGAACAGTATGCGGCACACTTGGCCAACAAGGAGGTTGTAACTAAGCCCGGCTGGATGAATCTACAAAGGCGATTCAACGCAATCAAGGATGAGACCTGGCCTTGGATTCGCGAGGTGAGCGCGCGTGTGCCGTCCCACGCCATCAAGGATGTCGGCACGGCTTGGCAAAATTTCTGGAAGGGTCTCAAGGCCGGTCGCCGCGTGGGTAAGCCGCGATTCGCTTGCCGTGGTCGGCAAGAGCGGTTTTACGTTCACAATCAACAGATGAAGCTTGATGGCCCTCGCATCCATCTCGGCAAAGGCGTTGGTTGGATCAAGATGCGGGAGGCGTTGCGATTTGACGGTCGGATAGTGTCGGCGACAATCAGTCGAGACGGTGACGAGTGGTACGTTAGCATCCAGGTCGATGTCCCGCATACCGTTACGACGCACCCGCAACCCGGCGCAAGCGTAGGTCTCGACGTAGGCGTTTCTCATTTGGTGACGACGAGCGATGAGAAACACGTCGACTTGCCAGTCAATCGGTTGGACGCGCTTCAAAAACGACTATTGCGTCAGCAACGCAAGTTGTCGCGTCGATGGTCCGGCAAGATCAAGAAGGGGCATGCGGACAAGGCTCTGCGTGGCGACGACGGCCAATTGCTGCGGAAGTCGAATCGCTTCATCGTCCAATCCAAACGAGTTGGTAAGTTGCATCGCCGCATCGCCCGCATCCGGCAAGACGTATTGCACAACGCCACGACCCAGTTGGTCGGACAGTACGAAGCGATCTACGTGGAAGACTTGAAAGTTAAGAATATGACCCGCGCTGCGAAGGGTCAGGGCAAGAGCGCGAAGGCTGGATTGAATCGCAGTATGCTCAATTCCGCCGTCAGCGAATTTCGGCGGCAGTTGGAGTACAAGGTGGAAGCGGCTGGTGGATGCGTGGTCGCAGTCGATCCGGCCTATACGTCTCAAACATGCTGCCAATGTGGTTGCGTTGACCCGGCAAATCGCCGGACGCAGTCAGAGTTTTGCTGCGTTGCATGCGATCACAAAGACAACGCCGACTGTAACGCGGCGAAGAACATTTTGAACCAAGGTAGGGGAATGTGTGCCCCGAACCGGCCACGAAAGCGGCCAACGCGCGTGGAGAATCGTAAGACCAAAATGGCTTCGGCCAGTTTGGCAAATTCGTCGAAACGCGAAACACACCCCATTTCTGTGCTGGTTTCTGAAGACCCGAAAGTGAGTAGATCTGTTGTGTCGCAACGAGATACGGGCGACCCGGTGGACACGGCACGGAAATGAGGTGTGTGCGCAGGAATGATGACCCAAGGGCCAGAGAGCAGAGGGGTGGACACGGCACGGAAATGAGGTGTGTGCGCAGGCTTCAGGAGCTACATTATGTCCGCTACTTCCGGTGGACACGGCACGGAAATGAGGTGTGTGCGCAGGTGGTTGCAGGCCGGAACGTCCTCCGGTTGGGGTGGACACGGCACGGAAATGAGGTGTGTGCGCAGGATGTAAAGTTCTCCGTCAGTCTCAGGCTCTTGGTGGACACGGCACGGAAATGAGGTGTGTGCGCAGGCGCCGGTCCGGGGGTAGGCACGCCATCGCCTCGCCGAGGGCCGCGAGCTGTCCGGCGTGGTCGGCCCGCTCCATCATCACCAGA
>JANNTD010000298.1:0-3042 GCA_031403315.1 Planctomycetota bacterium
TGGTTTGCCGACGCAGATCACCGATGGGCGTGGCGTTGTTACCAACATGACCTACGACAACGCCGGGCGGATCAAGACCCGCACCTTCCCTGCCGCCACAGCCGAGAACCTGACCTACACTTACGATGCCGTATCGGCGACCAACTGGGGCAAAGGCCGCCTGACCAAGCTGCAATCGCAGTCGATGATTATTGATCTGGCTTACGACCAGCGCGGCAACACCAAGAGCGACAAGCGCACCATCGCCACCAAGGTTCACACCACAACCTACGAGTACGACCTCGCCGACCGGATTTACAAGGTCAACTACCCCTCAGGCCGCATCGTCACCTACAATCGCGATGCGCAGGGCCGCATCATCCAGGTTACGACCAAGAAGGACAGCGCTGCCGTCTCGGTGACGCTGGCGTCCGGCATCGTGAGGCAGCCGCTGTCGAACCTGGTGCAGGCGTTGAACTACGGCAACGGGCTCAATGATTTTAACACCTACACGGCGGACTATGAGCTGGATGTGCTGGGCGTCTATGACGGGGCGACCAGCGTCATCAACCGGGCGCACACCCGGGCGGACACCCTCAATCTGACCAACGTGTTCAACAACGTCACGACCGCGCAGAACCAGACGTATTATTACGATGCCGCCAACCGATTGCAGAACGCTGACGGCCCCTGGGGCGCGAAGACGATCTACCACGATGGCGTCGGCAACCGCACGGAGGAGACCACCGTGCCGCTGTCAGGCACGGCCACCACGGATACCTACGGCTATCCGCCGGACAAGAACCGGCTGGTGCAGATCACCAGGGGTGCGGCCACCATCCGCACGCTCGGGTATGATAGTGCGGGTAATCTGCTGACCGATAACAGCGTCGCGGTCAACAAGACATTCACGTACAACAACCGCAACCGGCTGACCACGGCGACGGTTGGCGCGCTGGCGTGGACGTACACGTACAACGGCATGGAGCAAATGGCGATCCGCGCGCAGGCGTCGCCCGCCACCACCACGCACTACATCCATGATATCTTCGGCAACGTGATTGCGGAAACCGCAGGCGGCGGCGCGACCGGCGCCACCGGCACGTTCCGCGAGTATATCTGGCTGCCGGAAGCGGAAATCGCGCCGACGATGGGCTCAGCGACAGCCGTCGACCGGCCGCTGGCCGTGGTTGACGCGGTGAATACCGCCGCGCCGGTGACGTCCTACGTCCACGTCGACCATCTGCACCGGCCGATCAAGATGACCAATGCCGCCAAGGCCACGGTGTGGGACGCCGTCTGGCTGCCGTGGGGCGGCGTGCACAGCATCACCGGCAGCGCGACCATGGACGCCCGCTTCCCCGGCCAGTGGTTCCAGCTCGAAACGGGCTTGCATTACAACTGGCACCGCAGCTACGATCCAACCGTCGGGCGCTACACCCAACCCGATCCGCTCGGCTTCGTCGATGGGCCAAGTGTCTATGCCTATGCAGGTGGGAGCCCGGGACAGTATGTCGATCCGGAGGGGCGGTTTCGCGTAGGACCAACGGGTCCTGCGCCACTGATTTCAAGGCCAGCACCGACTCCTACGCCGCCCACTCTCGGGCCACCGTTGCCGATTACCCCGGCATTTCCACTGATTGAACCTGAGCAACCGGGAATGCCCACCATAAGGGAACCGGAGCGGCCAAGCGGCGGTAATTGCGCTTGTCGTTGCCGAGCCGGAAGTCCAACGAATGTTAAGAGTTTCAGGTTTGCCGAGCGCACCGAGCGTACTTGTCCAGCAGCGGCAGTGGCGGCGTGTAAACAAGCGGTCCAGTACTGCACCAGCGCGGGCGGCGATGTGCACCACGTGCAGGCACTTTGCAGTGACGGCAATCGGTATAGCGGCAGCGGTCGACGCGCACAATGATTGGAGGCGAAAGCAATGACCCACCATCCAAAGGACCGAAACGGTACATCGCTAAAAGTTCTCGACTTTGTCGTTATTGGCGAAATCCCGTCTCACTATTACTCTGATCCTGGCATAACTGCAGAAACGTCTAAGGTCCTCAATAGCTATAGTGGTAAATATGGCTTGATAACCTATCCATTAAACGAACGCTATTATCCCGGCACTGCCCTATCTCCTAGTTGGCTCAGCCTTGATGGAACCCATGTTCACGTGCTTTCACATGCTATAAACCATAGTCATGTAAGCTCGTACGATTTTTGGCTGCCTTCTATCACATTGGAGAAAATTCCACAAAACTTACTTATTCAATCTGTTTTTGCCGAGTTCTCTTGGGAAATGGAATGTGTAGGGGGGCAGGACGATGTTTATGTTGTGGTTCAAGGAATGGAGCAATTTGATCTTATAAAGGCTATTCTCGACGCGCCTTACGATGTACTTAAAACCGCTCACGAGGCTGCAATGGCTGTTTTGGAAAGAACGCAAAACCGTGATGATATTAAATGACATAAGTACTATCGTCACGACGAACTCGGTCGCTGACAGCGGGTCGACAGGGTGCCCAATCTGTTAATGCGTCAACGCCTATATCATGAACGACATCCATGACATTTTCGGCAACGTCATCGCCGAGACGGCGGGCGGCGGCGGCTTTTGGTTGGCGCTTCCGACTCTCGTTCCGAGAGCCGGCCGGAAGCGCCGGTAAGGGGGACCACGGGCACGTTCCGCGAGTATATCTGGCTGCCGGAAGCGGAAATCGCGCCGACGATGAGGTCGACGACCGGCGTCGATCGCCCGCTGGCCGTGGTTGATGCGGTCAACACCGCGTCACCCGTGACGTCCTACGTCCACGTCGACCATCTGCACCGGCCAATCAAGATGACCAGCGCCGCCAAGGCCACGGTGTGGGATGCCGTCTGGCTGCCGTGGGGCGGCGTGCACAGCATCACCGGCTCAGCCACGATGGACGCCCGTTTCCCCGGCGCAATTTTTGTGCTCGACACGCGGCAGGCCGGTGTCGAGGTGGTTCCAGCTACCGCGCCTTCCGGCCGGCTTCCCGCAGGGGAGTCGGAAGGCGCAATCAGAACCGCTTGCATTACAACTGGCACCGC
>JANNTD010000299.1:0-4042 GCA_031403315.1 Planctomycetota bacterium
TCAAATCCAGGAATTCAAGCCACTTTTAGAAATCGCCTGCTGCAAAACGCCTCCATTTTGCAGCACTTTCCCGTGAACGATCTTCCCCCGCCAGTCGCCCCCGGTCGTCGGGCGGAGAGCACGTCCATGGCACAATGACAATCAAATCGTTAACCGTCGCCACCCGGCCGTTGGATTTCGTGCAGCGCATCCCGAGCGTCGCGGCCACGCCAAATCCAGCCGTGTCGCTTGAAATAGCGCAGCATCACGCCGGCGACGGTCGCCATGATCGCCAGCGCCATCAGGTATCCGTATCGCCAATGGAGCTCTGGCATGTAGTCGAAATTCATCCCATACCAACCCGCGATGAAGCTCAGCGGCATGAAGATCGTGGCGATGATCGTCAGCGTCTTCATGATCTCGTTCATTCGCAGGCTGACCGACGACAGGTGGAAGTCGCGGATGTCGCTGCAGATGTCGCGGTACGCTTCCAACAGATCGATCAACTGGATCGAGTGGTCCTGGCAATCGCGGAGGAACAGCCGCATCTGGTTGCCGATGAACGGCGTGTCTTCCACTTGGAGCTCGCGGATCGCGTCGCGGAGCGGCCAGACGGCGCGACGCAACAACAGGATCTCGCGCTTCACCAAATGTAGCTCGGCGAACGTGGCTTGGTTGTCGCCGGCTGAGGTCCGATCGTCGAGATCGTCCAGGCGGTCGCCCATGCTTTCGAGGATCGGAAAGTATGCGTCGACCACCGCGTCGATCAGCCGGTAGGCGAGGTAATCGGCCTGCGTCTCCTGCCGCATCACGCTCTGCTCGTGTCGCAACCGGTTGCGCACCAGATCAAAACAATCGCCCGGCCCTTCCTGGAACGTGACCACATAGTTCTTGCCAAGAAAGAGACTGAGCTGTTCGGTGAGCTGATCCTTGTTCGCATCCGGCATCCGCACGACGCAGTACACGTTGTTGTCGTACTGATCGGCTTTCGCGCGCTGGTGGACATTCACGACGTCTTCCATCGCCAGCGGATGGATTTTGAAGGTGGTGGCGATGCTCTTGAGCGTGTCGGCGCTGCCCAGGCCGATGACGTTGACCCACACCACGGGCCACTGGTGTACGAACTCGTCGAGCTGCTTCACGGTGACGTGCGACTTCTCGACGATCCGGTTCTTGTCGTAGGCGATCAAGTCGATCGTGGTCGCCAGCGCATCGGGCGCGATATTCATCGTGCCCGGCTTGGTGCCCGGGGCGGCCCGGCGGTGGATCCGCGGCTTGAGCCGGCGGCGTTTGCGGTGGTTGCTCATGGCGGGATTGTAGCACAGGCCAGCGCAGGTCGCCTCGGGCAATTTGTCGGCGATCTTAATGCTTTCTTAGCGCCCGGCTGTTCAGTCTTGAGCCCTATTTGACACGGCCACGGATAGAATTCTGACGAAGAGAAGAGACGAAGAGACATACGTCGCGCGATGCGACGAGGAGAACTTGCCATGAACGATTGGTGGATTGTTGGAATGACGCTGGCGTTTGTCGCGGCGACGTGGCTCTTGGTGTCGCTCGCCGGCTGGTTGCAAGGAGACAAGCCATGAACGAAAGTGAGCTGGTCGGACTGCTGTTGTCGCTTGGTTTGTTTGTTTACCTGCTCGTCGCCTTGCTGAAACCGGAGTGGTTCGCATGACCGCAAACGATTGGATGCAGTTGATATTGTATGTTGTGGTGCTGGTGGCGCTCGTGAAGCCGCTCGGCGCTTACATGGCCCGCGTCTACCGGGGCGAACCGTGCGGGCTGGACCGCGCGCTGGGTTGGTTGGAGCGGGCGATCTACCGCGTCGCGGGCATCGATCCGCGCGAGGAGATGACGTGGCAGCAGTACACGGCCGCGGTGCTGCTGTTCAATGCGGTTGGATTTGTGGCGCTCTATGCGTTGCTCCGCCTGCAAGGAGCTATGCCGCTCAATCTGCAGGAATTCCCCAGCAATACGCCCGACCTGGCATTCAACACGGCGGCCAGCTTCGCCTCGAATACCAATTGGCAGAGCTACGGCGGCGAGACGACGATGAGCTACCTGTCGCAGTCGCTCGGGCTCACGGTGCAGAATTTCGTCTCGGCGGCGTGCGGCATGGCCGTGTTGGTGGCGTTAATCCGCGGCCTCGCGCGGCGGAGCGCGACGACGATCGGCAACTTTTGGTTCGATCTCGTTCGTTCGACGCTGTACAACCTGCTGCCGCTCTCCGTGGTGCTGACAGTCGTGCTCGTGTCGCAGGGAGTGATTCAGAACTTTTCCGCCTACAAGTCGGTCACTCCGCTTCAACCGCAAGCCGATGCACAGGTCCTGGCGATGGGCCCGGCCGCGTCGCAGATTGCGATCAAGCAACTCGGCACAAACGGCGGCGGGTTCTTCAACGTGAACTCAGCCCATCCGTTCGAGAATCCCACGCCGCTGGCGAATTTCCACGAGCTGCTGGCGATCCTTTTAATTCCAGCCGCGCTTTGCTACACGTTCGGAATGATGGTCGGCGACACACGGCAGGGCTGGGCGGTGCTGGCGGCGATGTTGGTGATTTTTGTGCCGCTCGTGATTGGTGCGACGCTGGCCGAGCAAACCGGCGTGCCGGCATACAACACATTGGGCGTCGATCAAACTGCGTCGGACTTGCAATCGGGCGGCAACATGGAAGGCAAGGAGACGCGGTTCGGCATCGTCAATTCCACGCTGTGGGCCTCTGCGACGACCGCCGCGTCGAACGGCAGCGTCAACGCGATGCACGATTCGTTCACGCCGCTGGGCGGCCTGGTGCCGATGTGGCTGATGCAGCTCGGCGAAGTGATCTTCGGCGGCGTCGGCAGCGGACTCTACGGCATGCTGATGTTCGTGATCGTCGCCGTGTTCGTCGCCGGCTTGATGGTGGGCCGCACGCCCGAGTATCTCGGCAAGAAAATCGAAGCCTACGAGATGAAGATGGCGTCGCTCGTGATTCTCATCCCGCCGTTGGTGGTGCTGATCGGCACGGCGGTCGCCGTCTCGGGGCCGGGGCTCAATTATACGGCTGGCGAAGAAGTGAAAGGCAATCTCAACAATCCGGGCGCCCACGGGTTCTCGGAAGTTCTGTATGCGTTTTCGTCTGCCGGTAACAACAACGGCAGCGCCTTCGCCGGCCTGACCGCGAACGAGCCGTTCTACAACGTCGCGCTCGGCCTGGCGATGCTCGCGTCACGCTATTGGCTGATGATCCCGACGCTGGCTATCGCGGGCTCGCTCGCGCGCAAGAAATACACGCCGCCGGGAGCCGGCACCTTGCCGACGCACCGTCCGCTGTTCGTCGTGATGCTGGTGAGTTGCGTGCTGTTGGTGGGTGCGCTGACGTTTGTGCCAGCGCTCGCCCTCGGACCGGTCGTCGAACAACTGCAAATGATTGCTCAATAGGAATATGAACCATGACTTCGAATAGCAAATCGCGTCCGTTATTCGATCCGCCCATTGTGCGGCGGGCGGTCGTCGAGGCGTTTGTAAAATTGGACCCGCGTCGGCAGCTTCGCAACCCGGTGATGTTCACCGTGCTGGTGGGCAGTGTGCTCACGACATGCCTCGGCGTGCAGGCACTTCTCACCGATACCGGCGAATCGCCAGCCTTCATCCTGGCCGTCTCCGCGTGGCTCTGGTTCACGGTGCTGTTTGCCAACTTTGCCGAAGCGATGGCTGAAGGACGCGGCAAGGCCCAGGCCGATTCGCTGCGGCAGACTCGCCGCGACGTGCAG
Source organism: Planctomycetota bacterium (assembly GCA_031403315.1). Classification (GTDB taxonomy): domain Bacteria; phylum Planctomycetota; class Planctomycetia; order Pirellulales; family Lacipirellulaceae; genus DASYDU01. Next base: position 3,732 of record JANNTD010000299.1, read on the forward strand.
GCCAAGAAGCTCGCCGAGCCGCGCTACGGCAGCATTCATCAACTGGTTTCCGCGGCGACGCTCCGCAAAGACGACGCCATGCTCATCGAAGCCGGCGACCTCATTCCCAGCGACGGCGAAGTGATTGAAGGCGTCGCCTCGGTCGACGAAAGCGCGATCACCGGCGAGAGCGCGCCGGTGATCCGCGAAAGCGGCGGCGATCGCAGCAGCGTCACCGGCGGTACGCGGGTGCTCTCCGATTGGCTCGTGGTCCGCGTCTCGGCCAATCCCGGCGAGACGTTTCTCGACCGCATGATCAGCCTGGTGGAAGG
>JANNTD010000300.1:0-1944 GCA_031403315.1 Planctomycetota bacterium
CCTTTCCCTTCATTGAGGCAGTGCGTTCTGATTGACTTGTCGTGGGATTGTAGTTGAGTACCCGTCTCGACTGAGTCCTACGACATTGAGGGGGACGGTAGCGTATGAGGTCCCGGCATGGGTTGTGACTGCTCCAGGAGCATGATGACGCATGCTTTAAAGGGGAGTCGTGACTGGAGGGCGTTCATGCGGGCCCGATGCCAGACGGCGGTAACCGTTCACAGCCCACGGGATTGATCTTGCGCATTTTCGAGTGTTTGCTATTCTCCCCGTCATGGAGATCGTCGTCACCGACGAGATGATGGCCTCGTGGCCGCCGGACGCCCAAGCGGTGGTTCGGCTGCTGCTGGAACGCAACGCCCGGCTCGAAGTCCGCATCGCCGAACTCGAAGCGGAAGTCGCGGACCTCAAAGCCCGGCTCGCCAAAAACTCGCAGAACTCTTCGCTGCCGCCGTCGAGCGGGCATCCGCATGCCAAGCCGTCGAAGCAATCGATTCGCAAGGCGAAGCGTCGCGGCGGCCAGCCGGGGCACCCCAAGCACGAACGGGCCTTGATTCCCAGCGAGGAATGCCAAGCCGTCGTGCCGTGCGTTCCGGCCGAGTGCCGCAACTGCCATCGCGAACTTACGGGCGTCGATGCCGAACCCGTTCGGCACCAGGTGTGGGAACTGCCCGAGATCAAGCCGATCGTCACCGAATATCAGCGGCACCGGCTGCGGTGCGCCTGCGGGGTTTCGACCTGCGGCGTGCTGCCGTCGGGCGTGCCGACCGGCACCGCGGGGCCGCAACTCATCGCCTTCACCGGCCTCTTGATGGCCTGCTTCCGCCAGTCCAAACGCCGGGCCGCGGAGTTCCTCGGCCTCATCCTGAATCAACCGGCCAGCGCCTCGTGGATGGTGCTCTTGCAGAATCGCTGTGCCGAGGCGGTGAAGCCGGCCTACGACGAACTGGCCCGGCACCTGCCGACGCAGACGGTGATGAACATCGACGAATCGCCGACGAAGGAAGGCCAGGCGAAGGCGTGGGTCTGGACCTTCGTGGCCGCCACGTTCACGTTTTTCGCCTGCCGCACCAGCCGCGGGGCCGACGTGCTCCGCGGCCTGCTCGGCGAAGGCTACCGCGGCATCATCTACTGCGACCGGGCCCGCATGTACTGGCAGTTCGGCAGGCTGCAGTGGTGCTGGGCCCATTTGAAGCGGGATTTCCAGGCGTGGATCGACGACCCGTGCCGCACCAGACAGCGTCTGGGCCGCGACCTGATGCGCGAAACGAAGAAGCTCTTCGCGGTGTGGCACCGCGTCCGCGACGGGACGATGACGCACAGCCAGTTCCAACTCGAGGTGCAGCCGATCCGCCTGGCGATCGACGCGCTGCTGCTGCGCGGCTACTGTGACGGGCTGACGCACAACGTGTGCAAGGAGCTTTGGGAGTACCGCGAGCGGCTCTGGACCTTCGTGGAGGTGGAGGGCGTGGAGCCGACGAACAACGCTGCCGAGCGAGCGTTGCGTCCGGCCGTGATCTGGCGGAAGCTGAGCTTCGGCACGCAGTCGTCGAACGGCAGTCGTTTTGTGGAGCGGATGCTGAGCGTGATTGAAACGAGCCGCCGTCAGGGCCGCAATGTGTATGCGTGGCTGACTGTGGCCGTGCGAACATGGATGACCGGTCAGACTAGCCCGCCGCTACTCGCCGGGGCGTGAACGATTACGGACCGCTGCTATGTCATGGATCGCTGGTATGGCGAGTTCGCGCTCTTCAACCGCATCGTGAAGACGAAAAGTTCTTACGTCTGCCGCATCCGCGATAACAGCAATCTGAGCGACGTGATCGAGGAGCGATTGCTGAGTGATCCAGCGATCGCTGCCGGTGTGATCGGCGACATGGTCGTGAACCTGGGCGTGCACAGCAAGGCCGACGCGCGGCCCGATCACAAGGTCCGCGTCGTGAT
>JANNTD010000301.1:0-14067 GCA_031403315.1 Planctomycetota bacterium
GACGGCTGGGGCGGCTCCCGCAGGACGCGATGGATCAGGTCAACGAGTGTCTCAAGTCGGCATTGGGCCTTCCCTAAGCGCGGCGCTTGCCGGGGACACCCGTTCATTGACTGGCTGAGTAGTCCGCCGCAGCGGAGGCGAGCAGTGGGACGGCTGTTCCCGCCGATCGGTCCGGAATTCAAATCTCGTCCGCCACGGCAGACGCGGCCACGTGTAAACGAAGCGGGACGCGCGCGGTGCGCGTCCCGCTTCTGTTCAACGCGGAGGGGGGCTCTCACGTTTATGCGGCTAGCGCCGCAATTGCCGCTTGAAACAGATTCCGATCAGGCCCAGCGCGCCGAGGCCCGCGAGTGCTACGCTCGCCGGTTCCGGCACGACGGCGAATGAGACTCTCAAAACCGGTGTGTCGGACGCCAATAGGCCGCTATTGAAGATGTAACCGGGTGCCGTTTCCAAACCATGGAAGGCGCTCAAATCACTGAAATTGAACGTGACCACTCCATTTTCGTTTTCACGGTTCGCATTCGTGCCGACCTTGAGGAAAGCCGCGTTGAGTGGATTCTCAGTTTCGGAACCGGCATCCCAAATGCGGCTCGCGTTTTCGGTAAACTCGTTGAGGATCAAATTGCCGGCGATGTCAAACACCTCAAAGGCGAGCGGATTGGCATTGCCCAGGAAGTGGTCGTTGCTCGGCACGATCATGGTCCCAAAAGTGAAAAAGCGATTGCTGGAATCGACGCTCACGACTGCCGAATTCGATTCTCCGGGTAGGAACGGATTAATTGTCGGGCCAAACACGGAGCCGAGATCGGCGTTCGGCTCAGCGGCCGCGAATGCCGGGAACCAGGTCGAGCCTGAGCCACCTTCGGCAATGGTCACAATCGGCGCGTCGGCAATCGTGGGGAATCCAAGCAGAAACGCCACCTGGTTGTTATCGAATGTATCGAAACTGCCGTCGCCGAAGCCGAATCGGAAGGGGGCGAGAGAAATACTATTCTGCGGGGCCAGATTTTCGACGGTCACGCGGACGTCGACGGCGAGCGCGGGCGACGCCGCCGCTGACAGAGCCAGCGACAGACCAGTCAACAAACACTTCAATTGCATCCTCATCCCAGAATCCTCATGCATGGTTGCGACGTGTCGGCGGCGACCACTTAGTCGACGCGCGGCGGAGCAATCGCTCGGGCGATCATCCGCATTACATCGGTTAGTCGAGTGCGACGGCCATCGACTACAAGAATTATTGGAGAAGTTGCAGGCGTGAGTATTCGCTCAGCCCTGCTCGGCCTGCCTGGCATCGCGCAGCAATTGTTTGATCTGCTGCTTGCGGTCGACGGAGAGTTGCGGCAGATTTTGGCGCAACTGTTGTTGAGACGCCTGCGGCATGCTGGAGAGCAGCGCACGCATGGCCGCCAGTTGCAGCATCAATTGACGGCAACTGCGGCACATGAAACCATGCAAGCGCAGGGCCCACCGCTCGCTCCGCGAAAGATCGCGATCGAGCGATTCGGATGCCAATCGCGAGGCTTCCTCGCAGGAGAGGCTGACCAACTTCCTGACATCACGCGGAGTCATTAGCTTCACTCACTTCGCGCTCGCTCAAGCGCCGTTTCGAAACCATTTCTGATCCAGGCAACGGCGCAGCAGGAGCCGCGCGCGGTGCAGCCGGACCGACAAGTTTTTGGGCGTGACGCCCGTCAACGTGCAAACTTCATCCATGCTGGCCAGACGGATCTCGCGCAGTTGGAATGCTTCCGCCAAATGAGCGGGCAGATTCCCCAGGCAGATTGCCAGCACCCCCCAGAACTCGGAATTCTCGGCCAATTTGTCGGGCGATTCCCGCCAGTGGGCGACCGATTCGAGCCACTTGCCGCGGTTGCCGAACAGCGGGCCACTTTGATCACTCGCTTCGACGTCGACCAATACCCGATCGCGTCCGACGCGGCGATAATGGTCGGCAATCTTCCGTCGCAGGATACCGCAGAGCCAGGTGCCAAGCGAGGCGCGACCGTCGAACGACTCGCGTGCTCGCCAAGCGGCCAGCAATGCGTCCTGAACCAAATCTTCTGCCACTTCCCGCCGGCCCACGCGGCTCAGCGCGAAGCGGAGCAAAGCATCCCCATAGCGATCCACCCAGCGGGTTGGATCGTCGAGTTGGGGCGCCTTGGGTTCCGAATTCAAGGGCATCGCCTGTTCCGCAGTTCGCGTCGACATGAGCCACGTCTCACGTTAGTCGCTGGGGGCGGCCGCCGATTTCCACAATTTCGGACATTATGTCAGAAATCGTGCCGCCGAGCGTAAAGTAGCGATTGGAGGCTTCCAAAAAAATACAAAGGCGCGACCGACTTTTGGTCGGCCGCGCCCATGGGCATTAATGACTTAATCAATCGGCGGCTTAGGCACTCCCGCGTCGACGCCGGGCGACGATCCCCGCGGCCACCCCGATCAGCGCCAGCGCCGCCGCCGAGGCCTCGGGCACCGGCGCGACGGCGACGTCCCGCAGCGTGCCGCTGAGGCCGATCACCGGCCCGGCCAGCGTCGCGGCTCCCGTCGCCAGGTTGACCGTGTAGAGCGACTTGGCAAGATACACCGGGCTGCCGAAAACACCGTTGCCTCTCGTCAAATAGGCGATGCCCGTCGCGCCCGAGATGTCGAAGCCGGTGAATTCGTTGGACGAATCGATGGCGTCGATTCCCAGGCTGCCGATGGTGTTTAATTTGCCGTCGTTCGGCGGGGCCTGGGTCACGAGGGCGTCGTTCCCGGCTTCAATGTTGTAGAGCACGGTGCTGGCGGCCCCGGCAAAGCTGTTGGTGTACGCGGCCGACACGACGGCAGCCGTATCGCCCTCGTTGGCGTCCCCCGCTTTGAACATCAACGGCATGTCGGTGAAGACGACGGCTCCGGTATCGGGATGAGCGCGGAAATTCTGCCCGCTGCTGGTGACAATGCGGACGCGATCGACCGTCGGGTTGAAGTCGATTGCGCGGACGTTGCCGGTGAGCGACGTTCCCAGACCCGCTCCGACCAGCGTGCTGGCTCCGTTCAACGGATTGACCCGATACAGCCGGTTCTGATCGCTGAGTCCGTACAGTTCGCCGGTGGCCGGCCGGACGTCGATCGACAGTAACCTTTCGCCGATGATGCTGAAGCCCGGCAGCGTTGTTGTGTTGGAAACCGTGCGCGTCGCGCTGTCAAACACGACCAGCTCTTGGAAATTCGTGAGCCCGTAAATCGTTTCTGCACGACAAACGGCAAGCGGGCCGCTCGCGGCTGCCGCAACGACGAGCATCGACAGAACTAGGTTCAAGCGTTTCATCAATAGGTTCTCCTGTTCCAAATAGTCACACCAAACGAAAAAGTAAGTGAAATTCACACATCGGCCTGAACTGTGCCTCGATACCCGCGCAGCACGCGACGCGAAGTTCGCCCGCGAAAGCGCCGTCCGCTGGCCAGCAAGTTCCGTCGCGTGCCGCGGCGACAGATAGTACGAGTCGCGCACTCTGCCAGATTTGCCCAACCGACAAAAAAGTTGCGATCCGCACCGCGATCGCCAATCGACCGGCGGTGAACCGGCTACGGCAGCGGCCGCAGGTCTTCCCAGCGGACTTGCCAGGTGCCGTCGTTGGGGAAGCCGGGGGCGTGGCGGTCGGGTGCACCGTCCCAGCCGGCGGCCATCATGGCGGTGGCGGTCAACAGGCCGCCGTTGCCAGGGAGATAGATCGTGAGGCCGGGGCGTTGGTGGTTGTGGCCGTTCACGCGGTAGAAGTTCTTTGGGGTGTCGAGGAGCAGGGCGTCGACCGCGCGGTTCGGTTCGCCGACGCGGGCGGCACACATGGCGACCATGGGATAGTCCCAACCCCAGGTGTTCGGCCAGTTCCAATTCTGCCAGACCCAATCGAAGGTGCGGTGCATGGTCGGGCGATCGATGCCGGGACCGGGCAGCATGCCCAGCGCGCCGAGCACCGCGGGGTGGTCGTCGTTCCAGCGCGGGTTGGTGTAGCTATCGGGCGTGGTGGCGGTGAACGCGTATTTGCCGTCGACGACGAGCGGCTTGGCGAGCTTGTCGAGCACGCGGTCCCACTCGGGTTCGCGCGGCATGCCGAGTCGCTCGCGCCACTTCTGCGCCGTTTCCAGGCCCCAGCGCCAGTAGGTGAGTTCGAATGTCGGGTTAAGCGTGGCGTCCTTAGGGAAGCGTTCTTGAGCACATTGCAGAACGGGGCCCAGGACGTAGCAGTCGGTGGCATCGTCCCAAGCGGCGTAAGACTTCATGAACTCGGCGGTGGCGAAGACGACGGCTCGATATTTTTCCAGCGTCGCGCGGTCGGGCTTCTGGCGGTAAGCGAGCTCGGCATAGTAGATCGGATGCGGCTGCTGCCAGATGAGGAATGGGCCAATGGTCGAGGGCGACTCGGCGCCGGTTGGGCTCGTCATTTTCGGCCAGCGGGCGCCGGTGTAGCCTTGGCGCCGCGCGGTCGCTTCGGCCTGCGGCAGAATGCGCTGGTAGTAGTCGAGGCTGCGCTCGAACATCGGCCAGCGGTTCCAGAGGGCGAAGTGGACCGCGTGCCACCAATGCATTTCGAGGTGGAATTTGCCCTCCCAACTGTTATAGGTGAGGCCGGTCTCCTGCGGCGGCAGGTCGCCCGCGCACTGGACCGCCGTGAGATACTGCGACAGCACGATGCGGCGTTCGAGCTCGCACCAGCGAGGGTCGGTGCTGCCCGAGAGATCGATCGCTCCGCCAGTGCTCCAGAACTGGTGCCAATACTCGCGGGTGATGGCAGACGTGGCGTCGAAGTTGGGCAAATCGGCTGCCAACGAATCGGGGGCGAATTCGCACACGAATTCAAAGCGATGCGAGTCTTTCGCGGGCGCAAGCACATATTGGTGGCGCGCCGTTTCCAAAAGCGTCGCCGAGGGCGACCATCGCGTGGAAACGCGATACGAATCGTCGTCGAGGCGACGTGCGAACGTGGCTGCTGTGGTGCCGCGCCGCGTCACTTCGGTCTCATGGTCCTCGGGCCGGCTCCAATCGGCCGTCTTCACGTCGCCAGTGCCATAGGGAAATCGCAACTCGATTGCGAGCTGCCCAGTCGACACTAGCAGCGACGCGACGCGAACCGCCACAAGATCGCGCGTCGGATGGCAAACGGTCTCAACCTTGACGACCTGCCCCTCGAACTGGAAGCGGCTCTCGAGCACGCCATCCCACAGCCTTAAGGTTTGGCGTATATCCGTCAGATCGGCGGCCGTCGCGGGCTGGCCGTCGGATTTGGTGAGCCGGAAGCCGATCCGGCCGAGGTGCAGTCGGTGCGGATTGGCTCGCAGCCAGGCGACCTCGGGAGTGCGGACGTCGCCCGGGATGTCGGCGTAACCGACCTTTCGGCCGCGGGCGTTGAACTCGGTAAAGCGGAATTTCTCGATCGACCAGCCCTCGGGATTGGGTGCCGTGTGCCAGCCCCAGTGCGATAGGGTGCCGAGCGGAATTGTCTCGTCGTAGGCGTCCGGAAACGTCTGCAGGCCCGTCACGTCGGCGGTGAAGGCGAATTGGCCGTTGCCCACGGTGAGCGGCGACTCGGGATCGAACCGTTCGACGACTGGATCGTGGCGCGAGACGAGCGATTGGCGGTCAATGGGTTCCGCGAGCACCGCGTGCGGAACAGCGATCAGCCACAGAATCGGCAACCAGCCGAGGGCCAGCGTATGGCTCTTCAGCGCGCACCATCGTGCGGTGCGAGAATGCACAACTTGGTTCACGAATTCCGCAATCGTCTTGAAAGGAGGGGTCGTCACGTTACGCAAATTCCTCTCATGGATCCACATTTTTCGCGAAAGAGTTTCTCGAACAATTGGACTTCCCTGGCGTACCAATCGTACCGGCATCTTCCGCGCCGTGCTGCCAGGACTTACATTGAATTTGGCATCAGGTCGTTTGTCCAGGCGGCCGCTTGTCCAGACCGAAACTTTTCGAATCCTTCCGGGGAACGATCCATGGTCCAGTATAACCGACGACGATTTCTCCAGGGAGCAGCCGGCGCGGTTGCGCTCTCGGCGCTGCCCAAAGTCGCGCTGGCCGACGTCAATAGCCAGATTCGCGTCGCCACGATCGGCTTGAACGGTCGCGGCCGCAGCCACATGGATGGCTTCGCGCGGAATCTCGTCGCACTGTGCGATTGCGATCGCAGCGTGCTCGGGCAAAGAGCGACCGAGTTTGAACGTCGGCAGAACCGCAAGCTTGACCAAGTGGTCGATTACCGCGAGCTGTTGGACCGCAAAGACATCGATGCGATTTCGATCGCCACGCCGAACCACACCCACGCTCTAATTGCGATCGCGGCCGCTGAGGCGGGGAAGCACGTCTACTGCGAAAAGCCGGTGAGCCAGTGTTTGTGGGAGGGACGGCAAATCGTGAATGCAGCGCGGCGCTACGATCGGCTGATTCAATGCGGCACGCAATCGCGCTCGAGCGCGTGCAATCAGCAAGCGGTCGAGTACGTTCGCAGCGGCAAGCTCGGCAAGATCAAGTACGCTGTCGGCACCTGTTTCAAGCCGCGGCCGAGCATCGGCAAGCTGGACACGCCGTTGGTGGTCCCGAGCGATGTTGACTACGACTTGTGGTGCGGGCCGGCGGCAAAGGTCGAACTCTACCGCCCCCATTTGCACTACGATTGGCACTGGGATTTCAACACCGGCAGCGGCGACATCGGCAACCAGGGCCTCCATCAAATGGACGTGGCCCGCTGGTATCTGGGCGAAGACGAGCTCGCACCGCGCGTGATCAGCGTCGGTGGCCGGCTGGGCTACGAGGACGCAGCCAATACGCCCAACTCGCAAACAGTGCTCTTGGATTACGCCGCCGCGCCGCTGATTTTCGAGACGCGCGGCTTGCCGAAATCAAAGGCGGCCCAGCGCCATTGGGACAGCTCGATGGACAATTTTCAAGGCTCGCAGATCGGCGTGATTGTCCAATGTGAGGATGGTTACGTCTCCTCGTCGAGCAGTTACCAGACGGTCGAGGCCTTCAATCCCGCCGGCGAGCAGATCGAACAATGGCACGGTGGCGGCAACCATTTCAAGAACTTCTTGAGCGCGCTCAATTCGGGCCGCCGCGAGGACCTCAACGCCGAAGTGCTCGAAGGCCATCTGTCTAGCGCGCTGTGCCACATGGCCAACGTCTCGCATCAACTGGGCGAAAAGCGGACGGCGACTGAAATCAAAGCAGCGGTTGCCGGCAGTCCGCTCTTTGCTGAATCAGTCGACCGCCTGCTCGCGCACTTGAAGGCGAACGAGATCGACGTCGATTCCGCAACCGTGACGCTTGGTCCGCTGCTCGAGTTCGACCCGTCCAGCGAGCGATTCACGAACGAAGAATCGGCGAATCACCTGCTGCGGCGCGAGGACCGGAAGCCGTTCGTTGTGCCACAAATCGCCTAGCCAACTTTACACTCGAAATCCCACCACGAGGCACCTCCACGAGGCAACAATGCGACAGTTTTGGGCCGGGCCGGTACTTGCTCTTTTGACAATTGTTGTGGGACTCGCGTGCGCGCAATTTGCCGCGGCGGAAGTGACCGTCGAACGCTCGGAAAAGGGCGCGATCGTGAAGGTGGACGGCAAGCCGTTCGCCGAGTATCTCACGCGGTCGGGCCACCAGCCGGCGGTGTGGCCAGTGATCGGCCCCACGGGCAAGGCGATGACCCGCTCCTATCCCGCCGGGCCGACCCTCGACGGCGAAATGACCGATCATCCGCACCACCATTCGTTGTGGTTCACGCACGGCGACGTCAACGGCCGCGACTTCTGGCGGAGCAACGAGGAATCGCATCAAGACAGCCAAATCAAACACCGAGAGTTCGTGACGACCGAGGGTGGCGAGACCGGCAAGATCGTGACCCGCAACGACTGGATCAGTGAAGGCACGAAGATTTGCGAAGACGAGCGAACACTCGTCTTCGGCGAGGATGAATTCGGCCGCTACATCGACTTCCTCGTGACGATCACCGCCTCGGAGGGCGACCTCAATTTCGGCGAGACGAAGGAAGGTTCGTTCGGCGTGCGCGCTAGTGCTCCGCTCACGGTCGACTCGAAGCAGGGCGCGCACATCACCAACGACCGCGGGACGATCGACGAAAAGGCGTGGGGGATGTTCGGCAACTGGATCGACGACTATGGCCCCGTCGACGGCGAAGTGGTCGGCATCGCCATGTTCAGCCACCCCGACAACTACCGCCACCCGACGCGCTGGCACGCCCGCACCTACGGCCTGTTGGCCGCCAATCCCTTCGGCGAAGGCGAGTTCCCAAAGGACGACAGCCAACCGAAGCAGGGCGCGAAGACGCTCACCAAGGGCGAGAAGCTGCCGCTCTACTACCGCGTGTTGTTGCACTCTGGCAATCCGCAGGAAGCCGATGTGCAGAAGGCGTACGAGAAGTTCATCGCCGAATAACGCGGGCCGACGCACCGCTAGCGTGCCAGCAGCGATTGCAGCCGTGGAATGCTAGCGGCCGCACAATAGTTACGATCAATTTCTTCCCCTCAGATTGCCGATATTCCGGTAGTGGCATTCTGCCGCCGCTTTCACGCGATTCGGCTCTGAGGTGAATTGATGGCCGCGAAACTGACTGTGCTCATTCCGTGCAAGAATGAGCGGCAAAATATCCGGCCGTGCATCGAGTCGGTGCAATCGATCGCGGACGAGCTGTTGATTGCCGACTCTGGCTCGACCGACGGCACGCTCGACATCGTGCGCGAAATGAAGCACGAGATCGAAGGAGACACGCGGATCATCGAGCGTGAGTACGTGAACTCGGCCGACTTCAAGAACTGGGCGATCCCCCAGGCGAAACACGAATGGGTGCTGGTGGTCGACGCCGACGAGCGTGTGCCGCCGCAACTGGCCGAGGAAATGCGCCAGGTGCTCGCCGATCCGCCGCAGGAAATCGACGGCTACTGGATTGGCCGCGACAACCACTATCTGGGCCATCGCATCCGCCACTGCGGCTGGAACACGGACGATGTGCTGCGGCTCTTTCGCCGCAAGCACGGCCACTATCAAACGCGCTGGGTCCACGCCGAAGTCGAAATCGAAGATAGCCGCACCCGCCGGCTCAAGACGGCGTTCCTGCACTACACCACCTGGAGCACCGACGACTATCTCAAGAAGATGAACCGCTACGCCGCCTGGGGCGCGCTCAACTTCCGCGACGAAAAGGGGCGGAAGACAGCCGGTTGGCTGCCGATGATGACGCGAGCGCCGCTGCGATTCCTGCAGCTCTACGTGCTGCGGCTGGGCTTCTTGGACGGCATCCCGGGTTTGCAGGTCTGCATGTTCACGGCGTTCTATTCATTCCTCAAGCAGGCCAAGCTCTGGGAGATGCGGCAGGCGATTCCGCAGCCCGATCCCGAGGCGGAGCGGACGCACTCGCTCGAGACAGCGACGGCGACGATCGACTTTGCCAAGGCGCAGCGGTCGCGCGAAGAATCCGCGGCAGCACGAAAACGCCAGCGCCGCGCGGCCTAGACCGAAGCGAGTTGATGAAGCACAAACCTGTCACGGACTACTGGCCGAGCAAAGCGCGGATCATCGAATTCGGCGTGCGCGACGGCGCCGTGGGCGATCAACTGATCGCGGCCGGTTTTCGCTACCTGGGCGTCGTGGAGACCGATCGACAAGCCGAGCGATTGGGCTCGCGGCATCCAAGATTGCAGCGGCATTTGTCCGTTTGCCGAGTCGCAACTCGCGTGCGGCAGAACAACGCGGACGTGCTGCTCCTAAGTGGCGGAGCGGCGGCCCACCTGCGGCGCTTTCGCGACATCCGCCACGCAATATACGTTGTCTGTCCACTCGGCAACGGGCCGCTGCTGCTGTGGACGATCCTGTTTTGGCTTGGGCAGTTCTTGTTGTTGCGGCTCGCGTGGCCGCGGATCGTGCGGGTCGGCAGGACGCGCTTGATTTCTTTCCGCGTTCGTCGACCGCGGCCTTATTCGGCGACGCGACGATTTGTTCCCCAGGCGATCGGAATCGAAGGTTTCTTTCAGCGGCTACAAGCGGCCGGATCGCGACACGTCGTATTGCGCTGGTTCGAGTCGCTGCCGCTGCTACCCGCCGGCGAAGACCTCGATCTCTTGGTCGACGACGAGTCGCTCTCAGCGGTGCGCGAGCTGCTCGACGGCGGGCCGGGGTTGCAGGCGGTCGACTTGTACTCTGTCTGCGGATCACCGGGCGCCGACTACCAGAAGCTGCCATACTACCCGCCGTACCTGGCGGACCAATTGCTCAAGCGTTCGGCGATGCACCGCGAATTGTGTGCGGTGCCGTCGCCGCGCGATCACTTCCTGAGCCTGGCTTACCACGCCCTGTACCACAAGGGAACGGCGTCGGGATTGCCGGCGAGCGGGCAATCGAAGCCAACCGCCTCGCGGCCCGAGCACGACTACGCGAGCATTTTGGAGCACATGGCGAAGCGGCTGGGCATCACGGTGCCGATTACGCTCGCCGACCTCGACGCCTATCTTGACCGCGCGGGCTGGCGGCCGCCGCACGACATGCTCGTGCGACTCTCGCGGAAGAACAAGTGGCTCCGTGCGCTCGTCAAGCACGCAGTCGACGACGAAGCCGATGATGGTCTGGCCGTTTTTCTCGTGCGGCGCGAAGCGCTCAATCGCGGCGGCGTGAAGCGAGCGGCGAAGCTGATCGCCGAGCACGGCTTCCATGTCATCGAAACCATCACCATCGATCCGCTGCGACAGGAAACCACTGCCCGCAGCATCCGCGGCGGCAATTGGGGGCAGGGGCCGTGGCCGGTTTCCGGCGGTCCGCCGGTGGCCGCGATCGTCGTTTACGACCCAACACCGCTTCGGCCGACGCAGCGCCAGCGGCGAAAGTTCCCGTACCTCGCCAACGCCCGGCTCCTCAAGAAGGACCAAATTCGCGACGCGTTCAACGCCAAGCTTCCAGCCAACGAGCATTGCAACGTGATCCACTCCAGCGACAACGGCCGCGAGGCGCGCGACTACCTGCGGGTCATTTCGCCGGAGCGTGTCGACGAGATTCTGGCAAGCGTGCGACGGACGCAGCAGCGCCAATCCCGCGCGGCGTGACCGCAAATGACCGTTAATTCCGGTCGATCCCTTCTTTCGGCAGCAGGCGGAAGTTGCGGAGCGTGATTTCTTCGACGTTTTCGATCACGCTCGCCTTGGCCGCGTTCTTGAACGTGCAGTTCTCGATCACGACGTTCTCGATCTTCGAGTCGGCGAGCCCGGCGAAGTAGAACGGGTACTTGCTCCGCTCCGAGGTGACGCCTTCGATGAAGATGTTTCGCACCGTCGGATTCTGAGTGCCGCGGTCCTTGTCGTAGTTGAGATTGATCCGCACCACCGCGTCGGCGACCTGGCCGACCTGCACGTTGCGGACGAACAAGTTCTCGAGATAGCCGCCCCGCATCGTGTTCGACTTGAGGCGGATCGCGCGGTCGAGGTTGGGGCTATCCATCTGGCAGTTCTCGACGAACACGTTGCGGATGCCGCCGCTCATTTCGCTGCCCAGCACCACGCCGCCGTGGCCGTCCTGCATCTGGCAGCCGCGAATGATGATGTTCTCGCTGGGGACGCCGATCCGCCGGCCGTCGGCGTTGCGGCCCGACTTGATGGCAATGCAGTCGTCGCCGGTGTCGAACGTGCAGTTCTCGATGAGCACGTTGCGGCACGACTCGGGGGTTGCAGCCGTCGTTGTTCGGGCCGTGGCTCTGGACGGTGACGCCGCGGATGGTGACGTTCTCGCAGAGCACGGGGTTCACGATCCACATCGGCGAGTTGGTAAACGTGACGCCTTCGATGAGCACATGTTTGCAGCGATGGGGTTGGACGAAGTTGGGGCGAAGCTGGTGATCTTTGCCGAAGACGCGGTCGGCGGCCGGTACATTTTCTTCGCCCATTTGCCGCAGCGTCTCTTGGTCCTTGTTGCCGGTACCTTTCCAAGGCCACCAATACTTCGGCCCGGCCTGGCCGTCGAACGTCCCCGCGCCGGTGATGGCGATGTTCTCGGCGTCGATCGCGTAGAGGAAGGGCGAGTAGTTCATCACCTCGTTGCCCTCGTAGCGGGCCAGCACGACGGGCAGGTAGTTGGCCGGATCGGTGCTGAAGCGGACGGTCGCCCCGGTTGCGGAGTGCAGATTCACATTGCTTTTGAGATGGATCGGCCCCTCCACGAGCCAGTCGCCCGCGGGGACGACGACCCGCCCGCCGCCGGCCGCGGTGCAGGCGGCGATCGCCTTGTCGAACGCCGGCCGGCAATCGGTCGTGCTGTCGCCCACGGCGCCGTAATCGGTGACGTTGAAATCGCGGTCAGGAAACGTCGGCGGCTTGATCTCGGCGAGAATCGCGGGGACGGCGTCCCAGCCCGTGGCCTCGGCTGCGGCGGCGCGAGGAGTGGCGGTAAGACTGCCAAGCATAACGACGGCCGTCGCGACGTCGACCCAAGACTTCAATCGCATGGGAGTTGTCTCCGCTTCGTATGTTAGGCTTTCCAGCCTGACATGCCGTATTATCAGGCTGGAAAGCCTAACGTACGCATTAAACAAACGCGGCAGCCAGTTTGGCAACTGACTGCCGCGGAAAAACTGCAGTAGCTCGGCGACGACTCGCCTACGCGGCCCGACGCCGAAAACCAACGAGTCCGAACACGCTGAGCATGCACAACAGCAGGGTGCCCGGCTCGGGCACAGCGCTCGCACCAAGTCCGCCCGCACCCCCCATCGCGCCGAAGTTCGTCTTCCACAACGTGTAGTCGCCGGCGTCGACGCCGTCGGCACCGTTACCGTTGCCCATGAGGCTGGCCTCGGTCGGCGCGCCGAGATTATTCCGCCAAATCGTGTAGTCGGCGGCGTCGACAAATCCGTTGTCGTTGAAGTCGCCGGGGAGGCCTTCCGGAGCAAGAAAATGCGTGTTGAATGACACCAGATCGAGGTTGTCGATCAGGTCGTCGGCATTCAGGTCAAAAATATTCTGCTTGGCGTTCAGGAGGTCATAGTGGCTCAAAGGTGGAGTACTGATGGCCGCGATGAGCGCCGAACGGTCTGCCTCGGTCAGCATCGAGTCGCCATTGAGGTCCCCCGCCGTGCCGGTGATCTGCAAACCACTGAGGATGACGGCGGGCGTAATATCGTCATCCTCCAGGCCAGTACCGCTTTCAAAATAGTTGATTTGCCAACTGTAGATCTGTCCGGCATAGTCGGAGTTGATCCGAAAGCCGTCCAGCAATGCACGATGCGGCGACGTTCCGGCATCGTTCGTATGATCCGGCTCGAAAAACCGCCCCTGCATGAGTTCTTCCGCGCCGGCCGGAACCGCTGTAATCGCGGTGTCAATACGATCGGCGTTAAACAACACGATAACGTCGCCGGTACCAGGGTTCAACGAGTCATAGGTCCCCATTCCCTTCGTGGTGGGCTGAGACAACTTTACGCGCAAGAAGCCCGGCAAAATAGCGTTCACGGTACCAAGTGTCCCAGTCGTGACCGTTCCGTTCGCCCCAATGGAGAGATTATCCTCGACAGTGATTGGTGAGACGCCGTCCGCATCCAATACGAATTCCGCGACAGATTTTCCACGATTAAATTTGTGGCGAGCGCCACCTCCCAAATCGACCTCACTGACGTCCCAAACGGCGGTCTGACTTTGAACCTGGAATCGATCGCCAATCGTGACGACGCCCACGTCGGAACCACGCACGCGGAAGATTCCGCCCGGCGCCTTCACTCCCACCTTATTACCCATCTGCATGTCGGTCGCGATATCCAAGGAAGCGTCGCCACCGACTTCCCAAATACCGCCGGCCGCCAGCACCTTGTCATTGGTAATCAAAAGGTCGCCACGAGTGGCATCGACCGCCATCTCAAATAAAGCGTGACCATGCGTTTGCTTGACGATGCCCCAAGGAAAAACATTGTTGTCGGTCCAGTCTTGCTGTCCCAAGCGAAACTGCCGCACGGTCGCGCTCAGGTCGCCAGTACCCGTTCGCTCGGCGCCAGTGAATGTCACGTTAGCGCTGATTGCAAGCGTAGTGACTTCATC
>JANNTD010000302.1:0-11086 GCA_031403315.1 Planctomycetota bacterium
AAGAACGCCAAGGTTATCAAGAGGATATGCGGTTTCCCTTGGTTTCTTGGCGAGCTTGGCGTCCTTGGCGGTTCAAGTTCTTAATTCCTCTGAATCATTAATCAATTGTCATCCAGTCAATAAACAATGGTCACCGCCACCTCCAACCATCCCAGTTCGCTCTCGATCCGCATCCTCCGCCAGGACGCCCCGGGCAAGCCGCAGCATTGGGAGCGGCATCGCATTCCCTACGAAGCGAATCTCAACATCATCAGCGTGCTCATGAAAATCGCGGCCCAGGCCACCACCGAAGAGGGCCGAAAGACCACGCCCGTTGCCTGGGACTGCAACTGCCTCGAAGAAGTCTGCGGCGCATGCACGATGCTGGTGAACGGCCGCACCCGCCAGGCCTGTTCCACCTTGGTCGATCGTATCCTCGACGATCAACCCGGCGAGATCGAGCTGCGGCCGATGTCGAAGTTCCCGGTCCTCCGCGACCTCTGCGTCGACCGCAGCCGGATGTTCCGCACGCTCGAAAAGGTGAAGGCCTGGATCGCAGTCGACGACTACTCCGACCGTGGCCCCGGCCCGCGCGAGTCACCCGAGTCGCAAGGGATGCGCTACCCGCTCTCCGAATGCATGACCTGCGGCTGCTGCGTCGAGGCCTGCCCGCAATACGAGAAGATCGAAGTCAGGCGCCGCGATGGCGAGACCGACGTCGATTTCGAATCACGCAAAAAGGCCGCCTACGACGAAGGATTCGTCGGCGCCGCCGCGATCAGCCAGGTGATGCTCTTCAACGGCCACGGCACGGGCCAGATGAACGCCGGCGAACGGCTCGAAGCGCTGATGGCCCCCGGCGGCATCCAAGTCTGCGGCAACGCGCAAAACTGCGTCGCCGTCTGCCCCAAGAACATCCCGCTCACCCGCTCGATCGGCCGCGCCGGCCGCGCGACGACGGTCGAGTGGATCAAGAGCTGGTTCGATCGGTAAGCGGAGCTAAGCGAGCTAAGCGAGCCGGGCCGTCCTCGGCCCCGCTGTCTCAACTTTGTGAACGAATACACCCTCACCCGCGAACAATCCCGCCAACTCGACCGCCGAGCGATTGAAGAATACGGCATCCCGGGCCTCGTCCTGATGGAGAACGCCGGCCGTGGCACGGTCGACGTGCTCGAGCGCCTCGGCATCAGCGGCCCGGTCGTGATCCTCTGCGGCAAAGGCAACAACGCCGGCGACGGCTTCGTCATCGCCCGCCACCTCGAAATCCGCGGCCACGCCTGCAAAGTGCTGCTGCTCTTTCCGCCGAGCGAACTCACCGGCGATGCCGCAACGAACTTTGCAATTCTCGAGAAGTCGAGCGTGCCGATCATCGAATTGGCAATGGAGCGAGCCGGGTCGCGGGCACCGTCGCGCAGCGATGGTCGGACCCCGGATGCCTTGATGAACCAACTAGCTCAACACGCCTGCGGCGCGGACTGGATCAACCGCGCAGCTTGCGGAGCGGACTGGATAATCGACGCGATGCTCGGCACCGGTGCTCGCGGCGAACCGCGCCCGCCTTTCGACAAAGCGATCGATTGGACGAACGCCCAACCGGCGCGAAAACTCGCGGTCGATCTACCCAGCGGCCTCGACTGCGACACCGGCGAACCCACCCATCACACCATTCGCGCCGACCACACCTGCACGTTCGCCGCGATGAAAATCGGCTTCACCAATCCCGCCGCGCGAGAATTCACCGGCACGATCCACGTCTGCGACATCGGCGTCCCGCCGCGGCTGATCGACGACGTGGTCCATCACGCTGCACTTCACGCCTCCAAGGCCGGCCAAAAATAGTTCTGGAGCGACGTCCAATCGTCTGCTATGTTCAAATGGGCCGAATCGCGCGAGTTGCAACCAGGCGAGTTCACTTGTGAAGCTTTTCCATGCGAGTGATCGACCCGAAAACTCGTCGTCTCGAAACCTGCATGCGTTGTGCGTTGTGCGCCGCCGTGCTGCTGAGCATGCTTCAACTCACCGCATCGACAGCCTATGCCTGGGGATCCCAAGGACATTCGCACATCACCGGGGGTGCGATTCCCCATTTGCCGCAGCCGCTGCGTAGCTTCTTCACAGCCAACGTGAGCACGATACGCAGCCAAGCGTCGCAGGAACCGCCGGGTAGACATTACATCGACATCGACGTCTATCCGGAGTTTTTTGCCGGCACGTTCCCCCACGACGTCAACGATTTGATCGACATCTACGGAGATTCGTACGTTGAGCAAAACGGGATGGGGCCGTGGACTTATGCCAACTACGTCAACACACTCTCGAATTTGATGGCGGGCGCAAAAACCAAGCAGGATTGGCTGAATCTTATTTCGACCGCGGCCGCCCAGGCTCACTACATCGAAGACATGCACAATCCGCTGCATCTGACGGAGAACTACAACGGCTTTTCCACAGGAAACGGAGGAATCCATTCTCGCTACGAAAGCCAAATGGTCTCGCGCCACCTCGGCGACTTGACCTTCGCTGACGTAGATGCCGTCCACCTTCCATCGGTGATCGATGACGTATTCGACGGCATCGATCTGCACTACTACTTCGTCGACGACATCATGGACGCCGACGATGTGGCGTTCGCCTCCACGGGCTCTCACAGCAGTGAAGCCTATTATGCGAGCCTGTGGGTCGAGACCGGCGACTTTACTCGCGACCTGTTTCAGGAGGCGTCCGAAGCGGTGGCCAACGGCTGGTACACCGCCTGGGTGAATGCCGGCTCTCCAATCCCGAATCTTGGCCTCGCCGGCGACTACAATGGCCACAACGCAATCGATGCCGCCGACTACACCGTCTGGCGCGACGCGCTGGCTGCTTCATCCACGGCACTCATAAACGATCCGACGCCGGGCATAGTGAACGCGTCGGACTACAATTATTGGAAGGCACACTTTGGCGAAACGATTGGCGGCGGCGCGGGCGCCGCGGCGACCGTTCCCGAGCCGGCGGCGTGGCAACTCGCGCTATTGGTCGCCACGTCGATCGCTTTGATGCAACCGAAATGTTTCGCGGCACCAGGGCAACACCAATAACTCCCGCCAGATAACTTCGGAGTTCACCTTGATCTTGGCATACTCGCTACACGTCGTCGACAAACAGCGGATGAGATAGCCGCCGCCAGGCCCAGCGACAGCAACGTCGACGGCTCCGGAATCGCGACACCACCGGCCCCCGCCCCCGCTCCGGCGACAGCACCGAAATTGGCTTTCCACACGTCGTACTGTTCCGGCGTGTAGGTCGTCCCCAAGCCGTCGCGCCAAAGGGAGTAGTCGGCGGCGTCGACGACATCGTCAAGATTGAAGTCGCCCGCGAGCACGATGTTCGGCGTGGCCCGCACCCACTCGGCCACCGACGGCACGCCCTGGTCGTTCACCAGAAACAGCATGTAGTAGCCGATCGGAGCCTCGTTGGCGTTTGCAGGGAGCGTGACATTGACACCACCCTCGACGGCGGTGAATTCCAAATTGTTGGCCCGTTGGGTCCAATTCTGAGCATGAGTCACTGCGCTCGGGACAACCCAATGTGCTTTGGCGATGCTCGCAGCGTCGGGCGTTGCGATGAAAATCGTATCGCCGAGCTCGGCGACGTCGGGCGCCGCGGTGACCGTGGGCCGCACGGCGGGCGATCCATCTTCGGCAAACAAATAGGCGGGCGAGAAGATCTCGGCATTAGTATTCTGATTGTCAATCGGACCGCCATAGTCGTGGTCGCCGCCGGTGACCAGCACGCGGCCGTCGGGCAGCAACAAGGCCGTCGAATGGTAACCGCGATAGATGTTGACATTGGCGTCGGCGAGCTGCGTGATCTCTTCGGTCACAGGGTCCCAGATTTCCGCCGTGGCAATCAGCCCGTTTGGATCATTCCAGCCGGTCACGTCGGTGCCGCCAGTGATCAGTACGGTTCCATCCGCGAGAATTGTCGCGTTGTTTTGGCGTCGCGCCCGATCCATCGCAAAAGGCGAACCGTTGGGAGGTGGTGTGGTGCCGCCGCCACCGTATCGCCAGGCAGGACTCGCATCCATCAGATCAATCATCGAGATATTTTTGGTAGGTACGTGTCCGCCGCCGATATAAGCGATTTTGCCCGTGTCGTACATCACGGCCGGGCCATAGTTATGCAGATTCGAGTCGAGCGTTTCCTGAAGGTACGACCAAGAACCGGTGCCAGACAGATTGAGGAATTCGGTATCGTTGCTGTTGTCCGACAACGAAATCGCCCGGCCGTCCGGAGCCTGAAAGACGCGCGGGTATTCCGGCAGCGTGTCGTCAGTAGGTCGCAGAGCACCCGTCAACGTCTGCCATGTATTGGTGGCATGCTGATAGACTTGGACTGTCCTGTTCGTAACGCCCTGGACCGTAACGTCGCCAGACAACACGAGTACATTGCCATTGCCGAGCGTCGTCGCGCTGGGATACCAACGCTTTCCGCTGGTACTTGTACTCGTGCCTCCTGTTTGACCAAGTCCGGGTCCCATGTTGGGAACGTTCGTCTGGTTCGGATCCGCATTCGCCCACAGGTTGGTAAAGGGGTTATAGATGTCGGCACGGTGCTCGCCGTTGTAGTTCTCAATATGCCCGCCGGCGATCAGCAACCGGCCATCCGGAAGCCAGGCGTGGCCGGAGCAGAAAGGGTTGTATGCGGGAAGATTTCCGACCGTCGAAAACACGTCCGTCGTCGGATCCCACAGTCCCACGCTTTCCTTCCAGGTGGACCAAAACATCACCTTGCCCGTCGGCAGCATGAAGGTATGCACAGCTTCGACACCGCCGGCTTGGCCCCACGTAAAGGCGCTCGTCCACGCTCCGTCGTCGGCTGGATCGGCGCGTAGTGGCTGGACACTCGTCGCATACGTCACCGCGACCGCCAAAAGAACTAGCCATTGAACCGAGTAGCGCTTCATGACAACGCCTTTCATGCAACGAGTGGACCTGTACGATCGCTTAGCCCCGAACAGCAACTCGACGCGCTGTGCCGCGAGCGGTCCACGCAAGTAAGACTCCAATTGCAAACAACAAGCCAGTCGCGGGCTCGGGTACGACTCGCTGGATATGGCCGTGAAGTGCAAATTTTGTAAACCCGGACTCGACCGTGTGTACCGCCAGGACCAGCTCACCGCGGTCCAAATAATCCAGCCAGTCGCCGATGACCTTCGTCGTGGCAAAGAAAAACTGAGGGTATGGCTCGCCTGTATTGGGATCGATCGTCGCGTCACTGATGTCGTAAATGCCGCTCAACGTATGATTCTCGTAGTCGACCACCAGGTCGGCATCTTCTTCGCCATAAAGACTCGGCGTGGCCAACCCAAAAATATTGAGCACATGCGGCCCGATCGTGTCAGGCACATGGAGATGCAGATGCATTCCAAGAATGTCATCCAACTCGGTTCGATCCGCTGGATTCGGTTTGAGACCGAGCAAGTCGTCGAGGATGATGAGATACCTCAACTCGGTCCGCTCACTGTTGAGCGTCAAGAACACCTCGCCGGTGGAGTCCGTGGTCGAGGGATTGGCATGGAAGTCGTCGATCAGTGCGGAATAGCACGCTTCGCCCGCCGCGACATCGCATGTGAGCGGACTCGTTCCGTGCTCGTGCTCGTCATGCCCCTCGGCCCGGCCGCAAACGCAGGCAGCGGTCAAGCAGGCAACAATCATTGGAGATCGAAACACTCCGCCACCTCTCGTTCCCAACGGACACGAACGAACCGCCCGCCGCGCTTACGCGACACGCCCACGAAAAGAAAAACCGCCCGAGCGCAAACTTGTTCGACTCTGCCCTGCTGAAAGCGCAATGATCGGCCACCGCGCGCGTAGCCGATTACGTCACGATAACACGCAATTACAAATGAGTCAAATACTTTAACGGACGCAATCCGTTAAGTTTCGAGCGCAATCGCTACGTTGCCCAGGAAGGCGCGAGGCGTCGACTACAGCGCTCAAAAAACAGGATCGTCGCGCCCAACAGTGCCATCCACCAGCACGTAGGCTCCGGCACCACGAAAAATACATTTCCCTGCAACCGCGTGAGGCCCGAATTCAGCTGGATGATCTGGCTCAATGTGATTGCGTCCAAATCGATCACCGCGGCGACCAACTCGTTTTCGAGGTCGGGATCGCCGGTAAAGAAAAGGCGGTCGCCGTCGCGGAGCCGCGCAAATTGGCTATGCAAAATCGTTTGCGCCAGGCTGCCCAGGCTGCTGCCTGGCTCATGATCCTCGGCAATCATGGCAATCCAAGCGTCCAGATTGTCGGTCTCTCCATACGTTTCTTCCAAGGCAATTTGCAGCAGCGGATCGGAGGTGAGTTGGTCAAATTCCGTCAGCGGACCAAGGTTGTACGACTGCCGCATCAAGCGATAGCTGTTGAGCAGTCCATGATCGCGGCCACGCTGGATGTCGAGCACCGCCAAATCGGTTCCACCCGCGCCCGGCGGGCCGAAGCGAATGTTGCGCAATCCGTTCACCAGGTAGGCGTCATTCTCTTGAGCTGTTTGCGACGCCAGGCCCTTCAAGATCAGCTCGACCTTGGCGGGATCGTTGGCGAGCAATTCCGGGTTTTCCGTGGCGGCGCCCAACGAGATTGCTCCCACCTCCGCGTCGGCGTTGTCCACCAGCAGGATTCGCGGCGACTGCATGCTGTGGCCATAGCGAAACGCAGCGGTGGAGAAGGCGGTGGTAATCGAGGCGTCGACTTCGTCGTAGAAATAATCCTCGGCCCGCGGCGCACTATCGCCCATCATCGCCGGCAAGAACTCGCGATAGGTAATTGCTTGCATCTCCGCGCCGACGATCTTCCGCGTCCATTGGTAGACCTCGTTGTCGGTGAGTGTCGCATCGTAAATCTTGATTGCCGCGGCCAGCCGGTTGTGCTCGCGCACGAAAAGCGTGTGAATGGCAGTTAGTCCGACGTTTTCGTTCGCGCGAACGTCGCCGGCAAGAAAATCGCTATTGCTTCCCACCGGAGGCAATAACCCGCGGCCGCTCGTCGCCAGCTTGCCGTCCGCAAACGTCCGCAGCGAATCTGCCGTCGCCTGGTCGGAGCCATACACGTTTGACGCATCGATGTAAGACGTGATCTCATTGATCTGCGTGCGTGGAATTGGAATGATACCGCGGGGTGTAACCATTAGGTCGCCGTTGCCCGTCGTCGGATCGTACTTCGACCGATTAAACGAAATCGGATTCGGCCCCAACGGATCGCTGGGATCGTTGATCGGGATGTTGAAGTCGCCCGTCGCACCGGTGGAGAGCACGTTGTAGGCCGCACCGGTGTCGATCAATGTCATGTCGTGGGTCAGGAATTGTCCCCAGTGGACGACCCAATCCGAGAGCCCGCGATCATTGAGAATGCTCGACGACTGGGCGTTGATCGCGTTGCTCACGTCGCGCGGATTCGGTTTCCCGGTTTCAGTAATGACGTCGCCGATGCCGTCCGGATAGTCGGCGTCGTAGCCGAAGCGGATGACGCGGGTGTCCGCCGCGCCTTGCGACGGATTCGCAATGTTGTTGCCGGTGCCGTCGAGGGTGCGAAATTCGACGGCCAGCGCGGCACTCCATGATGCGACGGTGATGCAAAACGCCGCCGTGACGGAGAACAGCGGCATCAGACTGAGTCCCGCACAATGCCGCCTAGCGAAGCAGTCGATCATCATGTTTCGGGCCATGCTCTGTGGATCGACTGCGGCTATCAAACGGCGACGTCGGAGAAGGGTTCCGCCTGACGCGACAAAAAACTCACGCTGAATCAGTCGTCAACTAGTTTAATGATAGTTGAAGACGTGACCGCCGGCAACATTTCCGTCCAACGAGCCGCCCTGGAATTAGCGCTAGGCGTTGAGCTTCACGCTCGGATCGTCTGCCACGCTGACCCACACATGAACGTGCGGTGCGCCGCGATAGTGCCAGACGAACGACGGGCCTTCGAGCCGCCAAATGTCCCAAACGCCGTCTTTGCCGACGTCTTCTTGCGCGAAGTAAGCGAGGTGACAGGCGTCGAGGCCACCCTGCGCTTTGAGGCATTGTGTGACCTCATCGCGATCGCCCTGGCGATAGGGTTCGACAAGTTTCGCCATCACTTGTCGCAAGTGCTCCTTTTGATCGCTGGTGAGTTCGGTCACCGCCAAGCCTTGAAACTTGCCATTCTTGCCTTGGAAGCCGACTCGTTCCTCGCGTGGCAACCCGCGCCGCACAAGCGCCTGGTCGCGCTGCGGCTTGTCGAGCATCTGGTAGAGCTTATTTGCGGCCTGGGCCTGTGGCCAGAAGACATTGCCCGGGTGGGTCGGCGCTTCGTCGAAGCCTTCGGCCGCATGTCCGTAGAAAATCGGCCCGCCGAACGCCACGTGCTCCGCCGAGTTGCCGTCGCAACGGATCGTCATGTGCCGGCCGGTCATCACGAACTCAAATTGCTTCGAGCCCGGCTGGCCGAAGATGGCGATGCTATTCTGCTCGCCGTAGCCGCCGGCATCATCCTCGAGCTGCTTGTCGATCCGCGCGTGCCACTCGGGGTTGATGATGCCCTCGTAGATGCCGCGAATGACATGCTGCTGGTCCTTCGTGTAGAAGTCATCATCGACAATGTAATAGTCCGTAATGTCCCAGTTGTTTGCAACGCGAGTCCGCAGCAAGCCGCGCTCCGGATCTTGAAAGTTCCATGGGAAGCAGATCGCCTCGCGCTGCTTGGGCGAGAGGGCGTCGTAGAGCACCTTCACGAGCGACTCGGACGAAGAATTCGCCGCGGCATTGGTTGCGGCCTTTGCTTCCGCCCACACACGTCCCACCGGCAAGCCGATCGCGAGCGCCCCGGCCCCGAGCGCCACACCGCCCGCCGTCTTCAAGAAATCGCGCCGCACGAGGCGACGCTCGTTGACGAATAGGTCCTGACAACAATCACACGCCGCCGGATGTTCACGCCGCGATTCCATACCGCCTTCCTTTCTTCCCAGCCAACATCATTAGAGCGAATCTGCAGGCCAAATGCAAAACTACTTTTGCTGGCAAACTGCACAGAAAAACGTCGACCTTTGCGCTTGGACAATTCTCACAATCCTCGAGCCAACCCCACATCGTGCGCAGTGTTCGCCCGCTTTGTCGTACACGCAATGGTGATTCTGGTAACTTCCCGCTTGGTTGAGCGCGTTGCGATACGTGCCGTCGCCCAGCGTCGAGCCTTCGAAGCGGATAGCGATTTCGAGGACCGCGTGCGTCGCATCGGCGACCCGTTGCCATTGGGCGCGGGTCATCTTGTCGCAGCGGCGGGCTGGGTGGACGCTGGCGACGTGCAAGATTTCCGACGCATAGAGATTGCCGATCCCGGCCACCGCCCGTTGGTCGAGCAGCGCGACCTTCACTGCTCGCTTGCTGCCGCCAAGCTGTGTGCGGAACAAATCGGCCGTCATCGCCAGTGCGTCTGGCCCCAATTTCTCGGGACCAAACGCCGCTGCAAACTCCGCCGGCGAAAATAAGCGAACATTTCCCAGTCCGCGACGGTCCCAGTACAGCAGCTCGCGGGTGCGGCTGCCCGTGAGCCGGCAGCGGAAGCGTAGATGCTCGCGGCTCGGCGGATCGGCCACCAAGATGAGCCCGGTCATCCGCGGCTCGAGCACGATCGAGTCCGCCGAATCGAGCCGCAGCACGACCCGTTTGCCGACGCGGCCGACCTCGCAAATCGTTCGCCCGACGACACGACGCCGAAAGTGATCGATCCGCGGCGAGATCGCGATCGGCTTGCGTCGACACACCGTGCGTTCGACGTCGCGAATGCGGCCGCCGACAACGCCCAGCACCCCGCGCCGCATCGTTTCAACTTCAGGGAGTTCAGGCATGAGGGATTCACCACGGAGGCACGGAGGACACGGAGAAGATCTTAGGAATCAGATTCGGAAAAGGGTCCGAAGCCGCCGCCGATTCCAAAGCCATTCTTCTCGGCCCAATCGACGATCAAATCTAGCAACTCGTTACACTTGGAGCTCGGAATCAGTCCTTCGACTTGAGCGCACAATCCGAATGAAAACTCCCATTCCTCAAGTTGTTGTTCGTCCATTTTGGTCTTCTCCGTGAACTCCGTGCCTCCGTGGTTAACTACGTCTTTCCCAACGGACCTTGATTCTGAGCCATTGGCAGTCGAGAATCAACGCAAGGAGTTACGAGCACTGATGGCGACGCCTGCGACTACGACCCCCACCCCTCAAGTTCCCGACGCCGCAGGCCGCTTCGGCGCGTTCGGCGGCCGCTATGTGCCGGAGACGCTGATCCGCGCACTCGACGAGCTCGCGGTCGACTACGACAAATCGCGGCTCGATCCGGCATTTCAGAGCGAGCTCGCGGACCTTCTGAAGAACTACGTCGGCCGACCGTCGCCGCTCTATTTTGCCAAGCGACTTAGCGAAAAATGTGGCGGAGCGCAAATCTGGCTCAAGCGGGAAGATCTGAACCACACTGGTGCCCACAAGATCAACAACACGCTCGGCCAGGCGTTGCTCACATTGCGGATGGGAAAGAAGCGGGTGATCGCCGAGACCGGCGCCGGCCAACACGGCGTCGCCACCGCCACTGCCTGTGCCCACTTCGGCCTCGAATGTGTCGTCTACATGGGCGAGGAAGACATCCGCCGCCAGGCTCCCAACGTGTTCAGCATGAAGCTGCTGGGCGCCGACGTGCGGCCGGTCTCCAGCGGCTCGCGCACCTTGCGCGACGCGATCAACGAAGCGATGCGCGACTGGATGTCGAGCGTCGCCACGACGCACTACATCCTCGGGTCGGTCGTCGGCCCGCACCCCTTCCCGCGAATTGTCCGCGACTTCCAAGCGGTGATCGGCCGCGAGACGATCGAGCAGTCGCGCTCGCAGCTCGGCCGCCTGCCCGACACCGTGGTCGCCTGCGTCGGCGGCGGTAGCAACGCAGCGGGAATGTTCTATCCGTTTGTCGAGCACAAGGAAGTTGCGCTCGTGGGCGTCGAGGCCGGCGGACGCAGCGACAAGCCGGGCGACCACGCCGCCCCGCTCACCTACGGCCAGCCGGGAGTCTTGCACGGCAGCTTCAGCTACGTGATGCAAGACGCCGATGGCC
>JANNTD010000303.1:0-36502 GCA_031403315.1 Planctomycetota bacterium
GGCGTGGCGCGTGCGCGAGCACCCGCCGGCGTTGCGGCGAGAGCAGCAGGGGTGTGCATCTAATGGGTTCCAAGGGTCGTTTTCGCAAAGATACTCGTCGCCGCGCCGCGCGCCGCACGACGATCGAGCCGCTCGAAGACCGGCAAATGTTTTCGGCCGAACCGCTCGGCGGCGACATCGTACAGCACGCGCTGTCGGCGCCCGATTTCTGGTACGACACGAATCTGGAGCGCGACCTCGACGCGTTGTTGGGCGACATCGAACAGAATCTCGCCAGCGCGCACCAACTTACGGGCGTGACTCAGGCTCGTGACGACTACGGCTTCTACGGCGTCGGCCAAACGGTCGCAGTGATCGACAGCGGCATCGCCTGGGATCACCCGAATCTCGGCAACGGTTTTGGCGCGGATGCCCGCGTCGTGGGCGGCTGGGACTTTACTGATGAGGACGACGCCAATCCATACGATGATGGTCCTGCCGGATCGCATGGCACGCACGTGGCCGGCATTGTTGGTGCAACGACGAGTGCCCAGGGCGACTCGGGCGTCGCGCCCGGCGTCGACTTCGTCGGCCTGCGGGTGTTCAACGACCAGGGGTCGGGCTACTTCAGCTGGGTGGAAAAGGCGCTCAAGTGGGTCCACACGAATCGCAACTCGTTCGCCAATCCGATCACTGCGGTGAACTTGTCGCTAGGCACCTCATGGAACTCCGCGACGGTGCCGACCTGGGCGACACTCGAAGATGAGTTTGCGCAGCTCAAGGCCGACGGAATCTTCATCGCGGTTTCGGCGGGTAACAGCTTCGCAACCTACAACGCGGTAGGGCTGAGTTATCCGGCCGCGAGCGCTAGCGTCGTGCCCGTGATGTCGGTCGACGACAACGGTTCGCTAAGCTACTTCAGCCAGCGGCACACGCGGGCGATCGCCGCGCCGGGCCGGAGTATTCGCAGCACCGTGCCCGACTACGTCGGCAACCAGAACGGCATGACCGACGACTGGGCCAACTACAGTGGCACCAGTATGGCGTCGCCGTATGTGGCGGGTGCGAGCGTCTTGGTCCGCGAGGCGATGCAGTTCGTGGGCTACACGAATATCACCGAAGACACGATTTACAGCCACATGATGTCGACGGCCGACGAGTTCTTCGACTTGGCCACGAATCAATTCTACAAGCGGCTCAACGTCGGTGCGGCAATTGACGCACTCATTCCGGACGACGATTTTGGTTCGATGGCTGAGACAGCTCACGAACTGGGCACGATCGGTGCGGCGACGAGCGAAGTAACCGGGCTGATCGGCAAGCGAAGCGACGTCGACTACTTCCGCTTCACGGCGGGCGCCACCGGCACGGTCACGTTCACCGCCGACACGACGCATTTTCTGGACGCGGTGTGGGCGGGCGACGGCGCCGCGAGTGGGCCGGAGGGCAACACGTACACGATCAACGTGGTCGCCGGACAGTCGTACACCGTCGGCCTGTCGACGAGCGACGGAATCGGCTACTTCGACCTGACGGTCTCGGCGGAGAGCGTGTTCACGTTTGCCGACTGGGGCACGATCACGCAGTCACAGACGAACGACGTCGCCACGAGCGGTGAGACCTGGTATCGCGTCCAGGCGAGCCAGGCGGGTTACCTCACGGCCGAGGCGTTCTTTGATGCTGCCGGTTGCAGCATTGAGCTGGCGTGGTTCGACGCGAATTTGCAGCAAGTGGCAAGCGGCGTCGCAGGGGTAGATTGTCAGCGCACCGATTGGCTGGTGGGAGCGGGCGAGCAGCTTTTCTTGCGCGTCACCGGCACGAGCGCCGACGTCGACATCCGGTTGACGAACCTGGTTTCGCTCGACGGTTCCACGGTTCAAGTGACAGGAACGGATGGCAACGACACAATTACGTTTGCGGCTGGTGCCAAACTTCAACTGGTGGTCAACGGCATTGCCTACGAGTTCGATGCTGCGGCCGTTCATTCAATCTTCGTCGATGGCGCCGAGGGTGCCGATTCGATCACGATGACTGGCACGGCCGGGAATGAAACGGCCACGCTCGGCATCGGTCACGCCGCACTCATCGGAGCCGGTTACTCAGTGACCGCCACTGAGTTAGAAAGTGTCACCATCTACTCCAACGGCGGGATCGACACGGCCAAGTTTTACGATTCGCCGGGCAAGGATAAGTACGCGGCTTGGGCGGATCGGGCGGTGCTATATAACGACAAGTTCTGGAACGACGTTCGAGGCTTTCGTTTCACCACGGCGTACTCGAGCGGCGGGACCGACACCGCAACTTTCTACGGCTCGTCGGGCAATGACAAGTACGCAGCTTGGGCGGACCGGGCCGTGCTGTATAACGACAAGTTCTGGAACGACGCCCGAGGCTTCCGTTTCACCACGGCGCATTCCAGCGGCGGGACCGACACGGCCACGTTCTACGATTCGTCGGGCAACGATAAGTACGCGGCTTGGGCGAATCGAGCGGTGCTGTATGGCGACACGTTCTGGAACGACGCTCGAGGCTTCCGCTTCACCACCGCATACTCTAGCGGCGGCATCGACAGGGCCACGTTCTACGATTCGTCGGGCAACGACAAGTACGCGGCTTGGGCAGATCGGGCGGTGCTGTATGGCGACACGTTTTGGAACGACGCTCGAGGCTTCCGCTTCACCACGGCATATTCTAGCGGCGGCATCGACAGAGCCAGCTTCTACGACTCGTCGGGCAATGACAAGTACGCGGCCTGGGCGGACCGGTCGGTGCTGTATGGCGAAAAGTTCTGGAACGACGCTCGAGGCTTTCGTTTCAACACAGCATACTCGAGCGGCGGGACCGACACGGCCACATTCTACGACTCGTCGGGCGATGATAAGTACGCGGCTTGGGCGGACCGGGCGGTGCTGTATGGCGACACGTTCTGGAACGACGCGCGAGGCTTCTGTTTCACCACGGCGTACTCGAGCGGCGGGACCGACACGGCCAAGTTCTACGACTCGTCGGGCAACGACAAGGTCAAGGCGGAGGCGATGACCGTTCTTATGTCAGGTGACAATTTCCACAACGAGGCCCGTAATTTTGCGGAAGTCATTGCCTATTTGATTAATGGCGGTGACGACGAGACGGACGTGGCGGCCACCGATTGTGTATTTCGCGTGTTCGACGAGCTCAGTGCCGGATGAGAATGCGATTTATTTGCCAATGGCGATGCTCGGCGAATGTTGTCGTCATCAAGCAGCCTTGCCGATGGCAGCGTCCTTCAAGATGGAGCGAAATACATTGATAACTCGACGCAGATCATGTTCGCTGAGATTGGATCCGCTCGGCAAGCAAAGGCCTCGACGAAAGATTTTCTCCGCCACTTCGCCGCCGTGAATCGAACAATCGGAATACGCCGGTTGTTGATGCAGTGGCTTCCACATTGGCCGAACTTCGATCTGCGCTGCTGCAAAGGATCGACAAATCTGCGCGGGTGAAATACTATATCGCAGCGGATCGACCAGCGCGCACGTCAACCAACGCGTCGCTCGCCCGAACGGAGCTTCCGGCATGAACTCGATACCCGGCACGTCCCCCAGCGAGCGGCTGTAGAATTCAAAGTTCGCCCGGCGCCGAGCAACGCGGTCTTCCAGCACGGCAAGCTGCCCACGTCCAACGGCAGCCAGCAAGTTGCTGAGCCGATAGTTGTAGCCGACTTGCGAGTGTTCGTAGTGGATCGCTGGGTCGCGTGCCTGCGTGGCGAGATGTCGAACCTTCTGTCCCCAAGCAGAATTCTCGGTAACGAGCATGCCACCGCCGCTGGTCGTAATGATTTTGTTTCCGTTAAATGAAAAGCAACCGATATCGGCCAGCGTGCCCGCTTGCCGGTCGTGATACGTGGCTCCCAAGGCTTCCGCAGAGTCTTCGATCGTGGTGATTCCGTACTTTCGGCAATGCGCCAGGATCGGCGTCCAATCGGCACATTGACCGCAGACGTCGACGACCAAGACAGCCTTTGGAAGCCGGTTTCGCGCTGCCGCGCCGCGCAATACGTCTTCCAGAAGCTGGGGATCCATGTTCCAGCTTGTCCATTCGCTATCGAGAAACACCGGCTTCGCGCCGACATAGCAAATCGCGTTGGCGGTCGCGGCGAAAGTGAGGGTTGACGTCAATACGAAGTCGCCGGGCTGGACCTCCGCGGCCAGCAAGGCCAGATGGAGCGCGGCCGTGCCGCTGGAAAGAGCGACGGCGTGTGGCAGGCCGACTTTCTCCGCGAACTCACGCTCGAACGCGTCGACGTGTGGTCCCAGCGGCGCAATCCAATTGGAATCAAACGCGTCGAGCAGCAGTAGACGTTCGTGCGCACCGACGTGGGGTGGAGACAGATAAATGCGCGAGTGCGTCGACATGCGTCGTGCGACGGCGGGGCGGGGGCGGGCGATGGACGGTGAACGGGGCGACGATCTTCGGGAATCCAGCGTCGAGTGTCAAGGCGGGCGACGCTAGCAGCCGACAGACGGGCAGACCGCGGTTCCGAGTGCGATGCTACCAACCAGCCTTGTGTGGGGCCCGTCATAACTGGTACAAGCGATCCTGCACGGAGTGGATGCCAGCGGAATTTGAGGCCGGAATCGTCAGCAATGCGCCGCAACGTCTTGATCACTTCGGCCGGTCGTCGTGGTAAGCTCGTCTCTCTGTTTCAGCGAGAGCTGGGAAAGTTGTTGCCGGGCGGCAAGGTCCTTGCCACCGACCACCGACCCGATTTATCGGTCGCGTGCCACCTGGCAGACGGCGCATTTGCGATCGCTCGCGTGGATGATGCGGCGTACATTCCGCAGCTTCGAGCCATGTGCAAAATCCACGAGGTCGGGCTGATCGTGCCGACCATCGACCCGGAGCTCGAATTGCTCGCACGCCAGCGCGACGAGTTCGCGGCCGATGGCGTGCAAATTGCGGTTTCGAGCGAAGACTTTGTCAGCATTTGTCGCGACAAGCGAATGACGGCTTCGTGGTTCGAGGGCCGCGCATTGTCGGCGCCGCGGTTGGTGGACCCCGGCGGCGTCACGGAGTTTCCTATTTTCGCCAAGCCGTACGATGGGAGCAGCGGACTGGGAGCGCGCGTCGTCGCGTCGCCGAGCGAGCTCACGCCGAGCCTGCTCGACAACCCGCGAGTGATTTTCGTCGAGTACTTGTCGCCTGCTGAGCACGACGAATACACGGTCGACATGTATTACTCGCGCGACGGAAAACTAAAATGCCTGGTTCCCCGGTTGCGGATCGAAACCCGCGCGGGCGAGGTAAGCAAGAGTCGCACTGCGCGCATTGACGCGATAGAAGCGTTGTGCGATCGGTTCGGCTCAATCGGTGGTGCGCGAGGGTGTATCACGCTACAGATTTTTGTTCACCGGCGGTCGAAAGCGATCTATGGGATTGAGATCAATCCACGCTTTGGCGGCGGATACCCCTTGAGCTACGAGGCGGGTGCCATTTTTCCCCGCTGGCTGATCGATGAATACCTGCTGGGGAAACCGGTCGAGTACTGTAATGATTGGGAAAGCGATCTTACCATGCTGCGGTACGACGACCACGTCGTTGTCCGCGGTACCGCTGCCTGAATTGTGTGCCGTCGTGTTCGATTTGGACGACACGCTCTATCCGGAGCGCGAATTCGTGCGCTCTGGATTCCGTGCTGTGTCGAATGCGATCGAGCGCGAGACGGGCAAGTGCGTTTTCGACCGGCTCATCGAGCTCTTCGAATATCAGCATCCGGATCCGTTTGATGAAGTGCGGCAGCAATTTCGGCTATCGATCCCGAAGCAGGCGCTCGTCGACATGTATCGCAATCACCTCCCTGATTTGGCGCTAACTGCCGAGGTGAGTGGACTGCTGGCGGAGTTGAAGTCTTCCGGTCGCGTACTTGGGTTGCTTACCGATGGCCGGTCGCGGACGCAGCGGAGCAAGATTCGGGCACTGGGTCTGGAAGCGTGGACCGACGCGATTCTGATTTCCGAAGAGTTTGGCACGGCGAAACCGGCGGAACGGAACTACCGCTATTTTGAAGTGTACTTTGCCGGGCGGCCGTGCGTGTACGTGGGCGACAACCCGGCGAAGGATTTCGCCGCTCCCAATCGCATGGGTTGGCAAACCGTGTGCGTGCTTGACCGCGGAGAGAATGTTCACGCGCAGATCGCTGCAAATGTGCACGCCGAAGCGTTGCCGCAATATTGGATCGAACGGTTGGCTTGAATCAGACGAGGTTCCCGTGCTGCAAGACATGCTCTCCCACATGGCATCGACACGCCTATTGCGCCGGATGGTGCTGCCAATGTTCGAGCGATTCAACCCCGGCGACGTACGGATTCGCCACCATTACACACGGCAAGCATTCTTTCTGCACTCCTACCGACACAGAGGCTACTGGTTTCACGGCCCGAGGCGAGAGCAGGAAACGATGCGGTTCTTCGAGCAGGTGTTGTGCGCTGGTGACACGGTTGTCGAAGTCGGCGGGCACGTAGGTTACCTGACAATGTGGTTCGCCCAGTTGGTGGGAGAGACGGGCCGCGTCGTCGTCTTTGAGCCGGGGCGAAACAACTTGCCCTACCTGCGTGCCAACGCGGCTGGAGCCACGAACATTGAGATTGTGGACTCGGCCGTTTCGGACTCCGATGGCGTGGCGTCATTTTTCGAAGAGGAGTTGACCGGCCAGAACAATTCTCTCCTCGGCGACTACGAGCGATTCGCCAAGAACCGGGAACGCGCATTTTCCAACCAGAGGTACTGCGAACGGCACGTCATGACGGTTCGGCTCGACACCATCTTGCACGAGCGATCGATTGTGCCCGACTTGGTGAAAATCGACATTGAAGGCGCGGAGTACATGGCGTTGTCGGGGGCTGCCGAGGTGCTCGCCGAACAACGGCCGATGCTGATGGTGGAGGTGACCAATCGTTCGGCCGAGGTGTTCCGCCTGTTGCGACAATTCGGCTATCGGCTGCTCGATCCCTTGGGAGGCCCGCTATCTGAAGCAGAGAAATTCGACGGCAACGTCTGCGCTCTTCATCCGGAGAAGCACGTTGACCGGCTGGAGCGCTGGATTGAAGCAGATTCGCACGCCGCGGCCTGACGTTTTCTGCCCGCGGCGCTAATCAAGCCGCTAATCAAGCGAATGTGCGCTAAGCCGAACGCTGCAATTGGGCGGCACGGCAGTCCGCGTCGATTGCCGGTGCGACGCGGGCGATGACCTCCAAACCTCCGACGTGGATGCCGGTCGACACTTTCAGGGCGCACGTCGCTGCATAGGCGGAATTTTTCAGTAATCGCTTCGCCCAGTGCTGCGGTACAAATGGCCTCCCCACGTCCACTCGCAGCACCTCAAAGCCGCACGTTGTTAGCACCTCGAGCAGGGTTCGTGGTGTGAATTGGTGGAGGTGTTCCTGGGGATGGAGCTTGCTCCAGCGCCCGGTGCGTGCGTAGCAAATCGGGCCCGCATCCTTGAACCGCAGATAGTTGAAATTCGGTACATACACGGCAAGCAGGCCATTTGTCCGGAGCAGTTGTCGCGCCGAGTGCAGAACCGCGATTGGATCGTGCAGGTGTTCCAGCACTCCGAGCATAGTGACGACTTCGAAGCTGTCGAGTGGGAAGCCGGCTTCCTCCAGCGTGGCGCGCCGCACCTCGCAGCCCGCATAGCGCTCGGCTTGCTCGGCTGCGTGTTCGACGGGCTCCAGACCGACGACGGCCCACGGTCCCTTGCGTTTCGCAGCGCGTAAGAAATGGCCTCCGCCGCAGCCGACGTCGAGGAGCCTGCCCGGATTGGCTGCCTTCGCCAATCTCTCGACGAGCGCGTCGAAGCGGCTTTCGCTCGTGCTGCCTTCCCAACAGTAGGCGTGACTTATGGTGTCCGACTTGTCGAGCTCGTAGACAAGTCGCGTCGCCTCCCGCGTCAGCCTCGGTGAAACATAGACCAATCGGCACTGGCAGCAACGGTTGATGCCCAGTTCCGCGGCGGCTCCGGCAAGCTCATACCGTTCGGTGAAGATCCGCTTCGCCTCCGGTGAATCGCAATGGGTGCACAGAACGTGTTCCGTAATCAAGTTGATACTAGGCTGACATCGCCTGGCTGCTGGTCTCATCTTGCTCAGTCCCCGTAAAGAGTGGCATGGTGGCGTGCGACGCGGCGCTGATTCCTTGGCGGCGGAAGACTGAGCCGATGGTCATCCACAGAATTTTCACGTCGAGCCAAAAGCAGATGTTGTCGACATAGCGCAAATCGGCGTCGATTTTGTCGTTCCAGGCAATGGCATTACGTCCGCTCACTTGGGCCAGACCGGTTATGCCGGGCTTGACGTCGTGACGGCGAGCTTGCTCGGGCGTGTAGCGGGCAAGATATTCCATCAAGAGCGGGCGCGGGCCGACAAGGCTCATCTCGCCCCGGACCACGTTCCAGAGCTCGGGTAGCTCATCGAGACTTGTGCTGCGGAGCCACCGCCCGAACGGCGTCAATCGCTTCTCATCCGGCAGCAGTTGGTTTCGATCGTCATGCACGTCGGTCATGGTGCGGAATTTGTAAACGCGGAATGGGCGGCCGTTCCTCCCTGGCCGAACTTGCGTGAAGAGAATTTGAGGGCCACACTTGATCCGCACCATGAGAGCAATGGCTACGAGCAATGCCGCACAGAGAACGATTCCCAATGCCGCTGCGGTACGATCGAACAGGGGCTTTAGATAGTTGACGTAGAGAGACTCGCGTGTGGAAACTGGCCCAGTTCGCGTCCTGTGTTGCCCGACTGTGTCGACGAGCAATTGTTCGAGCCTGACGCCCAGGGCACTGAAATTGTGATGCGCTTCGACGTACGCTCGGCCGCGCTCGCCCATCGCGTGGCGTTCCTCAATTGGCAATTGGGCGAGTTGTTCAATGCCATCGGCCAAGGCGCGGACGTTGCCGGGTTTGACAGTGATGCCTGCTTGCGCCTGGTCGATGGGATTGAAGTCTGTGGACACGCTGAAAAGAACTGGCCTGGCACAAGCCAGGTAGTCAAACAATTTGTTCGGGCTGATTCCCCAGCGGAAGACCGCGGAATCCTCCAACAACATGAGGCAGGCATCCGCCGCTGCCAGCACATGATAAACTTCGTGCTTGGTGACTGGCGGCAGAAATTCGACGATTCCGATGCCTTCATTGGTCGCGCGTCGCTGCAATCGCGATTTCTCTGGCCCGTCACCCAGCAGACGAATCCGGATGCGATCGCCGATCGGTCGCCCTTGAATCAGTTTCGCAGCATCCAGCAGTTGATCCAATCCATTCGCTGCACCGTGCGAGCCCGCAAACATCAGAGTGAACTTATCATTCTGTGGTGCTCGTGTTGGCGGCGGCACCAGCGCGAGGTCGATGCCATTCGGAAGCCAGGCAAGTTTGTCGGCAGTGCCGCCATGCTTCACGATGTAGTCGGCGGCACCGGGCAAGAGCGAGAGAATTCGATCGGACGTGCGGTATAGATGCCGTTCGATGTACCCAAAGACTTGCACCAGTGGATGCCAACTTGGCATGTGGCCAAGGCTCACGAACGTCTCGGGCCACAGATCGCGGATTTCCAACACGAACGGCACTCCATAATGGCGAGCCAATTGCTGGGCGGACCAGGCCGCGAACAGTTGCGGACTTGACCCCACGACCACGTCCGGTCGCGGTTCATCGGTGAGACCGTAGCGGCACCATACCCGCCAGGCGTAGGTCAGCATGTTCCGCAAACGGGCCAGCGAATTGCCCGCGTACGGCGGCGTCCGCAGCCAGAGAAAGGTCACGCCGTCGACCGTCTCGCGGCAGTACAACTCACCGGGTCGGAGTCGCGTTTCCCGCCGCGCGCTGTGAAAAAAACTCGACGATACGACGGTGACCTGATGGCCGAGTTCGACGAGCCGGCGCGCAAGGCTCCAATGTCGCGTCCCGGTGCAGTGGTCAGGCGCGTAAGCGTATTGGTTTATGATCCAAACATTCATCAGGATTCCTTTCCAAGGACCATCTGATTAGTTGCATGGTTGAGAATTACGCTGCGAGAGACGACTTGCGAGGGGGCATCGCCGCGCCAGTTGAAATGCCGCAGCCACCCACGTCAATTTCGTTTTCGGAGGTGCTTTTTGTCAGATGCGCTAACACTCGATATACGTCGCCAACGGTGAGAATCGCCAGCAACAGCATCGCCGCGGATAGCGCGGCGGCAATGCGTATGCTGCCACCGCCCGGGTAAGCAATGACGAAGAATGCCACGAGCGAAAGTATTTGGTTGCGGGCATTCAACGGACGATCGTCGAGAGCGTCCAGAAAGTCGCGCAACAGCACGAACATGGTAAAGGGTGCGACCGACAACAGCAACACTCGAATCAATCCAGTCGCCTGCAAAAACTCGGGACCGAGATAGGACACCAAGGCAGGCGGCAAAACGACCGCCGCAGCGGCGACGACGATCAAGGCGATGCTCAGTCCAACAAAGGCGAAGGTGGTGATGGCGCTGCGCAGCGCGTTGAGGTCGCGCGCAGCCAGCATCCGACTCGCCGTGGGAAGCACCGCTTGTGTGAATGGTTTAATCAAAGTCGCGGTCATGGACAACAGCGAGATGCCTGTGCCCATAAAGGTAGCAGCCTGAAGATTTCCGTCACGTGTAGCCATGATGACCGGAACGGAAAAGAGGGCGGCCGCGGCTAAGCCGCCGGGCGTCCGCGGCAAACCATATCGCACTAATTGGAGACTTGCCGCGCGAATTGCTGGCCATTGCAGTCGAATCGTGCGCAGGTTACTTAGTTGAAGCAGGATCGCGGCGCCGCTGATCACAATCCAGACAAGTCCCAACGCAAGTACTGCTTGCGACACATTTAAATCTGGCCTTAGTAGCAGCAAGAGTGGGGCGGCGACCAACACCAGCATTTGCAAGACACATGCGGCGACGACGGACATCCGGGCCCAGTACTGGCTCCAGGCGACCGAAAACATGAGCATTCCGACGACCGCAATTGAGCTCGACCGCACCAAGGCTGCGCCACCCGGTATACCAAACAGCCAATAGGCCCAAAGCTCCGGGTTCGCGTTGAGACACGCGAGCGAAACCACCGAGAGCGCGGCCGCGATGAGAGTGGCTGAAGCGTTCCAGGCGTGCGATTGGTGCAAGTCGTTGCGGGCCCAGGCCATCGATCCAAAGCGAATCAGGCCTAGTTGCGTCACGCAAATTAGCGGGAATTGAATGACGTTGATCACACGGCGAGCCAATAGATACTCGCCGAGTTGGTCCGTTCCCCAATTCAGCACGGCCAATTTCCAGACGACCACAGTCGATAGGACCATGACTACGTGAGTCACGATCATCATCATGACGGTCGACGTGCCCCCCATCGCATGGCGAGCCGCATTGCAATGCGACACACGCGAGTTTGGAAGCGAATCGAGCCGCTCGTCTGGTTCGTCGGGAATATTGCTTCTGCTCTCCACCGGTATCCCGCAATGAGTTGTACGACAGATAAGTCTAGTTTGTTGGGTGACTTGGATTGGAAATTAGCGACACCGCGCGAGGCCGTCTATTACGAGAGAGGACTCGTTGGTGCCGCCTACCGGCCTGCGATACCGAGCAGGGCAATGTCACGCTCGGCGTTGCGAGCGCCGCCATGAGAAATACTCCTCGGCTGTCGAACAAGTCGCCGCTGCTTTGAGCGGCAATAAACGTCAATGCAAGGGCCGCCAAAGTGGGATTCGACAAGTGAGAATGGTGTCGCCGAAATTTACTCCAGCACGCATATCCCAGATGCAGCAACAAGAGCAGTCCGACAACACCACCTTCGGTTGTCACTTCAAGAAAAATGTTGTGTGGGTAGGTCAAACTATTCGAAAAATAGCCGTTGAGTCCCCAGCCGAACCAAGGACGTTCGACAATCCAATCAACGGCGTCCAGCCACAGATCATCGCGTGAGGCGAGGTAGCGATTCTCAAATGTCTGATGAAGAATCCGATCGTGAAACATTTGCTGAGCATCGTGGCCGATTCTGGTACTGCACATCAAAACGGCGCCCAAGACAGCTATACCGCAACCGATGGCCATTTTCCTCGTGATGGACGCGCGAGCCAAAGCAAGAAGTGTCAGAGCGCCGACACTGGAGGAGAGGAGTGCTCCGCGCGAGCCACACATCAAGATCAACAGAATGGCGACCAAGAGTGTTGCTGCGCAGGCGACCTTCGCTCCTGGGCCGCCTTTTTCGGCGAGAAAGATTGATCCCAGCGCCATCAATCCCGCGTTTCGCCCAAGTGTGTTGGGTCCACCGCCCGGCGCGTGAATTCGTCCGCCCGTGCTGTAGAACAGCGCTAGGCCGGCCATGACCACGGCAGCAGAGACGATCGTCCACCAGAAGCCATTCTGAATTTCATCGTCGAGCAGCGCGGGGCGTGAAATGGCGATGACCAGCGCGACTGCAAGCATTAGTGCTAGCTCGTAGGCTTTGTCAACGGCTGACTCCGTGTTCGATGCCCAAAATGCGGCGAGCATCATATACACTAGAAACCCACAGATTGCGATGTCGACCGACGTTACCTGACCCTGCAATCCGGCGCGAGTCGCTCGGGGCCGCAGCAGCAACGCGACCGGTATCAAGAGTGTGACAATCCAGACTCGCGGCTCCCCGATGATCGACCCGGGATCAGCGGCATCGGCAAGCCGATTGATCGACCACCTACCCGCAAGAAAGTAGAATGCCAACAGGAATCCCAAGAAGTGGCCAGTCATCGTCGTATCCTTGTCCCTTCGCCAACGGCCTTTTCGGCGCGGGTGAAGTGCAAACCACCATTTTTATTCATTGCAGGCAATCGTCCTGTAAGAAGTATCCGCAATTTTTGTCGTTTAGGTCTGCTTAAGGTCCTCGGTGAGGTTCGTCGCAACTATGGCGTCGGTTGGGCAAATGCGCACCGAAATGCGACGCAATTGGGTGCGTTGACCGGCCGGCAGTAAGGGTTCATGCAGCTTTCGCCTCCGGGCATTGAACTAAACTGTTACAGATGTGGGTGCTTGCGTCGCCAGTCCCGTAGAGTGGGGCAGTGCATTCGGCAGGCTCGGGCCGCTCGATGGCGGCAGTGAGCAGCGATTGCAGTTCTGGATCGTCGGGTGAAAGAAGCTGATTCCAGCCCGCGGCGACGAGTTCGACCCATTCCGTTTCATCGCGCAGCGTGATACAAGGTGTGCCACAGAGGAAGGCTTCCTTCTGCACGCCACCCGAGTCGGTGACAATTCGGTGGGCGTTGGCTTCGAGCATCACCATGTCCAGGTAACCGACCGGTTCGATGACGCGCAGGCTTTTGCACGCTGCTTGCCAAAGCCCAAACCTCTCGAGTGCCGAGCGCGTGCGGGGATGGACAGGAAAGACGACCGGAAACTGGCGGGCGACTTCCAAAAGCCCGTCGAGAATGGTCTGAATTCGCCGCGGATCATCGGTGTTTTCCGCCCGATGAATCGTGGCGAGGACGAATTGCTGCGGCGTCAGCTGAAAGCGATCAAGCACGGTGCTCTGTTCCATAGCGGTGCGGCGGTAG
Source organism: Planctomycetota bacterium (assembly GCA_031403315.1). GTDB lineage: Bacteria > Planctomycetota > Planctomycetia > Pirellulales > Lacipirellulaceae > DASYDU01. The sequence goes on from JANNTD010000303.1 coordinate 13,523, forward strand.
TGGAGGATCGCGTCGCACATTACGTCGCCAACGAGATGAATCTTGTCTTCGTCGACGCCCTCACGGCGAAGATTGGCGACTGCCGCAGCGGTTGGCGCTAGCAGCAAGTTGGACAAATGGTCGGTGAGGACTCGGTTGATCTCCTCCGGCATCTGCCGATTGAACGACCGCAGGCCGGCTTCCACATGGGCCACCGAGATCTGAAGTTTCGTGGCCGCCAGGGCCCCGGCCAGGGTTGAGTTTGTGTCGCCGAACACGATTACCCAATCGGGCCGATGTTCCAGCAGCACGCGCTCGATGGCTTCGAGCATGCGGCCGGTTTGCTGACCATGGCTGCCCGATCCGATGCCTAGAGAAATCTTCGGCGTGGGAATCTGCAACTCGGCAAAGAAAACGCTGGACATGTTTTCGTCGTAGTGCTGTCCGGTATGCACTAGGATTTCGTGCCAGCCTTTGCGGCGAAGAATTTCGCGCGACAGGACCGCCGCCTTCACAAATTGTGGACGTGCTCCGACGATCGTCACGATGCGCATGGCAAACTCTCCTAGGCGGCTCGAGCAGTCGTGACCCTGGCGAGGGATTTCACTACGCTCGACTGCCCGTTCGAGTCGAGTTCCGGATACATCGGCAGACTGAGGCAATGGCGGCTCAATCGCTCGGCAACTGGGAAGGTCCCACCTGCGTAGCCAAGGTGGCGATGGACGGCTTGCCGATGGAGCGCGACGGGATAGTAGGCAGCACAGCCAATGCCAGAGCGGACGAGCGCGGTTTGCACCGTGTCGCGGTCGTCAACGAGTATCGTGTATTGGTGATACACGGCGTCGACTAGTTTGCTGCATTCCTGTTGGTTCGTCGGCGTGACGAGGTCGCCTGAATCGAGTTCTGCTGGCCGTACAATGTCACCGAACGACGCTAACCGTTGGTTGTATAGATACGCTCGCGTGCGGCGCTCGTGATTCCACACCTCAAGATGTGGGAGCTTGATCCGCAATATCGCGGCCTGCAGCTCGTCGAGCCGGCTGTTAAGGCCCAATTCCTCGTGATGATATTTCTTCCGGCCGCCGTGGCGGCGCAACATTTCGACGCGCTCGAACATTCGCGCGTCGTTGCTGACGACCATTCCACCATCTCCGCAGCAGCCGAGGTTCTTGGTCGGAAAGAAGCTGAAGCAACCGGCGACGCCAAAAGTGCCGACCCGCCGACCCTTGTAGGTCGCTCCGATCGCTTGGGCACAATCTTCGACGACGGGAATCGCGTGCTTCTCGGCCACGCGCATGATGGCATCCATGTCGCATGGTTGGCCGTAGAGGTGGACGGGCAGGATCGCCTTGGTGCGTGGCGTGATCACCGCTTCGATCTGGCTCGGATCGATGTTGTACGTCTGCGGATCGACGTCGACGAACACCGGCGTCGCGCCCACGAGACCAATTGCTTCCGTCGAGGCGATGAACGTGAAGGGCGTGGTGATCACCTCGTCGCCCGGTCCGACGCCGAGCGCCCGGAGCGCGAGGTGCAAGGCATCGGTGCCGTTGCCCACGCCGACCGCATGATTGCAGCCCAGGTAGTCGGCGACTTCCTGCTCAAACGCCTTTACGTTCGGCCCCAGAATATACTGCCCGCCAGCGAGCACGGCCTCGACAGCCGCGTCGATCTCCGGCTTGAGGTCATGGTACTGCTGGGTGACGTCGCACAGGGGAATCATGGGTCAGCTTCCATGCTGAAGTTGTTGTTAAGCGGCCGCAGTTCGTACGGAGTCGGTGATCTTTTCGATCGAGGACGCATCAATTTGACGGTATTCGCGCCCGCACTCGGCGCAGGTGGCATGCGCGCTCTCGAATTCGAGCACGATTCCGCATTCGCAGGCCCAACCGTGTTGCCGGGCGGGGTTGCCGTAAACGACTGCGTGCGGAGGCACGTCCTTGGTGACGACCGCTCCCGCGCCGATGAGTGCATACGCGCCGATCGTGCGGCCGCAGACGATCGTCGCGTTCGCACCGAGGCTCGCGCCGCGCTGGATCAGCGTCGACAGGTTGTCCGCGCTACGATTGCGGGGGAATGCTGATCGTGGCGTGAGGATGTTGGTGAACACGACCGACGGGCCGCAGAATACGTCGTCTTCGAGCGTCACGCCTTCGTAGACCGACACGTTGTTCTGAATCTTGACGTTCGAACCGATCGAAACTCGCGGGCCGATGACGACGTTCTGGCCGATGCGGCAACTTTCACCGATCTGCGAGTCGGCGAGCACATGGCAAAAGTGCCAGATCGTGGTGCCGGCGCCAATCGTCACGTCGGCGTCGACGTACGATGATTCGTGGATGAGCGGTGCGGCGAGGTGGTCCATGGCGGGGTTCCTGCGAGCAATCGAGCGGCTACTCTACGCAACCTTGGCAATTCTTTTTCGTGCGAAGGGAATCCTCGAAAGCGTGACAGCGCGAACGTGCGGGTGGGCGTCGCTGAGAGACATTTCCGGTTCGGCTTGGTTGATCGAGTGGACAAGTTCGATTGCCGGTCGGGCGTCGCGGATGCCGGTGCCCCGGCCCGCGAGGATTTCTTCATAAACGCGGGTGTGCAGGTCCTTGAAGCCGTCGGAGAACTCGAGTTCCTGGCCGTCGAGGGTCATCGAGCGATGAGCGTAGCCGCCTTGCTCGCGAACATGAACGGGCAAGTCCTCGGCATCGGTTGACAGGAACCAACGGATTCTCGCCCGTTCGAGCGTAAGCACACCGGCCATCTTTCGTGGTTGCGAGAGTTGGACCCGGCTGTCTTCCACCTCGCCGAAGAGCCACATGAGCAGGTCGAAGAAGTGGATACCGATATTGAGCGCAACGCCACCCGACTTTTCCTGCGAGCCTTTCCAGGAGGCGTCGTACCAGCGGCCGCGGCGGGTGACATACGACAGGTCGACGTCGGCTTTCTCGCGGGGAGTTTGTTCGGCGACCCGCTGCTTAAGTTCCACCAGCGCCGGGATCAGCCGAAGTTGCAGCACATTGTAGACGCGCGAGCCGTGTTCCTGTTCGAGTTCCTCGAGTGCGTCGAGGTTCCACGGCGAGATCACGAGCGGCTTTTCGCAGATCGCGTGGGCCTTCACACGCAGCGCAAGACGCACGTGCGCGTCGTGCAGATAGTTGGGGGTGCAGACGCTGACGTAGTCGACGCGATCCGCGCACGGGCCGCGGCGGCGTTTTTCGAGGAAGCGGTCGAAGCGTTCGATCTCCGTGAAGAAGTGGGCCTCGGGGAAGAAGCTATCGAGCCGGCCGACACAGTCGTGTGGATCGGCGGCCGCCACCAGCTTGTGGCCGGTGTCCCGGATCGCCTGCATATGCCGCGGGGCGATGTAGCCTGCCGCGCCAATTAGTCCGAAATTCATCGTCGCACCACCAGCGCCGACGACCGCGGGCGGCCGGCAGCTTGAAAGATTTCCAACTGGGTCTAGGATAGGGTCGCGGATGATACGACTGCTACCATCGCCAAGCAATGGCATTCGCGTGCTAGCAAAGGAGCGGAAACAGTGTCGACGCAGCGGACGGTGTTTCGTATTCTCCGCCGCCGCCAATTTCACTCCCTGCACAAGTCGCAGCGAGCTAGCGCGCTGCCAACTCTCGCACCACGGATGGCGACGCCATGCCAGCAGGATCGCAACCGACGCCGTTCGACGCGCTTAAGCGGCTGATTGCCGACAAGACGGCGACCGTCGGCATCGTGGGCCTGGGCTACGTCGGTCTGCCGCTGGCGGATGCGTTCCTGCAAGCCGGTTTGCCGGTGCTGGGATTCGACGTCGACCAGGCGAAGGTCGACAAGCTCGAGCGCGGCGAGAGTTACATCAAGCACATTACGCCTGAGAAAGTCCGCTCGTGGCTCGCCGGCAAGCGGTTCGCCGCGACGTCCGCCATTGCCGAACTGGCGAAGGCAGACGAGATTCTCATCTGCGTGCCGACGCCGCTGACTGAGGCCCGCGAACCGGATCTACAATACGTCACGTCGACCGCTCGCGCGATCGCCCAGGTTCTCCGTCCGGGACAACTCGTGGTGCTCGAAAGCACGACGTATCCCGGCACGACGCGCGACGTCGTGTTGCCGATTCTTGCCGCTACGGGACTCGTGCCGGGCCGCGATTTCTTCCTCGCCTACAGCCCCGAGCGCGAAGACCCGGGAAACCCCAACTTCACAACCTCCCACATTCCGAAGGTCGTGGGCGGCTACGACGCCGCAAGCGCGGAGCTGGCGCAAGACCTTTACCGTTCGGCCGTTGCCGAGATCGTGCCGGCATCGTCGTGTGAGGTGGCCGAGGCCTGCAAAATCCTCGAAAACACCTATCGCGCCGTGAACATCGCGCTGGTGAACGAGATGAAGATGCTCTGCCAGCGGATGGGCATCGACGTGTGGGAAGTGATCGCCGCAGCGAAGACGAAACCGTTCGGGTTCACCGCGTTCTACCCGGGCCCCGGCCTGGGCGGACATTGCATTCCGATCGATCCGTTTTACCTGACCTGGATCGCCCGCAAGTATGGGATGTCGACGAGGTTCGTCGAGCTGGCGGGCGAGATCAACGCCTCGATGCCGGAGTACGTGCTGCGGCGGCTGGCCGACGCTCTGAATTCGGCCAGCAAACCGCTCAAAGGGAGCAAAATCGCCCTGTTGGGCGTGGCTTACAAGCGCGACATCGACGATCCCCGCGAGAGCCCGTCATTTGTGCTGCTCGAAGGCCTGCTCGAGCGCGGAGCCGTCGTCACCTACAACGACCCCCACGTGCCTCGACTGCCGAAGATGCGGGCCCACGACTTGCCGCCGATGGCGAGCCAGCCCCTCACGGCGGAATACCTGGCCGAGCAAGACTGCGTGCTCATCGCCACCGACCACAGCGCATACGACTTCGAGTTCATCGTCCGCCATGCGCGGCTAGTGGTCGACACCCGCAACGCAACGGCCGGCGTCTCTGCAGGCCGCGAGAAGATCGTGAAAGCGTAGCTAGCGTGTCAGAGTGCGCCGGAATGAATGCCGGCTTCTCGTTGCCAGGCCACCCGGTAGCGAAGCTGCCTTGCGTAAGACCGCTAGATTCTGGTATTTAACGCGCCCCGATTCCCGCGTTTTTTTGTTCCCGCGTTCGCCCAATCGCGCAGCGCGTTTGCGGTCGGACGATTCCCCCGCCGAATCGCCGCTGACTATGGCATGTTGCCGCGAACCTATCTGGTGTTCTCGGATGTTGGGCGACAGCCTGCGCGAATTGTTGCTGGCGATAACGGCGCTCGTTGCATTGTTTGCGCTCGCTGGCTGCAAGTCGGCCCATTTTTCCACGGCGACCATGCCGCCCGAACTGGGCGTTCCGCCGGCCAATCGCATCAATCACATGGATGTTGCCGGCATGGTTGCCGCCGGTACGGGAACCAACGAGATCAGCCCCGGCGACCTGTTGGAAATCACCCTCGCCAGCGGTCGCAACGATGAAGATGAAACGAAGCCATTCCAAGCGCGCGTGACTCAAGCAGGAACGGTCGACGCAGCACCGATCGGCCCGGTGCCGGTCGCCGGCTTGGAGCCGAGTGTGGCCGAGCAGCGCATCGCTCAGGCCGCAATCGAGCGCGGCCTGTTTGTGCGGCCGACCGTCACACTGCAAGTGCTCAAACCGGCCGTGAATCGGATTACCGTGCTGGGCGCTGTGACGGAGCCAGGCGTGAAGGAGCTGCCCAAAGGTTCGAGCGACCTGGCGCGGGCGCTGGCGGCGGCTGGCGGGCTAACCGAAGAAGCAAGCACCAAGGTCGACGTGTTGCGCTACAGCACCGAAACCTTCATGGCCGACGGAAAGGCGAATCCGCAATCGCCGCGCTCCGACGGCGTCGAATTGGCTTCGTACAATGCGACCGCCGGCACGGCCCCTCCGCAAACGACGCGCATCGATCTCGCCCAGGCGCCGGCGAAGAATCAGCCGAGCTACGCGCTCGGCGACCGAGACGTGGTGATGGTCTTGCCGCAGGACAAGCAATTCATCCATGTGACCGGCCTGGTGCGGCTGCCGAATCAATTCGAGATGCCGCGGCACCAGGATGTCACCTTGATGGACGCAATTGCGTTGGCGGGAGGCGTATCGTCGCCGATGGCCGACAAAGTGTTCATCATTCGCCGGCTGCCCGACATGCCGGAACCGGCCGTCATCGAAGTCAGCATCAAGGACGCCAAGCGTGACGGCAACGAAAACATCCGGCTGGCGGCGGGCGATCTGGTAAGTGTCGAACGGACTCCAAGCACCGTGATCGTTGACTCGGTCATGACCATGTTCCGCGTGGGCGTAAGCGTGGGCGGCAACCTGGTCGCATTCTGACGCCGCGGCATTGGCAATCGCAGTTTTTCTCAATTCACCTCCAATGCACACTTCATCCGACAACACGAACCTGGCCGCGACCGCGGAATCGTCGATGCTTCCCGCGTCGTCGGATTTTGTGTTCGGACTGCTGCATTGGCTGCGGATCGCTCGCTATCGCCGCAAAACGATCGTCGCTTCGTTGGCAATCGCCGGCATTCTGGGAACGATCTATTACGTTCTCGCGCCTCGCTACTACCAATCGACGGCCAAGTTGCTGATTATCCAGCGCTCGAACGATCAACTGGCGATGGTCAGCGAGCAGCAGTCGCTCGACAACACGATGGCCACGCATCAGGAACTGATCACGAGCCCGGTGGTGATCCAGGGCGCTCTCGATCAATTACTGCCCGAGCATCGGATCGATCTCCGCAACACGCCGCCGCAATTCTGGAACGAAGGTCTGGCGAGCAACCTCTCGGCCAAGACGACGCGGAAGACGAACTTCATTCAGGTGAGCTATCGCTCGCTTTCGCCGGAGGCGGCGGCGGGGGTAGTGAGCGCCGTCGTTCAGTCGTACCTCGGCTTCGTCGAAGGCACCCACAAGGGCACTGCGAGCGACGTCATGATCGGCCTGACCGCCGAGCTCAACGAAGTGCGGCAAAAGGTCGACGTCAAGCAACTCGAACTGCAAGCGTTTCGCAAGCAAGTCGGCTCGCTGACGGTTCGGAGCGACGACGGCATCATCCATCCCACGATCCAAAAGGCACTGCAGTTGAGCGAAGCGCTCACCGCCGCCCAAGAGGAACGCTTCGCGCTCGAGCGACAATTGGAAGCAATCCAACAAGCGATCGCCGGTGGCGGTGACTTGCAGCCGTACCTCTCCGGGCTGGAGGAAACCGTTGGCAAGCAGATGATGGTTTCGGCGCTGGGCCTGTCGACGGAGGATTTGAGCCTGATAAAGGACCAGCAGCAGAAATTGTTCGACGCCCAGCAGGAGCTCAAATCGCTCACGCCGTTCTACGGTCCGGCCCATCCGAAGGTCGCCGAGCTAAACGATCGCATCCAATCAATTGAAACGTATCTCGCCAACTATCGGGCGAACTCCGGCGAACGGATGGCTTCGTTCGGCAGCCGAGAGCTTGGGCCGATGGTCGAATCGATGCTCACTCAATCGGTCGCCCAGGCGCATCGCAAAGAAGAACAACTGGCGGCGGCGTTTCGTGAAACCCGCGATCTTGCCGGGAAAGAAAGTGGCGACGTCGTGAAGTTGGAATCGCTCGAACGCGAGGTCAAGCGGCTCGAAAAACAGCAAGACGTGCTGACCGATCGCATCGCTAACATCGACATCCGCCAACTTCAGGTACCGATCCAGGCCACGGTCGTGAAAGAGCCACTGCCGAACGATTCACCGGTCTCGCCGCAATTGCGGCACGTGGTGATCATGTCGCTGTTCGGCGGCTTGTGCGTCGGCGGGCTGATTGTCTATGTGCAAGACGTGCTCGACGACCGTTTCACTTCGCCGGAAGAAATGATTGCGCAGCTCGCAGTGCCCGTGCTCGCCATGGTGCGGGAACTCGAGCCGATCGACGGCACCGGCTTGGCAACGGTGCACACGCACGTGCGGCCCACGGCCGTCGAAACAGAGGCGTTCCGCACGCTCCGCACCGCGCTCACGCTCAGCGCCAACGTGAGCGAGCGAATTCTGATCTCGAGCGCCGAGCCGGGCGACGGCAAGACGACCGTCAGCGCCAATTTGGCCGTGTCGTTTGCCCAAGCCGGCAAACGGACGTTGGTGATCGACGCGGATTTGCGGAAGCCGGGCCTGACCGCGCGGTTCGACCTCAAGGGTGCCGCGGGCGTGGCCGACGTGCTGCTCTCTGAGCAGCCGCTGGCCGACATTGCCCCGCAACTGGTGCAGCGGACCGAGCTGGAGAATCTCGACGTGCTGCCGGCCGGTTTGCGGCAACCGAATCCGGCCGAGCTGTTGAGCGGGCCACGATTCAGCGACCTGTTGGCGTGGGCCGAGTCGTGCTACGACCGTGTCCTGGTGGATTGCCCGCCGGTGCTCGCAGTGAGCGACGCGCAGGTTGTCGGCCGGCTCGTCGATGGCGCGATTCTCGTCGTGCGGCCGGAAAAGAATCATCGCCGATTGGTGGTCCGGGCGTGCGAAAGTTTTAGCGCGACCGGCAGCACGGTGCTGGGCATCGTGGCCAACGGACTGTCGGCCGATTCCGGCGGATATGGCTACGGTTATGGGTACGGCTACGGTTATGGACACGAGCACGAGAGTGATGAGGAAGTCGACGAACCGATCACACTGTCGCTGCAGGACCTCGTCGACGAATCCCCCGCGTCCGTCGCGACAATGCAAACGAGCGGGTCGCGGCGGCGCGAGACACGTGCCGCTTGAGTGGGCGGATTGAAATAAAATGAAATCGCGACAGCAGCAAGTTGTTTGGAAGACGACGCGACCCGGCCCATCGCCAGGAGCGGGCAGACCGCTCGCGGACCGAATACTCACGGTGGTCGACGCCGGACTGCTGGCGACGATCTGTGCAGCTCCGTTCGTGTTCGGCGGCCGGCACGACGTGGGCCGACTGGTGTTTGTTGCGCTGGTGGGCGTGACCGCCGCAGCCTGGTTCTTGCGGCAGAGTCTGCTGCCAAAGGCCACTTGGACACGCACGGCCGCCTATGGGATTCTGCTGCTGGCGGCGGGGCTAGTGGCTCTACAACTCGTGCCGCTGCCGGCCGGATGGCTCGCACGGTTGTCACCCCGCACGTTGGAACTTCTGCCGCTGTGGACAAACGGCGACGCGGCCGCGCAGCTCGGTGTCTGGAAGACGCTCTCGCTCACGCCGCACGAAACGACATTGTCCCTCGCGCTGCTGGCGTCGTATGGTCTGCTGTTCACCGTGCTCACGCAGCGTCTCGAGACGATTTCCGACGTCGAAAAGCTGCTCAATGCGGTGGGAATTGCCGCGGTGCTGATGGCCGGATTTGGGCTGGTGCAGTTCTTTTTTTCCAACGGCCAGTTCTATTGGTGCTATCTTCATCCCTATCGCACGACCGACCAATATGCGATGGGCAGCTTCATGAATCGCAATCATTTTGCCGGTTTTCTGGTGCTGGGCGTGGGTCCGCTGGTGCGGTGGTTCGTGAGTATCTTGCGCGAGCAGAACGCCATGGTGGGGCGCCGGCGCCATCCTGCCGGCACTGCGGCCCTGGTGAAGCCGGGGATTGTGCTGGCGGCAATCGCGGTCGTGTTGATGGGTATTGCGCTGTCGTTGTCGCGCGGCGGCGCGCTGGCGCTGGCGACCGCGACGGTCGTGCTGGGCGCGATCTATTGGCGTTGGCGGCTCGTCGATGGAAAATACTTGTACGGACTGGCCGGGATTGGGCTCGTCATGCTGGGCCTGTTGTCGCTCTATGGATACGACGAGGTCGCCGGCCGGCTCGACGATTTCGCCGGCGGTTCGATCGACTCGCTGGACCGCGGCGAGGGCCGCCGCAAGGTCTGGGCAGCCAATCTCGAAGCGATCGAGCACGGTTGGCTCACCGGTTCGGGCGCAGGCAGCCACGGAGAAATTTGCCCGGTTTACCTCTCCGAGCCAACGACGAAGGAGTATTCGCACGCCGAGAATGGCTACTTGCAAATTGCGACCGAAAATGGCGTGCTCGGCGTGGCGCTGTTGGCGGCGGGGATCGGCTTGTGCGGAGTCTGGTGCCTCCAGTGCTTGGGACGACTCGACGACCCGTCTCAACAATTGTGTTTCGGGGCCGCGGCCGCCGGACTCGCGGCGAGCCTGGTTCACTCGCTTGTGGATTTTGTCTGGTACATCCCGGCCTGCATGTCGCTGACGCTCGCGCTGGCGGTTTGCGCGTTGCGGCTTGCTCAGTTGTCACGACCAAGCGCGGAACAGTCTCGGAAGACTTATGCATTCTCGCGTCCGCGCTGGCTGGAATGTACGGCCGTGGCGACGATGCTCGGAGCGTGGACGATCTATGCGTATTTTGGGCCGGCCGTGGCGGCGATCCATTTTGACCGCTATTGCCGCGATGCCTTGGCCAAAGCCGATTTGTTTGCCAACCAACTCTCGCCCCTGGCCCGGAAGCTCACCGAATCGGACGCGGCGATGCACGACCCGCTTTCCGAGTCGATGCAGCATCATTTGGAGCAAACTATCCGCTGGGATCCCGCGTTTGCCGAGGCTTATTTGCGTCTCGCGGCCCTCGATATCCAACGGTTTGAGCTCGCGCAGCAGGATGCCGAGAACGCGATGCCTTTGCAGCAGATTCGCGACGCGGCCCAGGCGTCGACTTTCGCATCGACCGCCGAATTGCGGTCCTGGCTCGATCGGGCTGTCGGATCCAACGTCGGACTACTCGACCGGGCTCACGCCCACGCCCGCCAAACCGTCGCGCTCTGTCCTCTACAAGGGGACGCTTACGTCTTTCTGGCGCAACTCGGATTCCTGGCGGGCGACCGATCGGAAATGGCAGCGGCGTGCATCGCTCAGGCGCAGTGCGTGCGGCCTTACAACGGCGACGTGGTGTTCGAGGTCGGCAGGCAAGCGCTGGTGAATGGCGATTTCGATACTGCGATGCGCCGGTGGTCCCGGTGCTTCCGCGACTCGGGCGATCATCAGTTGCGCATCGTCGACTTGCTGGCGGGGAAAGTTCCGGCCAGTGTCTTTGTCGAGAGCCTTCAGCCCGATTGGCGAACGCTCCGCGAGATCTGGGCCCGCTATCGCCAATCCGGCTCGCTTCAGGACCGCAACGATCTCGTCGCGTATGCCGCTCAAGTCACGCAGCGCGACGCGCACAGCAAGAACGGAATTCCCCCGGCATACCTCTGGCTGTGGCAGGCCGCGATGTACAGCGACCTCGGACACCACGAGAAATCGCTCGCGTGTCTCGAGCATGCGTATGAGTGCGATCAACAAATCTACAGCGTGCGGTACGAATTAGCCTGTGCGCTGAAGCAGGCCGATCGATTTGTGGAAGCCGAGCCGCACCTCCGCTGGTGCCTGGCGCGCCGCCCGGAGAACAAGGGACTCCGAGCGGCAATTTTCGAGATCTCGAAGTTGCGTGTTGCTCAGCGCGAACCAGAAAAGCTGTCCACCGACGCGGCCACTGCCACTTGGCGACGCTAAACTGCTCGCTTCGACAGAAGTTGGCAGCGAGTTTTCATGACTAAATTGAAACGTACACAACGCGACGGCATTCAGCTGCTCCTCAGCGCGGCCGTATTCCTGCCGCTCTTTGCGGCGACTTACTACGGCGCCTTTCTGTTGCGCTTTGCCGGCGGACGCGATGCGCAGTACCAGCATGTCTTGCTGAGCACGCTGCCGAGCGTACTGGCCTTGAAATGGGTGGTGTTTTCGTGGTTTCGCATCTACCAGGGATGGACGCGGTACGTCGTGTTTCACGACCTGTTGGCGCTGGGCAAAGCGGTCACGGCAAGCGCCGTAGGCATAACTCTGGTGGACGCATTCTTCTTGCCGCTATTCCAGATCCCACGCAGCGTGATCCTCATCGATTGGGGCGTGACGTTGGTTGTGATCGGAGCGGCGCGGGCCCTGCCAAGACTAATACGCGACGATGGCTGGCGACTGTTCTCGGCGCACGTTGGCGTGCCGTCGCTGATCGTCGGAGCGAACGATTCGGGTGAGACGCTGCTCCGAGCCATCCGCTCGAATTCTGCCCTCAACTACCGCATCGTCGGCTTTGTCGACGATCGTCGCGACGTGCAAGGCCGCCGGATTGGCGGAGTTCCGGTGGTCGGCACCTGCGACGATCTGCCGACGCTTGTCGAGCGGCAGGGAGTGGAAGAAGTGCTGATCACCGCGGGCGAACTGCCCGGCACGCAGGTCCGCGCGCTCGTCGACACGGCGCGGACCAACAATTTCCGCGTCAAAGTGGTGCCGAGTTACGAACAACTACTCGAGGAGCGCGTCGCCGTTCACCCCCGGTCTGTGGCGATCGAAGACTTGCTCTGCCGTCCCGCCGTGGAGCTCGACCTCGATGGCCTCTGCGATTGGTTGTCGGGGCGAGTGGTAATGGTCACGGGCAGTGCCGGCAGCATCGGCTCGGAAATCTGCCGGCAGCTCGTCAAACTTCGGCCGGCGAAACTCGTCGCCGTCGACCGGGCCGAGTCGCCGCAGTTCTTTCTCGAGCAGGAGCTGCGCCGCCTCGTGCTCGATACTGAGATCGAAGTGCGGCTCGCCGACATGAACGATCACGGCCGCATCGACATGCTGCTCGCCGATACGAAACCCGATGTGATTTTTCACGCGGCCGCGTACAAGCACGTGCCACTGATGGAAGCCCACTGCGGCGAAGCGATCAAGAACATCGTGGTCACGACCCGCCGGCTGGTCGACCTTGCCGAGGAACACAAGGTGCAGGCGCTGGTGATGATCTCGACCGACAAGGCGGTGAATCCCACGAGCGTGATGGGCTGCTGCAAGCGGCTCGCGGAGCAATATGTGCAAGCCCGGTCGGGCGGGTCGAGCTGCCGGCTTGTCACGGTGCGATTTGGCAACGTGCTCGATTCGTCGGGCAGCGTGGTGCCGATCTTCCGCGAGCAGATCGCTTGCGGCGGGCCCGTGACCGTCACGCATCCCGACGTGATCCGCTACTTCATGATGATCCCCGAGGCCGCGCAGCTGGTGCTGCAGGCAGGTGCGATGGGGCAGGGGGGCGAGATCTTCGTGCTCGACATGGGCGAGCCGGTCCGCATCCTCGACCTCGCGCACGACATGATTCGCCTGTCCGGCCTGCGGGTGGGAGCAGACATCGAGGTCGAAATCGTCGGATTGCGGCCGGGCGAAAAACTCTATGAAGAGCTTTACGACGAAGGCGAAATCCGCCAGCGGACCGCACATCCACAAATCATGGTTGCCGATAGCGCGCGGCGGAATCTCGTCGAGGTAATCCGCGACGTGAATCGGCTCGAAGCCATTGTCCACGCGCCAAACGAATTCGTGCGGAGGGCGCTCTTCGAGCTTGTGCCGGTGCATGCGGCGCCGACGGAGCTCGTGCGGCAAGCCGCCTGAGGCGAAGCGGGCAGCACAATTCATTTCACCAGTCGGGCGTCGAGCCAGTCGGCATGATCGAGCTCGTCGCCGCGGTCGGCGTAGTCGACGGTCAGTGTCATCGCGGCCGCGCCCGCCAAGTCGACCGACACGCGATGCGACTTCTGGCTGCCGCGAACGATGTCGATCTTGAACGCTTCTTGCCATTTGCCGTTGCGAAGCAGGTAGACGGCAAAAGCCACACTGCCGCGATTGCCGGCCGAGTCGTCGAGCGCCACATCCGCGTCGAAACGGCGGTAGGTGCCGTCGAGCCGGTAAGTGAGTCTGCTCGCCGAGTGCATGGCAAGGCCTTTGAGATAGATTTTGCCGCCGCCGCGGAGCGGTTCGTTTTGCAGGTTGCAGTCGCGCCGGTAAGGCCAGGCGATTTCGAGATATGGCACATGTCGGTAGTCGGCCGGCTCTAAGTCCGAGAGATACACGAAACTCCCGTTGAGCGATTGCACGGACACGATGTCGTCGCGGACGCCACCCGTGAGATTCACTCCGCCGGAGGTCTCGAGTCGAGCGCCGGCGGCGTCGGCCTCGACAGACTTCGTGTAGAGCAACGAGCCGTCGCCCAGTCCGACAACCAGGCGGGCTCGATGTATTGGTTCTGCAGCATGCCTCCCGTTGGCGAGGATCACGGCCTCGACGCGCGCAATCGGCAGTTCGGCGTCGCCGCTTTCGATTTCGACCGTCAACATTCCGTCCGCGAGTTGCTTGACCTTGCCGGTGAGGTGGTCTTGGTTGGTGAGCAACACCTGGTCTTGCTTCCCGCTGGCAGCGCGCACCTTGTTTTCGAGCCGCTGCCGATCGCCGGGGTGACTGCGCTCGGCGAACACCAGGCCGCGGACTTGGGAACGATCCAACTGTGTTTCGTTCCAAGAATCGCTACGGATGGTGATCTTGTCGCCGGCGATTTGCAGCGGGGCGCTGCCGGACCAATTGGCGGCGACGACGAGGCGTGAGCCGTCGGAAAGCAGGACGAGCGGTTGGGACTGGAGCCGCGCCGGGTGGGACCAGCGGACCAGGTTTTGAAACGCAATCGTGCGCTCGCCGCCCGCTAAAGCGGGCTCGCCTGCGGCGAGTCGGAACGTGGTGGCGCCGTCGGCGGTGATGGACTCGAGTTTGCCTTCGAAGGGTTCGCCTTCGACGGGCACGACGAGCATCGCAAGCAAGACTAGAGCGCTCATCGCTGGAAAATCGGCACGCTGTTGTCGGGCATCTGCAGGATGATCGCGGCCATCGCCGTGCCATACTCCGAGCAAATCGCGTCGGGCCACGAGCCGTCGGCTTGCTGTCGCTGGATGAGCACGTCGCGGACGGCCGGATACCAACGCTCCCACCGCTCACCGCCGGCCTGCCACATCGCTTGCACCCCGTAGTACTGGCCGTAGAAGAAATGGGCGTCTGCTGCGATTGCGTTTTGCACCGGCACGAACTGGTCGAGATAGGCGAGACCGCGGTCGAGTTCGGGGCCCTCGTAAACGCCCGCGTTGTAGAACGCGACGACGCCTGCGGCGGAGCGCGGGAAAGCACTCCCGCCAGCGTTTAGCATATAGCGGAAGCCGCCGTCGGCGTTCTGGCTGCGCTTCACGTAGTCGACACAGCGGTCGATTGTTTCGCGCGGCACGCGGATCCCGGCATTCCGTGCCGCACGCAGCGCCATCACCTGGCAGATGGTCACCGAGATGTCGGCGTCCTCTGGCAGCGGCTGATAGCGCCAGCCGCCCTCGGCGTTTTGAGTGCGGACGATCAGGTCGACGGCTCGGGAGAGCTTCTCGCGGAGGTCGTCGCGCGGCGACATGCCACAAACTTCCGCGAGATAGAGCGTGGCGAATCCGTGGCCGTACATCGGACCGTGGCTCTCGGCGTCGGCGACCGTGATGAAACCACTCGGCTGCGCATGATCGACGAGATAGTCGGTGACGCGGGTCAGCTCTTGGCCGTAGGGGCCTTGATCGGGAGTGCTGCCGCCGGCGAGCCAGGCCATGCCCGCCAAGGCGCACACGGCGACGTTGCGCCCGAAGCCATTGGTGGCGAACGAGCCGTCATCCGTCTGTCGTTCGGCGAGATAGTGGAGGCCCTTTTCAATCGCCGGTTGGGTCGCGGCCGCGGTTGAGTCGTTGGATTCGGCCGCCAGTGCTCCGCCACTCACGGCCGACGCGGCGATCCAGAGGGCAATTGTGCCCAGCCGGAGCCCGAGATGTGCAAAGTGCAGCGTCACAGCGGTTATCCTCCGTCAATCGGCCGGCCGGCGTCAAGTCTCGGCCACGCTGGCGAAAGTCGGCGGCAAATGTGCTAAGATGGCATCCGTGCGATCGCACCCTAAGTGCTGACACAAACTTCATGCCATCGCGAGGACTGTGATGCCGATTCATTGGTTGGCGAGCGTCGGATTGGTAATGTCGCTCGGTTGGTCCGCAGTTGCGGTGGCGGCCGAAACGGTCGAGTTGTTCAACGGCAAGGACCTCACCGGCTGGAAGCAGCGCGGCGGCGCGGCGAAGTACGCGATCGACGACGGTGCAATCGTCGGCCGCAGTGTGCCCAACACGTCGAACACGTTCCTGGCGACGGAGAGAGAGTACGGCGATTTCGAACTCGAGCTCGACTTCAAAATCGACGATCCGACGTTCAATTCGGGCGTCCAGATTCGCAGCCATGCTCGGTCGGAAGGCGATGGTGATCGCGTGTATGGCTACCAGGTCGAGATCGATCCCCGCAGCGATCGTAAATGGACTGGTGGATTGTACTTCGAAGCCGGCAGCCGACAGTGGCTCGATGACCTTAGTGACAACGAGGCCGCGCGGGAAGCGTTCAAACTGGGCCAGTGGAACCACCTGCGGATAGTCGCCAACGGGCGACATATTCAGACGTGGCTCAACGGCGTCCCGGCCGCCGACTTCACCGACACGGATGATGAGGCGTTCACCCCGTCCGGCTTCATCGCACTGCAAGTCCACTCGGTCGGAGAAGCGAAGGAGCCGAAGGAAGTTCGCTGGCGGAACATCAAGCTTACGGAACTTGAAGGCGCCGGCGGGACTGCCGGGCAATAGCTGCGACGCTTCCGTCACTCACTGTAACAACAAGGTACTCGACCCAATCGGCGGACCATTGGGTGACGGTGTGCTCGGCCTCAATCGTTTTCCGACGAGGCGTGCTCCGCGTCCCACTTGGCCACCTCTGCCTCCACTTGCTCGACCGTGCAAGCTTCGATTTCCTTCGGTGAAAACTCCATCTTGGCGAAGTAGCGATCGGCCTTGGCGGCGATCGACAGGTCGGGCTGAACAGGTTGCACTTCGGTCGCCGTGTCGGTGCCGGCTTTCGGCCAGCGTGGTCCGAAGTGATAGACGGCCCAGTACATCGTCTGCGCTTTGCCGATGCCGACTCGCGAGCAGCGACAGGCGTCGAAAAACATGCGATGCACGTCCTGCCACGATTCGGTCTGCTGGTCGCAGGCGGCGTCGTGTAATACGGAAGCTTTGCGGAAGCGGCCTTCAAATGGCCCGCCGATCACCGACCAGAACACGCTCGGGATCGAAGCGCCGTTGATCACCGAGCCGGCGGGGGCCGTCCATTGTTTGTCCTGGGGGTCGACATAGTGGAAGTCATCGACGAGCTCCATCTCGAGATCGTCGGTGATCCATTTCGTGACGACGTTGCCCTGGAAGCGGCCGAAAGCCGGGTCGGTCGATTCGTAGGCCCACCACCAGTAGAGTGCGCCCGCGATCGCCGCAAGGAGCACAAACTTCGCCCAGCGAGGTTTTTTCGCGGCGGCCGCATCTGGAATTGATACCGTCGATGCCATGAAATTTGCCTTCTGTCGTGGAAGCGTGCAAAGCGGTGCAATCGTTGCGACAAGCACGTCAGCATCGCGAACTTCAGACGGTGCTGGCGGGCCCGACGTGCGCGAATGTCGAGGATTCGGGTGGCGTGCGATCCTGGTGTTGGTAGTGCGGATTGTGCCAATTTGTGCGGCGGACGCCGCCTGTATCGTGGTCCCCTTTGCTTGACGACAAGGGCTTGGCCTTGTTACATTAAAGTGACTAATGATTGAATCGACAAGCTGTCCCAGAGTGGACAAAAGGTGGGCCGAAAGGTCTTCAGCCGGCCCAGTGTGGCGGTGCTATCGCGTCGCCAAAATCCCTTGCGCTCCGGCCCTTTTTTGCACCGATTCCACTGTTGATGGGCGTGCCCTACAATGTTTGTGGACAAGAAAGCAGCTTGGCCGCGGCCGGCGACGAGACACCCGCACTCTTCCCACGAGAATCACCCACTAAGAACCAGCTATGACTGCCATTCTAGGCATCTCTGCCTTCTATCACGATAGTGCCGCCGCACTGATTGTCGATGGCAAAATTGTCGCCGCTGCGCAGGAGGAGCGATTCACGCGGAAGAAATATGATTACGAGTTCCCCGTCAAGTCGATCGAATTCTGCTTGAAGCAAGCAGGGCTGGAAGCCGAGCAACTGGATTACGTCGGCTTTTACGACAAGCCGTTCGTCAAGTTCGAGCGTTTGCTCGAGACGTACCTGGCGTACGCGCCGGTTGGTTTCAAGTCGTTTCTGAAGGCGATGCCGCTGTGGCTGCGTCAGAAGCTGCATTTGCCGCGGGAAATGGACCGCGGATTAAACCATCGTTACCACAAACGCTACGTGTTTACCGAGCACCACGAATCGCACGCGGCCAGCGCGTTCTTTCCGTCGCCATTCGAGGAGGCCGCGATTCTTACTCTGGATGGTGTGGGTGAATGGGCCACGGCCAGTTGGGGCTGGGGACGGGGCAATCGCATCAAGCTCGAACAGGAAATGAAGTTTCCTCACTCGTTGGGTCTGCTCTACTCGGCATTCACCTACTACACGGGCTTCACGGTCAACTCCGGCGAGTACAAGCTGATGGGGTTGGCACCCTACGGCGAACCAAAATACGTCGACCTGATCTTGGATAAACTGATCGATTTGAAGGAAGACGGCTCGTTCCGCATGGACATGTCGTACTTCAACTACTGTCAGGGACTGACAATGACTTCCGAGAAGTTCCACCACTTGTTCGGAGGACCGCCCCGACAGCCCGACACGCTACTGACCCAGCGTGACATGGACGTCGCCGCTTCAATTCAAAAGGTGACAGAAGAAATCATGTTGCGGTCGGTCCGCTACGTGCACCAGCAAACGGGGATGAAGAAGCTTTGTCTGGCTGGCGGCGTAGCGCTCAACTGTGTGGCGAATGGCCGGATTCTGCGTGAAGGACCGTTCGACGACATCTGGATTCAGCCGGCCGCCGGTGACGCGGGCGGCGCTTTGGGCGTGGGGCTGTTCATTTGGCACCAACTGCTCGATCATCCGCGGACGCCGCAGCCGACCGACTCCCAGCGCGGCTCGCTGCTGGGTCCCGAATATTCCGACACTGAGATCAAGCGATTTCTCGACTCGGTCGGGGCCCGCTATACGCAGCTCGCGGACGACCAGCAACTGTGCGACCAAGTTGCCGACAAGATTGCCGGCGGCAACGTCATCGGATGGTTCCAAGGGCCGATGGAGTTTGGCCCGCGAGCGCTCGGCTCGCGCAGTCTGCTCGGGGATCCGCGGAACCCCGAAATGCAAACCGTGATGAACGTTAAGGTAAAGTTTCGGGAGGGATTCCGGCCGTTCGCGCCGGCGGTGCTGGCGGAACATGCCCACGAGTATTTCGGCGTCGAGGCTGGGCGGGAAAGTCCGTACATGTTGCTCGTCGCGCCCGTGCGCGAGGAAAAACGCAACCCGCTGACGCCTGAGGATCAAGAGCGGCAGGGCATCGACAAACTCAAAACGCAGCGGTCCGTCGTGCCGGCAATCACGCACGTTGACTATTCGGCCCGCATTCAAACCGTCGACCGCGAGCGGCACGGCTTGTATCACGGAGTGTTGGACTCGTTCTACCGCAAGACCGGCTGTCCGGTGATCGTCAACACCAGCTTCAACCTCGGTTGGGACCCGATCGTTTGCACGCCGAAGGAAGCGTATAGCACGTTCATGGCCTCGGACATCGACGTGCTCTGTCTCGGTCACTTCGTACTCGACAAGTCGGCTCAACGGGCGTCCAAGTTGGCCGAACCGGCGCCCCAGGCGGACGCACTGCTGGCCGACATCTGGTGCAGCCCGAACGCGCAGGGCGAGTTGCGGGTCGAAGGGGATCACTTGGTGTGCGCCAAGTCGGGCCAGACGTTTCCGATCACGGACGGCATTCCGCAGTTGTTCTGGCCGCACGATAAATTCACCTCGTCGAGCGACGTCACCGAGATCGTCAAGGCGTTTTACGAGGAGACCCCGTTCCCCAACTACGACGACCACGATTCGGTGCGCTCGCTGATCGAAAAATCACGCCGCGGCCTGTATGCGCGCGTGCTGGACGAGTCGATTCCGTACAACAGCGACGTACTCGAGGTGGGTTGCGGCACGGGACAATTGACGAACTTTCTGGGCATTTCGTGCCGCCGCGTGATCGGCACGGACATGTGCCTCAACTCGCTGCGGCTGGCTGAGAAATTCCGCCGCGAGCACGGACTCAACCGCGTTCGGTTCGTGCAGATGAATTTGTTCAAGCCGTGCTTCAAGCCGGAGCAATTCGACGTTGTGCTCTGTAACGGCGTGCTGCACCACACCGCCGATCCGCGCGGCGGATACGAGTCGATCCAGCGGCTGGTTCGGCCGGGCGGTTACCTAGTGATCGGCCTTTACAACACGTATGGCCGATTGATGACGGACTTGCGACGCAACATCTTCCGATTAACCGGGGGCCGCGCCCAATGGATCGACACCTATCTGCGCTCGCGCTTCGTCACTCCGGAAAAACGTCGTGCCTGGTTCAACGATCAGTATCGGCATCCACACGAATCCAAGCATACGATCGACGAAGTGCTCGATTGGTTCGATGCATGTGGATTGGAGTTCGTACGCGGTATCCCCTCGGTGACGACCGATAGCGACGGCTTGGGAAAGGGGAACCTTTTCGAGCCGACTGGAGAGGGCTCCAAGCTGGAGCACTTCATGATTCAGTCGCGCGAGATCATGACGGGCAGCAGTGAAGGAGGCTTCTTTATCATGATCGCCCGCAAGCCGATGCGAGTTGGCGCACAGGCAAGTCCTGGTACGAATGGCGACGGCTTGTCGCACCAAATCGGCACTTACGCAGAATCCAACGCTTGACGCAGACAAGTAATTCAAGGTGACAAGATGGCTTTGTTGGACGTGAATTGGAAACCCAGTCAACGCGAACTCAAAAAGTTTGCAATGCTTTGGATCGGGTTTTTTGGCTTGATCGGCGTGTACGTTTTGTGGAGACACGAATCGTTGCGGGCTGCAGTCATGCTCTGGATTGTCGCCGCCGCGGGCTCAGCCGGGGTCGTGCGCCCGAGTGTCTTCCGTCCCGTGTATCTCGTGTGGATGACGCTGGCCCTGCCGATCGGCTGGACGGTGTCGCACTTGCTGCTTGTGATCGTGTACTACGTTGTCTTGACGCCGATCGGACTGCTGATGAAGCTGGTCGGATACGATCCGCTCCAGCGCCGGCTCGATCGTTCGGCCAAGTCCTACTGGATCACGCACGAATCTCCGGCGGACACCGCACAGTACTTCAAGCAATATTAGCCAGGGCAGTTCGGCGACTGAGGCACTTCCTATTTCTGCTTTTGAGAATAATTGATGGCAATCTCCCAACCAAAGGGATCCGAATATGAGTCGCGAGAATAAGTCGGATGCCGACAAATCGTCGTCGTTTGAGCAGCTTGCCGAACAGAAGTCCGCCGGCTTTTTTGCCGACATTTGGGATTTCTTGACCCACAACAAGAAGTGGTGGTTAACGCCGATCGTGGTGGTTTTATTGATGCTCGGCGCGCTGATCTTCTTGTCGGGTACTGCTGCCGCTCCATTCATCTACACGTTGTTTTAGTCGACGTTTGGCGTCGGATGATTGGCGGTCCGGTGGTCGCCTGGACTGCTGGCGTTCGAGATGTTGCTGACTGATTAAACTGGCCTATGTCTCCGGAACGTCGCCGCAGTTGGAAGCTTGCCGCCTTTAAGGTCGGCTGTGTCGTGGTCGTCGCGTTTCTTGGCCTCATTTTGCTCGAAGGAACCGCGCGATACCTGGGTCTGGGCGATCCCGTTTTGTACTACAACGACGCCTGGGGTGGGATGCGCCCGTTGCCGAATCAAGACCTCGTCCGGCTCGGGGGAGCTAAGGTCACTGTCGATGGCAACGGCTATCGCACGTCCGTGCCGGATGAACCGGGGGCGTTGCGGTTCCTCTACCTGGGTGATTCGGTGACCTGGGGCGGCACGAGCCTCGATGATACTTCATTGTTCACGGAAGTGGCGGCGGATGAGTTGCGCGACAATGGACGGCCCGTGTACGCAATGAACTCTGGCGTGAATGCCACGGCGCTCGTCAACCACGCGGAAATATACCAAAGATACGTCAACAAAGACGGCAAACTGGACGCGCTGGTCTGGCTCTTTCCGTGGGGCGACGTGGACCGAACGTACGCCTGCGGCGGAGCGATGTGGCCGGCCCACTATAAGCCCAAGTTTGCCCTGGTCGAGGTCATCGACTTCTTGATCAACAAGTTTTGGCCGCGTTTTTTGCGCGACGTTCCGCCGACGAAGGACGATTTCTTGACTCCCAACCGCCCCCAGGGACAAGACCTCTCGTTCGATGAGGAACTCCAGCAGCAGCGAAAAATTCGAAATCTCGACGCGGTTCGCGCGGTCGTGGCCGATGCTCGTCAGCGCGGAGTGCCTTTGCTCGTTGGAGTGGCCCCCTATCGAAACGGCGATGGGCTGGAACCGCTGCCGTCGGAGGCGACCGCATTCCTAGCGGAAATGGCTGCAGCCGGCGCCATCCCCTTCGATGCCTCGGCTGCGTTGACCGATGCATCCGGCAGCGCGGAGGGTGTGTTCCTCGATCATGTCCATCTCAACCAGGAGGGACACCGCCGGATCGGCGAAGCGTTGGGTGAGGCGATCGACAAGGTGCTTCCAACCAGCGTGACAACCAACGGGAATTGAATCTGGCTCGTTGGACACAACTGCCGGCTGTCTCGGCACATTGGCGGAATCACTTCTTTCGCTTGATCGCCCGCTGCATCGCTGCGCCCATGTCGGCGGGGCTCTCGGCGACTTCGATGCCGGCCGCTGTGAGGGCGGCGATCTTTTCTGCCGCCGTGCCTTTGCCGCCGGCGATGATCGCCCCGGCGTGGCCCATCCGCTTGCCCTTGGGAGCGGTGCGGCCGGCGATGAATGCGGCCACCGGCTTGGTGACGTGCTCGGCGACGTATGCGGCCGCTTCTTCCTCCGCCGTGCCGCCGATCTCTCCCATCATCAGAATCGCTTCGGTCTGCGGATCCGCCTGGTACATCTTCAAGAGATCGATGAACGAGGTGCCGACGATCGGATCGCCGCCCAGGCCGACACAGGTCGATTGACCGAGTCCGAGATTCGAGAGCTGCCACACGGCTTCGTACGTAAGCGTGCCGCTGCGGCTCATCACGCCGACTGGGCCTTTCTTGTGGATGTAGCCGGGCATGATGCCGATCTTGCACTCTTCGGGCGTGATCACGCCGGGGCAGTTCGG
>JANNTD010000304.1:0-1859 GCA_031403315.1 Planctomycetota bacterium
GCCCGACAGACCCATTTCGCTCAGGGTGCTGGTCGAGATGCCTTGGTCCGCACGGGCGGAACCGGCCAAGCAAACAAGCGTGGCCACCAGCGAAAGAATGTACTTGCTCATCGTAGGTGTCGTCTCCAAAGAAAAGGGGGAGGTGGGGGAGGGAGGGGCGTTGAGCGTACCAGCCGGCAGAACAACGTTGTTCTTATGCGCAGTGGCCTCCCAGTCGTAACTGAAAATCCATCTTTGGCAGGCGATCAAATTACGTCAACTATTCAAACACCGCAGTCTTCGCAGATTTTCACATCCAGACTTCCGATTCGACCAAATCCACGAAATACTCCGCACGACCCCGCGTTCGAGGTTGGGTGGTAGCGGTTGTAATGCCAAGCCAAGAGCTGTCAAATCGCAGAAAGCGATTGCCTGAGATACCACTTGTCGATTCTCGACCTACACTCGCCGCCCCTTTGACCCGAGTGCATCGCTGGCGAATAAAAGAAGTTCGCGCTATGTCATTTGCGACTTAGCGCAACCCCGCCAGCTCCTGCAGCAGATGCCAATTCTCGAGCCGATCCTGGCGGGCCGCGAGTAGCGTGGGCGAAGGATTGCCGTCGCGATCAAATTGCTTTGCGAACCGGCCCTCGCTCCGCGCGAAGTCGATGAAGTCGACGACCTCGCCGGTCTTCGGATTGGAGAACCAATCTTCTTTCATGGCCGGGTTCCCTTGCAGCGAGAGCCGTTTGCGGATCGTATCGCCGGCCCGCGGATCGTAGATGAGTAGCGGGAAGGCGCGCGCGTCGACCGCCAGCCGCGCCTGCTCGCCCGCCATGTTATCCGCCACGCCGTGTTCCGGCTGGCAGGTCGTGTAGCAGGTCACCAGCGCCGGTCCGTCGAACTCAAGTGCTCCCAGCACCGCCTTGTAGAAATGATTCATGTGGGCACAAGTAGTTTGGGCCACATAATTCCGTGGGTGCATCATCGCAATCTGCGCAATCTCCTTGCGGCGCTCCTGCTTGCCGGCGATCACCTTGCCGTGGATGCTCATCTTCGTGTTCTGGCCGGTGAAGCTGCTGGTGGACGCCTGCCCGCCGGTGTTCGAGTAGACCTGCGTATCGAGCACGAAGCACTTGATCGGCATGCCGGAAGCCAGCATCCGCGAGAGCGACTGGAAGCCGATGTCGAAGAACGCCCCGTCGCCACCGATGCACCACAGCGGCCGGTCCTGCCAGCCCATCTGGTCCCACCGCGCGCGGACACCCATCGCGTCGGCCGGCGCGTTCTCGAACAGCGAGTTGGTCCATGGCACGAGATACGGATTGTACGGATAGGTCGAAGTGTAAACCGTGTTGCAGCCGGTGGCCGCGACGATGCCCCATTGGTCGCCGTACTTTGCCCCGGTCGCCGCGCACATCATCCGTAGCGCCGTCCCTTCGCCGCAGCCTGCACACGAACCGGCCCCGCCGACGTACACGTGAGTCTGCTCCTTGAGCATCATGTCGACGAGCAGGTTGTCGTTGATGTAGCGGTTGTCGCTCGGGCCGACCGCTTTGAAGAGCCGGTGCGACTTGCGAATCCGGTCCATGAGCGGCTCGCTCTTGGCGACCATCTTGAGCGCGTTGTCGTCGCACACCGTCACGCACTCCGCGCAGCCCTTGCACTTACTGGGGTCGATGATGATCGCGAACCGCCCGCCGTCGAGGCCCTTTTTCTTCGGGCCGTCGTAGTATTTCCGCGGCTTCGACCATTGGGCCTCGAAGTGCGCCCGGTCCTCGAGATTGTCGATTTCCGCGAGCTTGTCTTCGAGATCGGACTCCGCGATCACCTTGCCGAGAATCGCCGTGTCGGGGCACTCGGTCACGCAGTCCATGCAG
>JANNTD010000305.1:0-5142 GCA_031403315.1 Planctomycetota bacterium
CTTGAAAATACCTTGCGTCACGTGCTCGTCGCAGGTGATCGTCGCCGACTCATCGGTCGGCACTCCGGCGAGCATCTCGCGCGAGATGTTCGTCACGAGGTTGCCGAACGAGTCGACTTCGATCACTTCACCAGAAATTCGGTTTGCCACTTTCTCTGCCTCAGGCCAAGCGAGGGGTACCAGCGAGTCGAGCGGCCGGCCGAGCTCGTCGGGCGACAAGCCGAGGCTCAGCCGGGCGGCGACCGGCGCTATGATGTCACGTCCGTGGAAGGTCGTCGACACGCGCGGCAGCCAGAACCGCGGCTCGTCGAGACTGACTATCTTAGACGGCGGCTCGGCGGCGGCCAAGCGACTCAAGAGCCCGTTGTCGGGAGCGATAAATTGCTGCTGGCCGATGCGAGCGTAGACAATTCGCCGCCCCGTCCCCACTCCCGGGTCAACCACCGCGATGTGGATCGTATCCGCGGGGAAAAACGGAGCGGCTTCAGCCAGGACGATCGCTCCGCGACGAATGTCCTGGGGCGGCACACTATGTGAACAATCGATGAGACGCACCTGCGGATTGATCGACAGGATGACGCCTTTCATCGCGGCGACATAGCGGCTTCCCTCGCCGAAATCGGTCGTCAGGGTGATGATTGGGTTGGCCATCCCGAGGAAG
The DNA here is from genome assembly GCA_031403315.1 of Planctomycetota bacterium. Taxonomy (GTDB): domain Bacteria; phylum Planctomycetota; class Planctomycetia; order Pirellulales; family Lacipirellulaceae; genus DASYDU01. The sequence goes on from JANNTD010000305.1 coordinate 662, forward strand.
CGGGACGAATTCGGTACTCGTATTTCGCGAGGCGCAGTATTTCAATCTTGTCGCCGGGCCGGAGGCGGTGCTTGACAAAAAACTCCTTGAGACATGCGTGAGCGGTGCGAAGGCTCTTGTGCCGACCCGATATGTCCGTTGTGACGCGGCCAATACCTTCAAACTCCACGATCAGATGCTTTGACGCCGGTTCCGTATTACCTCCCAAGCATTCCTCAGGCCAGAATTCGTCGATTGGTTTCAAATTGATATATCCGTTTTTGATCCCACCCTCTGACAGCTCGACAAAACGGGATTCAACCGGGTCAGCGATTCGCACTCGCTCCAAGGGTGCCGACACCTTCGCATGCCTTTCAGTCATGAACGACTTCAGTTCGAGCACTGGTGCTCGTGCCTCTTCCCAATCATGTATCCAACATACGATGAGATTGCACTGAGTCGGATCATGGCCATGCCGTAGAAAGTTGCTGCTTAGATATTCGAACTCGATGGCCACTCTCTCCCAACCGCGATCGACCTGTTTTCGCGCGTGGCAGTCCGGAAAACCCGCCTTGATTTCTTCAATCACGAATCCTAGGTCTTCACAGGCAAGAGCAAAAAGTGCTACGACGCCCATCTCATTAACAGGACCGTAGACCATTCCACGGTAGTTTATGACATCGCCAACGATACTCTTGGTCGCCATGCGTTCATCCTAGTGACCATCGGAAGGTTCTGTGGTCAAGATTTCGCTCAATGAGACAAAGATTGAATCAGCTCCAAGCAGATTTCGCGGACTCGATTGGGGTCGACGTTGGGATTCGATTTTTTTGCCTGTCCGACAAGTGCCCCAATCGCTTGCATTTTTCCACCACGGACATCGGCCGCGATTTTTGGATTCGCCGCCACGATCCGCTGGCACAGCGCCACCAGCTCGGAGTCGTCGACGCTCTCGATTCCCAGAGCGTTCATCGCTTGGCTGACGTCGACTCCGCTGTCGACCATCGCCTGGAACACGTCGCGGGCCCGCGGGCTGGGTAGCTTGCCTGATTTAATTCTAGCAATCAAATCGGCCAATGCATCGCTCGAAACTGGCAATTCGTCGATCGAGAGGTTTCGCTCCTTGAGCACGCGCAGCACATCCTGCGTAACCCAATTGCTGGCGGACTTGCCGTCCTGGCAGGCGTCGGCGACCGCGAGGAAGTAGTCGACGATCGACCGGCCTTGGTTCACGAGGACGTCGGCGTCGTACGGCGGGAGGCCGTAAACCGATTCGAGACGCCCGCGAAGTGCGGCCGGCAACTCGCCAAGCGAGGCCTTGGCGGCCGCGATCTCAGCCGGCGAAAACGACACGGGAACGAGGTCCGGATCGGGAAAATAGCGGTAATCGCTCGATTCCTCCTTGCTCCGCTGGGCCCGGGTGATGCCGGCCTCATCATCCCAGCCGCGGGTTTGCTTGGGCGACTCGCCCAGCACCCGGCCGGTTTCCTGCCACTCGCGGTATTGCCGCGGGGCTTCGAAGTCGAGCGCCCGCTCGACCGCCCGGAAGCTGTTCATGTTCTTGATTTCGACGATCGGCGTGGCGACTCTGCCCTGGGGCGTTTCGATGTGCAGGTTGATGTTGGCATCGACCCGCAGGCTGCCTTCCTGCATGTTGCAGTCGGAAACGGCGATGTAGGTCAACAGCAGCTTCAGTTCCTTCAAAAAGGCCAGGGCTTCGGCGGAGCTGCGAAGGTCGGGCTGAGAGACGATTTCCAGGAGCGGCGTGCCCGTGCGATTGAGGTCGATGAGGCTGTCGCCCTTGCCGGCCTCCTCATCGTGGAGGCTCTTGCCGGCGTCTTCTTCCAAATGAGCGCGGATAATCCGGACCGTCTTCGGGGCGAAGCGATCCTTGGCGTCGCTGATCTCGAGCCTCCCATTGGCCGACAGCGGAAGATCGTACTGGCTGATCTGGTAGCCCTTTGGCAAGTCGGGATAGTAATACTGCTTGCGGTCCCACTTGGTGCGTGGCGGAATCTCGCAATTCAGCGCGACGGCCGTCCGGAGCGCAAGCTCGATGGCCCGCCGGTTCATCACCGGCAGCGTCCCCGGCATGCCGATGCAGACCGGGCACGTCTGCGTGTTCGGCTCCGCCCCAAATCGCGTGCTGCAGCCACAGAACAGCTTGCTCGCCGTGGCTAGTTGCACGTGGACTTCGAGGCCGATGATGGTGGTGTACGGTTCGCTCACAGCGGCGCTCTTTGCTTGTGCCAGTCGGTCGCTTGTTCAAACATGCGGGCCCCGCGGAGCAACGATTCCTCTTGCAAGATTGGCGCCTGCAGTTGCAGACCGATCGGCAGGCCGCACTCCGATTGGCCGCAAGGCAAGCACAATCCCGGGATACCGGCGAGATTGGCGCTCACCGTGTACAGATCGACCAGGTACATGGCGAGCGGATCGTCCGTCATTTCGCCGAGCTTGAAGGCCGGCGACGCGGTGATTGGGCCCGCGATGAGATCGACCTGCTCGAAGGCGCGATCGAAATCCTGACGAATTAGCCGGCGGACTTTCAGCGCTTTGAGATAGTAAGCGTCGTAGTAGCCGGCGCTGAGCGAGTAGGTGCCGAGCATGATCCGCCGCTTCACTTCCGGCCCAAAACCTTCCGCCCGGGTTCGGCGGTACATCCGCACGAGCGCCGTGTCGAGTTCGTTGACGCCGCGCTGGTCGCCGGCGGCTTGCAGTTTTTTCCGCTCACCGGCCAGCTCGGCGAGCATTTCTTGTTCGTTGGTGCGATAGCCGTAGTGAGCGCCGTCGTAGCGGGCGAGATTGCTGGAGGCCTCGCTCGGTGCGATCACATAGTAAGTTGCGACGCCGTGCTTGCCGTGCGGCAGTGAGACTTCCTGCACCTTCGCGCCGAGCGACTCGTACACTTTCACGGCCGCTCGAACGGCCTGTTCCACTTCGGCATCGAGTCCCTCGGCAAAGTGCTCTTTGGCGATGCCGATCCGCAGGCCGGTCAGCGGCTGGTTGACCGTGGCGGTGTAGGCGGGCACCGGTTCATCCAGCGATGTCGAGTCGTTCGGATCGTGGCCGGCGATTGCTTCCAACAAGAGCGCAGCATCTTCGACCGTGTGCGCCATTGGCCCGATCTGGTCGAGGCTGCTGGCAAACGCCACGAGTCCGTAGCGGCTCACGCGGCCGTAGGTCGGTTTCATGCCGACGATGCCGCAGAGGCCGGCCGGCTGGCGGATTGACCCACCGGTATCCGTGCCAATCGAAAGCGGGACCATTCCGGCCGCGACGCTCGCGGCCGATCCGCCGCTCGATCCGCCGGGCGTCCGCTCGAGGTCCCAGGGATTCCGCGTGACTTGGAAGGCCGAGTTCTCGGTCGAGCCACCCATCGCAAACTCATCCATGTTCGTGCGACCCAAGAGCACGGCATCCGCCGCCTTGAGCTTGGCGACCACGGTCGAATCGTAAGGCGGGCGAAAATCGGCGAGCATCCGCGAGGCACAGGTCGTTAGCTGCCCTCGATCGCAGAGCACGTCTTTCACCGCCACCGGCAGCCCGGCAAGGCGACCGACCGGCTGTTTCTTCGCGCGTCGCGCGTCGACGGCCGCCGCCTGGGCGAGGGCCCGTTTTTCGTCGACGCGCAGAAACGCCCCGACGCGATCGTCCGTTGCCGAAATTCGCTCGAGACAAGCCGTGGTCAACTCGACGGAAGAAATCTCGCCTGCTTCGAGGCTGCGGAGGAGCTCGCAAGCGGTGCGCTGAAGAATCGACATTCTTGTACGTCAGGCTTTCCAGCCTGACAATTCATTCAATGTCAGCCTGGAAAGGCTAACGTACGTTGGCAGACGCCCGACTATTCACCTAATACAGCCGGAACCAAATAGCCTCTCGCATCGTGATGCGGCGCGCAGGCGAGCGCTTCTTCCCGCGGCAAGCTCATGTCGACCGCATCGGCGCGAAAGACGTTGAGTTGCTCAATCGCGTGGGCCATCGGTTCGACGCCCTCGGTGTCGACTTGGGCCAAATGGTCGACGTAGCCGACGATTTGAGCCAATTGATCCGACATCGTGGCGAGTTCAGCGTCGGAAAGTTGCAGCCGGGCGAGCAGCGCCACTTTCTCAACGTCTTGTCGCGTGATGGCCATCGGTAGCACCTGGTCGGAGCGACTGACGCGTGATCTAGCTGGCCTTACTAGCCTTGGCCGGTCTTTGCGACAGCTTGAACGGCGCCGCCCGAACGACCTTCGTCACCGCACCGCTCTTGAGGCATTGCGTGCAGACCTGGATTGCTCTGTTGCCCTTGGGCGTCGTCGCGTTCACGCGCTGCAGATTGGGCTTGAACTTGCGGCGGGTGATCCCGGTGATCTTGGTACCGACGCCGCCGAGGTACTTTTTCTTACCGCGGGTCGTGACCTGATTGCCAATCTGAGCCCCTTTGCCACACACATCACATTGTCGAGCCATGGGAAATCCCCGTCGTCTGTTTGCAACACTTTGTTCGGTACCGAGTCG
>JANNTD010000306.1:0-18943 GCA_031403315.1 Planctomycetota bacterium
TCCCAGGCCGCACAGGTGAATCCCAATGCAGTAGTAGCAGAACTTGCCCAGCACGAAGACCTGCAGCGTCGTAAACCACAGACCCGTCAGCGCCGCGAGCAGCGCTGCGGTGGCGAGGATCGTCCCGAGCCAGCGATTGGAATTGAAGTTGCGCGAGCCGGCGAACAGGCCCAGCCCAAGAATGGTACCGTAACAAAGCAACCCGCCGAGCGCCACCGGCAATCCCGCAGCGCGCGACCAGCGACTGGTGAGCACGTCGTCGCAGTCGCCGTGCCCCATGCCATCGCAGCCGGCGACAACGCCGTGCGCGAAAGACGTCCAACTCAGATAGGCAGCGTCCACCGTTGCCACGAGCGCCAGCACCACCACGATCCAACGGACCGCGCCCGTGAGCCACGGCTGCATGGCGGCGGACGACTGGCGGGCGAGCGCTGGATTGACCAAAGGAATCATAGGGAGCAAATCGGTGAGGAGGTGAGCCATTGAGAAGGTGCTCAGGCAGCGAGAAACTGGGCCATTTGGGCCACCGCCTCACCTGCCGACGTACTCACCAACTCACGAAATCCGACCTAGTTCAGTCTACGGTGCGGCTTGGTTTTGAGCGAGGCCTGCTGGCAGCGTCGCTAGCGGACTGGGCCCGAAAAGTCTCAACCATCGGCAAAGTCCGCCTTGTCGCCTAAGCGCGAACGCCGCTACTATCCGATACTCTGTATCAACCGCTGCAATCGACAAGGTTGCCCGTCACAGCCCGGACCTGCTGCGACAGCGATGCGTCACAAGACATTTCCCCACTTTCGCGGATCCCCCGCGAGAATTTTACTGACAAGGATGTCACGACATGAACATGAGTCCAAAGGTGCGGCCGCTCTGGTTGCGTGTGCCGCTGATGTTAGGCACGGCGATGCTCTGGGCTTATAAGGCGCTCCACCTGCCGACGTTTATTCTCCCACGTGACCTCAAGAGTGTGGTTACGAATTGGGAACACGAAATGTTCTGGGAACTGATCAAGTCGGGCTTCACGCGGGCCTACATCGATCAGCCAAGCTATTTCAAGATGCCGACCTCGTTCGCCCCGAAGGCCAAGGTCGAAGCGAAATTTCAGCTCAGCGAGCAGGAAATTCGCTCGTTCTACGAACGCGGCTACATCGGTCCGTTTGACGCCTTCAGCCATGACGACATGATGGACTTCAAGAAAGAAGTCCTCGCGCTGGAGAAGACCAAGTCGAAAACCTATGGCTTCGTCACGCCGCGAGATCGCCACTTCGAATCGCCGCGGTTGTGGAACTACATGAAGAACCCGGCGATCACCGAGCGGTGTGCCCAGATTCTGGGTCCCGATTTGCTCACTTGGCGGTCGCAATACTTCTACAAGGGCCCGAAGGCGCCGGCCATCCAATGGCATCAGGCGAGCACCTTCATGGTCGAAGACTACCAGGATCCTGGCATCTATCCGCCCGATCGCAGCGAGGTGTTTCAGATCACGGTCTGGGTCGCCATCGACGACTCGACGCCCGAGAAGGGCTGCATGCGATTCGCCTGCGGCACGCACGATCGTATCCGCACGATCAAGTTCGGCGGCGAAGAAGGCTTTTACGAAGCGGCTTACTCGCTCGACTTCCGCGAAGCGGATCAGCCGTGCGTCGAGGTGCCGGTGAAGGCCGGACAGTTTATCATGTTCATCGAGCGGTGCATCCACGGATCGGGTCCGAATACGACCGACCAGCATCGCCTGGCGTTCAACATTCGCGTGATTCCGACGCATGTGCCCGCCTACACCAACAAGAAGTACTACCGCAGCGTGTACAACGGCGGGAAGTACAACCTCGACAAGTGGGGCGTGGCGCTGTTGCGTGGCGAAGACCGTCACCGCGTCAGCCGCGCGATTCCGACCGAGGACCTCGACGCGGGCCAATTCACGCGTGTGATCCCGCCCGGCGAACCGCTGCCGAAAACGCCGCATCGCAAGGCGGCTTAGTGCAAAGTCAAGAGTCAAGAGACGAGAGTCGAGAGCCAGAATTATCTGGCTCTCGGCTTTCTGCTTGGCTCTCGACTCTAGACTCTCAGCTCTCAACTGTTTCATGCGTGAAATTCGTGGCAAGCAGGCTTTGGTGAGCGGCGCGGCCTCGGGCATCGGCCGAGCGATCGCACTCGAGTTCGCACGCCAAGGCATCCGACTATTCCTGGTCGACGTCGACGCTTGCGGTTTAGCGAGAGTCGCCAACGAAAGCCGCGCCGCTGGCATCGAAGTCATCTCACGTCGCTGCGACGTGAGTCAACCAAGCGAAGTCTCGGCGGCCGTGGCCGATGTCCTCGAACGCTGGGGCGGAGTCGATATCCTCGTCAACAACGCCGGCATTACCTACTACGGCCGCACCGACGAAATGTCGGCCGAACACTGGGACCGGCTGATGCAGATCAACCTGTCGTCGCACGTGCAGTTCACGCGTGAGCTGCTGCCGTCGCTCTTGGCGCGGCGCGAGGCCCACGTGCTCAACGTCTGCAGCATGTTCGGCCTGATTGCCATGCCCAAGCTGGCCGCCTATTGCACGAGCAAGTACGCGATGGTCGGCTTCAGCGAGGCTTTGCGGGCAGAATACGGCCGCGAGGGTTTGGGCGTCACGGCCCTCTGCCCCGGTTTCGTGGCGACGAACCTGTTCGCGTCGGCGCCGCTCCCCGAAAACGGCAAAGGGCCGAAAATTCCGCCGCGAATCTTCTGTACCACGCCCGAGAAGATCGCCCGCGCCGCCGTGAAGGCAATCCGCCGCAACCGCCGGCTGGTGGTCGTCGAGCCGTTCGCCAAGCTGCTGACCACGATCAAGCGATTCACGCCCGGCCTGATCGACTTCTTCCTGCACCTCGGCCGCCGCAATCGCATCGCCAAGAAAATGGCACGGCTCGAGCGCGAGCACCTGGAACGCAAAGCCGCCTAAAATCGCGCGAATTTACTGCGCATGGTGCCGCCGACGTGCGACCTGGTTCGGCCGCCGCGCCGCGCCGCCGCCCGACTTGCGGTAACCGTGCTGGATGGCGAACCATTCGGCAAACCGCTCGCGCTCCATGTAGCTGGAGTTTTTCTCGTCGACCAGGTGGCCCAGCTCGTGAATGAGAATGTTGTTGAGGTAAAAATCCTCGGCCGCCTGCTGGCTCCAAGTGAGCGTCCACACGCCGGGGCCGGGTTCACCCCACACCCCGCCATACATCTTGGCCTCATTGATCAACGCCGGGCGGGGTGGCTGATAGAAATGCTCAACGAGCGACTCCTCGAGTGGATAGAGATAAATCGCGTTCCCCCACTGCATGCCATAGCAGGGGAAACTCTGCTTCTTGCGGGTCATGCAGCTCAGTTGGACGACTTCGAGTTGATCCAGGAAACTCGGCTGCACGAGCTTGTATCGCTCGCGGATCTGCTCCTCGGTGACGATATGCCGATAGCCTTCGCCCGGCTCTTGGATGACGACGCGATATCCGTCGCGGTCGGTCGATTCGTGCCAATCCTCGGGCGGGGCGAAGGGGGCGCAGACGTTCGGCCGGTTGTTGATCGCTCGCCGGGCCTGTTTGGGCTGTGGGCGCGAGGTCCTACCGTTGACCGCGGTGTTGCGGCGGCGGGCTTGGCGGGCCGGCGACTTATCGGAATAATCGCGGCGGATATACATGTTCGACCTCGCGCAGCACAACGCATCAATCGGCCTGTTGGCCGGGAAAAAACCGCTTGCGAACCGGTCCGTGACAAGCGGCCGACCCACGCAGTCGGCTGTTCCGGCGGTCCACCACGTCCGAATGGCGATCTTAGGAGGGCAAGAAGCCCGCTTGGGCCTCTAATCTATCGTAGGCAGCGGTCCCAGGACGGTTCAAGAAAATGCCTAAGTGGATACCGCTAAAGCACTTACGTATGTGGCATTTTACCGACATTCTAGGTCCGGCGGGAAACTCGGGGCCGGGACAATAGGGCGTTTGGAGACCATGAAAAGCGACTCACACGAAATGGATGATGCGTCGCCGCGCGTCGTGCTCTACACGCGTCAGGGGTGCCATTTGTGCGACGATGCAAAAAAGCTGCTCCAAGAATTCGGCATCCGCCCGAGCTGCGTCGATATCGACGCCGACGCGGCGCTCCGCGAGCGGTTCAACGAATGTGTGCCGGTCGTGGAAATCGACGGCAAGATCCGCTTCCGAGTCCACGTCGACCCGCTGCTCCTCCGGCGATTGCTGCCACCAACGTAACCCAACACCCAACGCTTGCGGTTTAGCTCCGCTCCACGAAACCAGCCTCATCCATGCGGGATTCCGCCACCGCGTCGCGCCAGCCCTGGCGGAAGATGGCCCAGGAGTTGGCCGCCACGAAGGCCAGCCAAGCGCCCACGACGGCGGTCGATACCGCGCCGACCGCCACGCCTGCCGCCGTGGTGCGATCACCAATGGTGACAGTCAAGATTGCCATACCCAACGAACCGCCAACGACTGCTCCGGCCACCAAACACAACGGCAGTCGACGGAGCGGCCGGCTGTGGCCCGAGAGTGGTGATCGCGGCCGCGGCTCTCCGACGACTTGGCTTGGCGTAATTCGACGCGGGAAATCATCGAGATCTTCCGCTTGACCTCGAGCCGCTTCCCACGCCCGCCGCTCGTTGGCATGCGCCCGCATCCGCGTGCCAATCGCCGTGCCGCCAACATGGAGTGCCACCACCAACACGGCCATCAACAGGGCCAACGGCGACACGCCGGCTTGCGGCGACACGGCGAGCGCCGCCATCAGGATGCACAAGCCTGTGAAGCACAAGAACAGGTGCTTGAGACTGAACCGCAGCACGGGTAGCTGTGGTTCGGGCGGCCCAATGACGGTGGAAATCGTTTCGCGGCTCAAGCAACAGCCTCCTCACCGACTGCATTATCGGCCCGTGCCGGAAACCAAGCAAGCGAAACCGCGCACTCCCATCCGCGACAAATCCACCGCCCCTAGCCCCGCCGCGGCGACTTCGCCTGAACTCCTCGCCCTTCGGGAGAGGACGCGAGTTATCGAGCAGGTGAGGGCCCTTCCCAACCGCGAAGCGGTTCAACACCGTAGCCCAGAGGTCGCCGGCTCGGCGGCGCACCCTGGGACATCAACAAGTGCGTCCCCTTACGCCGAAGGCGTTACACATCCACCTTCACCGTTCCCACCGTAATTCTTGCACTTGCAAAAGCCGTCTCCGACGCCGATCGAGCGCCACCCCCCGGCTTGCTCCAAACTCCACCGTGTGCATACTCGTTGCATGGCTCAAGATCGCCAAGGCCGCCTTCAAGAATTTGTCGACTGGGCCGCCGCACACATCTCCGGCGGCGAAACAAACATGGCCCAACGTATAGCCGGATTGACCGATGGCTGCTTCCGTTCAACCGAAGCGACCTGCGCGCAAATCGTCCAGGCATTCTGCTAACGGGCGGTTCAAAAAACGGTGGTTTTTTAACGGGTCTCGCTTCCCAAGCTTTATGAGACGCATGCTATTCTGCGATCGCCTCGCCAGACACGGCTTCATAGGGGTTAGCTTTCGCCAAAGTACTCTCTTTGGATTTTGTGCCGGGCATGATCTCGAAGCGTGGATCGAAATCGATCATGGTCGAAGCGAGCTGCTTTAAGATGCCTGCGTCACCTTTCACTTTCGCGGTTCCGTCCGCAATCTGAGCTTCGAGCGTTTTCGCACCCATCATCGTCTGCTCCAGATCGGAGCGATTGATGGTGAGGGTCAGGTTGGGCTTGTCGGCAAGGAAGCCCTGGATGTTTGTAAGTGTGGCGTTCTCCAGCTCGACCAGGAACTTCTCGCCGTTATCCGGCGTGATGAGGTTGATCGTGAACCGCATGCCCTCCGCCTTGCGGCTGTCCATACGAATGCCAAGAAAGTTGAGGAACAACTCGGTGGACATCGCCCGGATCACGTCGGGGCTGCTCGAATCGACCGCCTCTCCCTGCGGAATTCCCGACCTGAGTTCGTAGGCAGCGGCGAGGTAGCTGTTCCGCAAGCCGGGATTCTCCTGCTGATATCCGATCTGCTCGAAAACGTCGGCCAGCAGATCCTTGGCGGCCTGATTCTGCGGCTCAGCCTGTACTAGCTTGTTGAGTATCTCTTGGGCGAGGAGGTACTTTCCCTGGTCGTGGAGTTCCCGGCCCCGTGCGAGGATCTTCGCCGCGCCGCCCATCATCTCCACATAGAGGGGCGCGGAGTCGCTCGGCGACAGCGGGATGAGGGTCGCCGGGTTGCAATCCCAAAACCCGAGGAAGCGTTGGATGACACCGCGGCTGTTGTGCTGAGGGGAACCGTGATAGCCCCGGCAGTCCCACTTGGCCAGGATACTCTTCGGAACTTCATAGACATTGTGAATCTCGTTGATGGTCACGCCCTGGTTGGCAAAGTGCAGCACCTGGTTGTTCATGTGGGCGTAGAGGTCACGCTGACCGCGGAGCACTTCCTGAATCCTTGCGTTGCCCCAGCGCGGCCAATGGTGCGAGGCGAACATCACCTCGGCTTCCACTCCAAAACGGTGGAGCGCCTGGCTGATGTACTTCGACCAATTCAGCGGATTGCGGACAGGCGCCCCCCGCAGCGTGTAGATGTTGTGGAGCGAGGCGACGACGTTTTCGGCCATCCACAGCGCCTTCATCCCGGGGATGTAGGTGTTCATCTCCGTGGGCGCTTCGGTGTTCGGCGTGTCCTGAAAAACCATCTCGATGCCGTCGACCTCAATTTCTTCGATGTCCTTCTCGACCAGCCTGGACGGAGCGATGAGTCCGTTACTGCCGCGCGACACCGCCTGGCCGAGTCCCTGGCCGACGTACCCGTGCGGACTGGCGGGGAGCAGGAGGCCATATTGGTAGAACAGCCGCCGGTTCATGGCGTTGCCGGCATAGACGTTCTCGGCAATCGTATGTTCCATGAAATTGCGGGGAGCAATGATAGGAATTTTTCCCGACCGCACATCCGCTTCAGCGACGATCCCGCGCACACCGCCCCAATGATCGCCGTGCGAGTGAGAGTAGATCACGGCCGAGACCGGAAGTCCCTCGCCCACGTGTTCCTGGAAAAGTTTCCACGCGGCGCGCACCACTTCCGCGCTCACCAACGGGTCAATCACGATCCAACCGGTCTTACCACGGACAAAGGAAATGTCGGAAAGGTCGAAACCGCGGACCTGGTAGATGCCCGGGATCACCTCATAGAGCCCGAAGTTGTTGTTCAACACCGACTGGCGAAGCAGCGAGGGATGAATGCTGTCGAATTCGTCTTGTTCTTGCAGAAATTGAAACCGCTCCATGTCCCAGGCCACGTGGCCGGCGTCCGCCATGATCTTGAGATCTTTCATGGGAGCAATGAATCCCTTCTTCTGCTCCTCGAAATCTCTCTTGTCGGCAAACGGAAGTGTCGCCTTTGATTGCTTGAGTACGTCGATCGTAAATTTCGAAGGTGCCTTGCCCTTGGGATGAAAATGTCCTTTCAGCGGGGCTGGCTGTTGGGCGCGTGCGGCCCCTTCATCAAAAACCAAATTGCCCGCTACGGCGAACGCGGCCCCCACAGCAGGAAGGGCCTGTATGAATTGTCGCCTTGTTGTCATCACTTGCTCCGGAATCGAGACGTTGATCTGCTAAAGGGCGTGGCTTCTGCCGAGCCATAAGATACCCGAAAAGTCATTTGACGTGTGCCATCGAGCACATCGCACTGCCTTTGGCGGCGTTGACCGCTATATTTCTTGCGAATTCTTAGTCGGCGTAACGAATGTTTTGCGTCATCGCGCGACATCGCCTCGTCGATCCACTAGTCTTGGCCGCGCGTGGCCAAAAGCGGTTTTGGAATTTGCGCCACGACGTGTGCCAGGTTGGGCTCGCCCAAATCCGCCGTTTCCAATGAACAAACGCTCGACCGCAGCGAATCGGACTATTTGGACTTCTCGCGCCCGCGACCGGCTGCCTTCTTCTTTTTCTTGAGCGTCGCCGCTCGCTTCACCGCCGCCTGTTTGCCTTTGAGCTTGCGCTGCCGCGCGATCGCGGCAGAGTCTTCTCCACCCGCGCGCAAAGCTGTCTCCAATTGTTCCTGGGAGAGCGGGCCCGGCTTCAAAAATCCACAGCGTTCGTAATGCAGGCGACCCAAGCGAGTCAGATCTTCGATTTGGGCAAATAGCTCCGCGTCGGGCCGCTGGAAGTTGAAGCACGTCTTGCCCTGCTTTCTTGGCTCAAGCGCAGCGGGAACTGCCGCCTGGAGCGCTGGATTGAAGTAAAGCGGGTAGAGATGGTACGTGACGGCACTCTTCGTCACGAGCACGGCGCCGAACCACAGCGGTCGGTTCTGGGGCGCGATGGCCCGAGTGATGACCGTGAAATCGCTGGGCGTGTCGACGTGGACAATCATCCCGTCCGAATGACGCTTCAGGATCTCACGCAAAGCCGCGAAAGCGCTCGAAAAATCTTTTCCCACAGTTGTCCTCCCTCGCGACAGTATGGTGCAGCGCCCGCATCGCCGTCAATTCTTCCGGCCAACCCAATCCGCATCGGCGTAACCAACAAATGTCGTCGATTTTGGAACTCGATCGACTGCACGAACTCCCGGTGACAATCCCCTTAAAAGCCATCCAACCCGACATCAATGTCGGGCCTAAGACTGCGGAAGGAGCGTAAACGCCCCGCGCTGAATCCGCGCGTCAATCCCCAATTCTTGGACACGGTCGAAAGCAGGAACACTAATCGCCACTAATGTCTATTAGCGACGATTAGCGTAGATCCATGTTCCCACCTTCTTCTCCGCGCCCTCTGCGTCAAAATCCGACCTGGCCAAAAATAGGGCCTTGAATTCGTCGGAGTAGTATAATAATGTACATGTATTAAAAAGCAGGGAGCTCGGAGCAAGGAGCGGGGAGCGCGACGAAAAACGAGCGGACCGGGTCGTTGGTCATCCGTCATTCGCTTTCCTCTCCGTGTGTCCTCTGTGACTCTGTGGTGAAAATCCCCAAGTGGCCAAAAATAGCTCTTGAATTCGGCCACCTGCTTGGATATAGTGTACGTATGAACATTCAACTCGGTGCCAGTCCGCCTGATCCAGCGAGCACAGGGCCGCGATTCAGAAAAATGAAGCCACAAAAAGGCACGAAAAGACACAAGCAGGCGCACGAGGACTCCCTTCCTTTTGCGAATCTTTGTGCCTCTTCGTGGCCATTCCCGCTGCCGACTGCGCTTCCTCTGCGACACCGTACAACAGCAAGAGAGCGCCTTGGCGTGAGACCTGCCGGCTGGGCTACTGCGAGGCGGGACGGCGGCGAGGCGGTGCAAAAATGGTGCAAAACGCGGCAAAATGAAAGGCCATTTTGCAGCAGTCAGTTTCACTCACATCAAGGAATTCAAGCCGCTTTTAGAAATCGCCTGCTGCAAAATGCGTTCATTTCGCCGCACAAATCGCGTGCGCATCTTCCCCCACCACGGCGCTCTTCAATCCAGGTCCGAAGTCTGTCCACAGATGCCGCAGATTTACGCAGCCGGCCAAGATTCACCAACCCGCAACCATCTGCGTCTATCCGCGCAATCTGTGGACAAAATGGTTCCCCTCCGCGACCTCCGTTCCCTCCTGTTCCAATCTTCTTGCACAGGAGGAAACAGAGGTATCAAAGAGATCGAACTAGGACCGAATGCTCGGGGATGAAGAAACACGTCGCCTTCGAGAAAATAACGACTTACGACAATCCACCCACGCCAACAAAAAAAGGACCCGGTTGGCCCTGCGAGGGTGCCAACCGGATCCTCCGGTAAAGAGAGAGCAGTGTCCCAGGCCGCGCACGACAGTTGCCGTCGACGTATCGACGGACTTCAGGGGCGGGGTCCGCCGTGCGCTGCCAACTACTCTCCCTGGTGGTGTGAAACGTGCAATCTTCCCGTGACGGGCTGCGGCCGCCAAACCCCGGCGACATGATTTTGCTGAGCTTCAAACCTACGGACGAAACAATCAAACAGCTTTTGGAGACGATTCGGTGGCCGACGGATGCGAGTGAGGTGAGGCGTTTCGATCTCGCGGCCGTTGGCATTCGAGGATCATCAAAAGCACGTCGTGTGCCAAACCGGTTCCAGATGCGAAACGCGATTCAGCCAGATTGCGAAATCACGCCCAGATCCCGGCGACTTCTGCACAATCGCCGGCGAAAGTCGCGGACCGCCGACGCTGCCGTCGCACCACGCGGCAGCCGGGGTCGGCTTGTAAGAACTACAAGAAAGCATTGCAAAGTGCTAGCTTCCGGAAGGGCTCGCCGAGCCTGTCTTCACGATCGTCGTCAAAGTCATCGCCAAGGTCTGTTGCCGCCCGTTCGCTCGGGTGCTACCATCCGCCGCCCAGAAGGAAGGCCTCTCATCGTGCTGCGGCCCCTCGGCTCGCATCGAACGCAGCTCTGCGCTCGCCCATCGGCGTGCGCCCGGTCGACCATTGCCATGCGGCCCGCTGTCTTCGTCAGTGCCAGTGCGGTCACGATCCTCGTCCTGTGCGTCTCCGGCTGCGCGGCGCTGCATCGCGGACCGGTGCCGGAAGACGTTGCGGCCTGCCGCGACCTGACACAGCAAGGCGTCACGGCGATGGAAATGGGCAATTGGCCCGAGGCGGAGCAGCTTCTCCAAAGTGCCGTCGAAGCGTCGCCCGTCGATCCCGCCACGCGGCACTATCTAGCCGAAGTGCTCTGGCACCGCAGCGCGACCGCGGCAGCCCTCCTGCAGATGGAAGAGGCCGTTCGTCTCGACGAAACCGACCCGTTGCTGATCGTCCGCTTGGGCGAAATGCAGCTCGGCACCGGCGCGACCGAAAAATCCCTCGAGCGCGCCGACGAAGCGATCTCGCTATGCCCAAAACTCGCTTCCGCCTGGGCCCTCCGAGGCCGCGTCTATTGGCGAATGAACCAGACCGACCGGGCACTCGCCGACCTGCAACGATCGCTCCAATTCGCACCCGACACCAGCGACGTGCTGATGGACATCGCCGCGATCTACCGCCAGCGCCGCCAGCACGACCGCTGTTTGACGACGTTGCAACACCTGCTCGACACCTACCCACCCGGCCAAGGCACGCAACTGGCCTATTGGATGGAAGGGCTGACGCTCGCGGATCTCGGCCGGCCGCAGCAAGCCGTCGAGAGCCTACGGATCGCCAACCAGCAAGGCCCTGCGAACGCCGACATTTTGTACTACTTGGCCCAAGCCCAACTCGCCGCCGGTCGACCCGACGCCGCAACTGCCACCGCCCAACAAGCCCTGACCATGAACCCAACGCACGCTCCGAGCCGGCAATTGCTCACCCAACTCGCTGCCAGCCCGAACGTTGCCGAGCCGCTGGTGCGATGAGGAACGTTTTCATGTCCGACATCGCCATGCAAAACGTCGTCATCCGCCCAGTCGCTACAGTCGGACCAATCATCGGTGTGCCCCTCTCGCGGCCGGCCTCGGCGCGTTTCATGGCGTATCTTTGTACGGGCAAATTGCGAATGCACCTTCGCGTTGCGACCCTCCGAACAACCACTCCCGCCAGGAGATCCGACGATGTCTGCCACGCTCTTTCTGCCCAACGAACCATTCGTGGACCGACGCTCGACAACGTCGCCGGAAGAGACCACAGGTCGCGAACGCCGCCAGTTCGTCAACAGCCACGACGAACTCTCGCCTGACGCGGCCGAACTCGCTTCGGCGATCGACGGCTACAAGTTGCAGCACCGCCGCCGCTTCATCACGTTCGAAGAGATGCTGGCGGTGATCAAGTCGCTGGGCTACGAGCGCTCCTAGCGGCTCGCTCGGCACGATTCTTTCCGTGTGGTTGCTCAATCATCCTTGAGCACGGTCCGCCCCAGCGCCACGTCGAATTCCGACACGGCTGGCACCAGCATCGCCGCGGTTGCAAACCCATAGGCCGCGACCGTCACCAGAAACACGCGATCGTAGTCGCCGATCAAGAAACTGGTGATCACGAAGAACGTCGCAAAGGGCGCGAGAATCGACGCCCAGAAGATCGCCTGCGACGGATTCCGCCAGCCGAGCGCCACGAACAACCCAATCCCGCCCCCGGCGATGAAGCCGAGAAACGACGTTAGCTGATACTCGAACGAGTTGCTGAACGCGAGCATCATCCGCATACAGGTCGCCACGCCGAGAAACAAAAACAACAGCGTGCCGATGCTGGTGGCGATGGCGGTGCGGGAATTGGCGTAGGTGATGCCGGCATGCAGGCCAAGCGTCGCGGCAAACACAGTCATCACGACCCAGCCGCCGATCAGAAATACAAACCGCTCGGTCGACAGCATTTCCGCGTAGTACAAGTAGCCAAATAAGCACAGCGGCAGCACGACCATTTCCTTTGCCGTGTAGAACGCCCCCAGCAGCTTTCCGAAGACGATCTCTTTGGGCGACAAATCGGTCACCAACAGCAGATCGAGGGCCCGGCTGTCGCGCTCGCTGGTGATTGCCGTCACCGCGGCGGCGTTGAGCAAGATGAGACTCACCACGAGCAAGCTGGTGACGCTCTGCGCCGCGGCCGACGTTCCGCGATGCTCGCCGCCCAGCGTTCCCGAGGCGGTCCAAAACGCCCCCGCGCAGACGGCGAACACGACCCAATACGCCAGCCGGATGATGAGCACTCGACTGCCGTATGCCCGCGTGCAGACCTCGCGCCACAGCACCGGATTGTCCCACACCTCGCGGACTTTGCCGGGCGCGCGGTGGACGTTCGCCGCCGCATCTGCTCCCACCTCGTCGGAGAACTGAATCTCGCGCGTCGGATTCCAAACTCGCACGCGCCAGATTGCGATCGCATTGAGCAGCACCGTCGCCCCGACTGCTGCGAGTGCGTACCAGCCGACCGGCCCTTGCACGATCTCCGCGACTCCCTCGCTTCCGAACACCGGCTCCGCCGCGGCCTGAATCGCATGCCACGGACTCATCGCCACGGCCCAGTTCTCGACCGAAATCCCACCGAGTCGTTCGCCAATCGCTCCGGCCGCCACGATCTCCCAGCCGACGAGCCACAGCACCAGGACGAGCGCCGTCATGGCGAGCGCTTGGAAGGTCTTCTCCCGCCACAGCGCGATCGTCGAGCCCAAGCTGCCCGCCGCGACCGCGCTGGCGAGCGTCACCAATTCGATCCGCATGATTTGGCCGATCGACACGCCGCCCAACAGTGCCACAAGCATCAACAGCGGCAGCGCCGCCACGACGACCATCACCACCGTGAGCATTCCGGCCAGGAGCTTGCCGAGCACGAGCTCGGAGCTCGACAAATTGGACATCAGCAAGAGCTCGAGCGTCTTACGATCCTTTTCCTGAGCGACCGCCGACGCAACCAGCAGAGCGGAAAACGGCAGCGCGACGGCCAACTGCAACGGCGCCAGAATCTGCGTCACCGCCGCTCCGAACCAGGCCAGGTCGCCCAGGTTCTCCACGCGTTGCGACCCGACCAGAAGCTGCCAGGAGGTGAGGACAATGCCGAATAGCACGGCGACAAACAGCGTCCGCGCAGCGAAAAACCACACTCGCCGGGGCGCGATGGCTGCCTGCCGTGTGAATACCGGTCCGACGAACAAATGCCAACCTCCTGCGTAGCCAGAAGCGTATACTCTTATCTAGTCGGCTTGTGGCAACAATCCGCCGTATCGTGCCAATATACGCAGGGCCCGATCGGCCGTCGAGCAAGCCCATCGAGGTAGCCCGTCGAGCAAGTTCGGCCGGCTCTCGGGTAGATGCGGCCGGCGACGGATTCGTCTACAATTCAGACTTCGTTTCTCGGATCGGGTTTTTCGGATTGGGGTCACTTTGGATTGGCCAATGCCAGGCGGGGCCAAAGCCCGACCGGCGGCGGACGATCGTCACCACTTATTATCTCCATACAGGATCTCTAGCGATGTTGCATTCGCAACGATTTCGTACCTTCGTTTCACAGGCATTCAACACTCCGCAATTTGCCGTCGCCCTGTTGGCGGTCGCATTGTCGGTCGCGCTCGCGCGCGACGCGGAGGCTCAAATCACGACCCAGGTGCTGATCGGCGATGCGGTCTCCGATCCCGGCACTCGCTACGCCGACGTGGACGAGGCGATCAAGCGATTCACCAACCGCGATCCGCTCGGCGCGCAGCAGTTTCTCGAAGCGGCGCTCCGCAAGAATCCGAACTTGCCGCCGGTCGACCTGCTGTTGGCAAAGATGTACATCCTCAGCGGCGACAGCGCGTCGGCGCTCGCGTCGCTCGAAAAGACCGCGTCGGAGAATCCTACCGACCCCGAGCCCTACTTGATTCTCGGCGACCAGGCGATTAGCGCCGGGCAGACCATCCAGGCCGAGGCGCTCTATGAAAAAGCGCTCGAGCTGGTCGACGCTTTCAAGGGCAATGAGAAGCGGAAGCGGAGTTTTGTGATTCGCGCGCGGACCGGCCGTTCGCTCGTGGCGGAACGGCGCAAAGATTGGACCACCGCGGCCGCTGATCTCGCCATCCTGCTCAAGGCCGACCCCGACAACGCCGCGGCCCACTATCGACTCGGTCGCGCACTGTTCATGCAGAAGAAGTTCCAGGAAGGAAACGCCGAATTCGCCAAGGCGGCCCAGCTCGACAAGAATCTGCCGAACGCCAACGTCGCCGCTGCCTTGCTGTACGAACAACTTGGCATGCGCAACGAAGCGAAAACTGCCTTTGAGAATGCAGTCAAGGCGAATCGCGAAGACGCCAAGACACTCAACGCGTATGCGCAGTGGTTGCTCTCGACGGGCGATGTCGCCCGCGCGGAGCAGGCGCTGTCGGCGGCTCGGCGAGCCGCGCCGGAAGATCTCGATACGCTGATCTTGAGCGGCGTCGCGGCCCGCATGGCCAAGAAGATGAAGCCGGCCGAAGACTATTTTGTGTCGGCGCTGCGACTCTCGCCGTCGAATGCCGCCGTGATCAATCAATTGGCGCTGTTGCTCGTGGAGCAGCCGGACGAAGAAAAGCGTCAGCGGGCCATGGAGTTCGCCCGCATCAACGCGATGCTCCAGCCCAACAGTGCCGAGTCGAACATCACGCTGGCCTGGGTGCTCTACCAAATCGGCAACACGCGCGACGCCGAAGCCGCACTGCGCAAGGGCCTCGCCGCCCGCAACATGAGCCCGGACAGCAACTACCTGGTGGCCAAGATTCTCGCCGACCAGAATCGGGCCGACGTCGCCAAGCAGTTCCTGACCGCGGCGCTCGAGAATCCCGCGGGCGGCCTGTCGGTGCTCCGCGCCGAAGCCGAGGCCCTCAAAAAGCAGCTCGATAGCCAGTAGCGCAGGCGGTCTCTTGCCGCAGGACCTGCGCGGCACATGACTCGGCCCCAGCGCATGACCCAGCCCCAGTGGCCAACTTCCGCGGACGCGTTTTGTCGTGTGGTCCCGAAAATCCCGGCGACAATTGCTCGCAGGGCTCGGGGTTTATCGCGTTTTGTCCGGACGTGTTTTTTGGCGCTCTCGCAAGTCGTTGGCCAGTTGTGACTTGCGATTGGTCGTCTCGGCGAAAACACTCTCCGAGGCGACAATTCGCGTTCGCTTTGTCGTCTCGCGGCGCGGGAAATCGCGTGAAGTCTCGAGCTTCGCGTGAATTGCGACTGACATAATAGGCGTTTGAATTGTCCGATAGAGTCCGCCTGGTGTGCCCCCGCTCGTTTTGGCGGAAGGTATCCCGCAGAGACGCAGCGTCGCCAAGGAAGCGCAGCCGATCGAAGGCCGGGTTACCGGCAATCTATTCCGGCTCTGGACTCTCCGCTCTCCGCACGAAGCTCGCCTGTGATTGTTCATGCGTACACTATAACGAAGTGGGTGGCCAATTTCAACTGTTATTTTTGGCCAGGAGCGGATTTTTTACGCAGAGGGCGCAGAGGGGCGCGGAGAAGAAGAGTTTGGGCACACTAATCGGCGCTTATCTACGTCGATCAAATTAGTGATGATTAGTGGCGATTAGCGTTCTTCCCAATTCCGAAGCGAATGAGCAAACGGCGAGTTCGCCACGGCGAAACTTCGATCTGCGACACGGCGGGCACGGCGAGGTCTTTGGTCGTAACGAAGAATTGAACAGGAGGGCGCGGAGGTGGCAGAGGGGAAAGTGATCGCGTTTCCGCAGCACTCTGCTTCCTCTGCTAACTCCTGTTTAAGAACTCGCGCACGCGACCAAAACTTTCATGGTCAGTAGCGTGGAGAAGTTAGAAACGCTGATCGACGCTGATTCGCGCTAATCGTGATTCGCGGCGATCCGTGGAGATTTATGTTCCCTGTTTGTCTTCCGTTCTCTTCGGAAGATTGAACTTGCTTGGCAACTGCTTGGTTTCGTGACGATCCGGCGAACGGGGTCATAAAAAGACTTGCTTTTGATCCCCCTAATGTGGTAGGATCAACCCCCATCGGGCGAGCCGCAGCACGATTATCGATTCATTCCAGCGCCGCGGTGTGGTCTCGACGATTTATCCGTTTTCATTTCCATCATCGTGTTTTTTGGAGGGCGGAATCATGAAGCGATTTTTTTGTATCATCCTCGGCGCGTTGTGCTGCGTCTCAGCCTACGCAAGCTGTGTCTTCGCCGACGTCCTATTTGAAAGTGGCACACTGGGGCCGACGGGAGTTTCATGGAGCGATTTGGCGAATCAATCCGTTCCGGGGACAAACATTTCGGCGTTTGCGTACAACGGCGTCAGGTTTGAATTAACTGAGCCGGCGCTTACCACCGAGATTGGCGGCCATTTTGTAGCTGCCACCAGCGGCACATTTTTTGGCGCAATTGTTAAGTTGGACGACCAGAATGATTTTCCCGACTCGGGCAATCTTTCAAGTCCAGATGTACTGGGCCATGCGTTATTGGCTTTTCCCACATCGTCCGCTGAGGTGTTCGGCGGCGTCGAGTTGTCGCTTGACCCTGGTTGGTACGCCTTGATGTTTGGAAGCGGATTATTTGGAGCAACGACTAATGGTGGAGCGGTACGCAATGGCACTGATATAGGCGATCCGAGCTATATCGCATTTCATCCAAACTCTGGAGTGACTTGGATAGATGTAAGTGCGGAGTTCAACAATGGCCGATTTATCTTGAAAGGCTTATCGGTCCCCGAACCATCAATATCAGCGGCGATGATAATTTTCGCGATGCATATCTTTCTTTCCAGGGCTGCGCTAACTGCTTTTCGGTCGGGGACTGACCTGCTATGACTTTATCAAACTCCTGCATTGAAACTGCAAGGACAAGGAGCCTATATGAATTCTCATCCGCATACATGGACCGGATTGCTTACCGCACTTGGATTTAAACGGAAGAAGAGGCGTAATTGTCCAGCGTCGAGCCGCTTCAAGAAACTGCAATTTGAGCAATGTGAAGATCGTCGTATGTTGGCCACCTACACGGTCAATGTGATCGCTGATCCCAGCACATTTAGTTTGGTGGATTCGGAAGTTAGTTTGCGAGAGGCCGTATTTCGAGCCGAGAATAATCCTGGCCTTGACACGATCGACTTTTCCTCGGCGTTTTTTAACATCCCAAAAACGATATTGTTAAGCCAGGGCGAGCTCTCAATCACCGAATCGGTGACGATCGACGCCACGATCGACGGCGCGGGGCCGAGCAATGTGCTACTTGGCATCACGATCGACGGCGGTAACGGATTGGATCACGATTTTAACACCGGCGACGGCACCGGCGTGATTTCAATTACTGCTTCTGGGGCGGGCTCAAATGTTACGCTGACGGGCCTGACGATTACCGGTGGCGATTTCGACGCCAATGCCGTATCTGGCGCCGGCGGGATTTCATATAGCGCGTCGCAGGGTGGTGTATTGACGATTCGCGATTGCAAGATCATGGATAATGCCGGCTTTGCTGCTGGAGGCATGTACGCACAAGTCACTGGCAGCAGTGCAGCATCCGGAAAAGTCCGTATTGAGGGATCTGAGATTTTGGGCAACCAATCGGTGCTTGGTGGAGGTGGATTGTCGTTGTTTGGTGTAAGTGCCGAGTTTGAAATCGTCCAGACGACAATCTCGGGAAATACAGCGAATGGAGGGCGTGGGGGCGGATTGTATGTGACGTTGTCGAAGACCGGTTCGAGCCTCTCGAAGCTGACGGTGGACGGCAGCACGATTACCCGCAATTCGTCGCAGAGCAACAATGGCGGGGGAGTTAGTTTGAGTGGGTACGGCGCCGACTTTGAAATCGTGGAGACGACAATTTCGGGGAATACGGCGAACACGACGAGTCGTGGGGGTGGAGGGCTCTATGCGTATCTCCGTGAGAGCGGTTCGACCAACTCGACGCTGACGGTCGACCGCAGCACCATTACCGACAATACGGCGCAAGGCGCGGACGGAGGGGGCGTTACCATCAGGGCGATAGGGGGCGACGTTGAATTGATCGAGACGACAATCTCGGGGAATACGGCGAACACAACGTCTCATGGGGGTGGGGGACTCTTTGCGTATCTCCGTGAGGTAGGTTCGATCACGTCGACGCTGACGATCGACCGCAGCACGATTTCCGGCAATCGGTCGCAGCGCCAAGGAGGGGGTGTTTACATTTTGGCGACTGGCTGCGGCGTAGAAATCATCAAGACGACGATCTCAGGGAATACCTCGGTGTATATGTTGAATAGTTCGGAGGGCCAAGGAGGTGGTATTCGCATCGACGCGGCAGGGACCAATCTTGAAATCGTGGAGACGACAATCTCCGGGAATACGTCGAACGGGGACATGAAAGGGGGCGCTGGGCTCTATGCCTATCTTGGCGATCCTATGAGCCCCTCGACGCTAACGATCGACCGCAGCACGATTTCAGGCAATACGTCACAAGCGGGCGGCGGCGGGTTCTTCATCTATCTCGAGGGCCCACTCAACAAAATTAACCTTTTCAACAGTACTGTTTCCGGGAATCACGCCCTGGGCGGTCAGGGGGGCGGCGGCTATGTGTGCTCGAAAGCCGGCGGCCAATTTGAAGCGAT
>JANNTD010000307.1:0-14561 GCA_031403315.1 Planctomycetota bacterium
TGGCTCGATCCGGGCGAGCCGGGGGCGGTCGACCATAGTTTGGCGGTGATCATGGACGTGGTGCGGCGATACGATGTCGACGCGGTCCACTTCGACGACTATTTCTATCCGTACCCGATCAACGACAAGGACGGCCAACGGGTCGATTTTCCGGACGATGCGAGTTGGGCCAAGTATCTCGATGGCCTTGATGGCAAGGAGCCACTCGCGCGCGACGATTGGCGGCGGGCCAATGTTGCGGAGTTGCTCGAACGGCTCAGCACGGAGATTCACCAGGCGAAGCCGTGGGTTAAGTTCGGCGTTAGCCCGTTTGGCATCTACCGCCCTGGCCAGCCGCCGAGCATTCAGGGCTTCGATTCGTACGCGAATCTGTATGCCGATTCGCTGAAGTGGTTCCAGGATGGGACGGTCGACTACTTCAGCCCGCAACTCTATTGGCCGATTGAGCAGAAGGCGCAGAGTTATCCGGTGCTGCTGGCCTGGTGGCGGGAGCAGAATACCCAGGGCCGGCACCTGTGGCCGGGGAATTTCACGTCGCGCGTCGACGACGGTTCGAAGACCGAGTGGACCGCGGACGAGGTCGTCCGACAGATCGAGGCGACGCGGGCGCAAGCGGGAGCGGGCGGCAACATTCATTTCAGCATCAAGGCGCTCGCGGCGGATCGCGGCGGAGTGGCGACGACACTCCGCGAGGGTGTATATGCAGAGCCGGCGCTGGTGCCGGCGACCCCGTGGCTCGCGGCCCAGACGCCACCGCCGAAACAGCCACAGCTTTCCTGGTCCGGAAACGGCGACGAGCGGAAGCTAGTACTGCAATTGCCCGGCGGTGCGGCGCCTTGGTTATGGGTCGTCGAACGCGAGAGCAATGGCGACTGGACGACCGAGATCGTGCCCGGTCATACTCAAGAGGTCGACGGCGCCCAATCTGGCAGCGTTGTCGTTACGGCCGTAAACCGAGTTGGTGTCGAAGGGCCGCGAGCGACACTCGACGCCAAATAGTAGATCCCGACCTTTTCTTGCGGAGCTCGTCCTGTGGCGCGTGCTGACGTGATTGACGCGACACAGCCGAACGCGCCGCCGCTCGATGACGCTCCCGCCGGCCGCCCGTCGCCGTGGGCCTGGGTGCCGAGCCTGTACTTTGCCGAGGGTCTGCCGTACGTCGTCGTGATGACGCTGGCGGTCGTGATGTTCAAACGGCTTGGCGTGGGCAACACCGAGATCGCGCTCTACACGAGCTGGCTCTATCTGCCGTATGCGATCAAGGCGCTTTGGAGCCCCGTGGTGCAACGGCTTGGCACGCGGCGGCGCTGGGTCGTGTTCACGCAGCTTTTGATCGGCGCCGGCATGGCCTGCACCGGGCTCGCCATCCCGGCGGAGGACTTTGTGCGCTGGACGCTCGCAGCGCTCGCACTAGTGGCGGTCAGCTCGGCAACGCACGACGTGGCGGCCGACGGTTTCTACCTGCTGGCGCTCAATAGTCATCAGCAGGCCTGGTTCGTCGGCATCCGCAGCACGGCCTATCGCCTGGCGATGATCGCGGGGCAGGGGCTGTTGGTGATGTTTGCCGGGCAGCTCGAAACGTCCACCGGCAATATTCCGCTCGCCTGGTCGGCGACGTTCTTCCTCGTCGCCGGCATGTTCGTGCTATTCTCGCTCTATCACGCGGTCGTCATGCCGAAGCCGGTCCTCGATGCGCCGCCGGCCGACGGAGCGAGCGGCAACTGGCTCGCCGGCTTCGCGGTGCCCTTTGCCACGTTTTTCAAGAAGCCCCGGATCGTCGCACTCCTGGCGTTTCTCTTGCTCTACCGCTTTCCCGAAGCCCAATTGGTGAAGCTCACCGCGCCGTTTCTGCTCGACTCGCGGGAAGCGGGCGGGCTTGAGCTCTCGACGCAGGAATTTGGCTTTGTCTACGGCACGGTGGGAGTCGCGATGCTGACGTTCGGCGGCATTCTTGGCGGCTTCTTCGCGGCCCGCGACGGACTCAAGCATTGGCTGTGGCCGATGGCGCTGGCGATTCATCTGCCGAACGCGGCGTTTCTGTTTCTGGCTTATGCCCAGCCGGAGAGCCGCTGGCTGATCACGCTCGCCGTGGCCGTGGAGCAGTTTGGCTACGGCTTCGGCTTCACCGCCTACATGCTCTATTGCATTTACATCTCCCGCGGCGAACACGAGACGGTGCACTACGCGCTGTGCAGCGGCATGATGGCGCTGGGGATGATGATCCCGGGCATGTGGAGCGGCTGGCTTCAGGAACAGATTGGCTACCAGCACTTCTTCTTGTGGATCATGATCGCCATGGTTCCGAGCTTTCTTACCGTGATGTTCATCCCACTTGACGCGGCGTTTGGCAAGAAAGACGCGCATGGCTAGTTCTCCTACGACACTTCCCGATCCGCCGACTTTGCTCGCCGAGAGAATTGCCCAGCTCATGATGGTGCGAATCGGCTCGAATCTGCCGCCGGTGCTGGTCGTGGACGACGACGAAGCACGGATCGCGGAGTTGATCGACGCGTGTCCGATCGGCGGGCTGCTCTTGTTCAATGGGACGAAGGCTGGGACGCCGGCGGCGCTCAAGCGCCTGCAATCGAAGAGCAAATCTCCGCTGTTGGTGGCGTCGGACATCGAGCGCGGCGTGGGGCAGCAGCTCCGCGGCTACACATTGTTTCCACATGCGGCGGCGATCGCGCGGTCGTCCGCCGGCGTTGGTTGTTTTCTCGAAACCGTTGTGCGAGAAACCCGAGAAGCTGGCCTGCACATCACGTTTGCACCTGTAGCCGACGTGAACACGAATCGTCGCAATCCGATCATTGCGATTCGCGCGTTTAGCGAAGATCCAGAGCAAGCTGCTGCGATGACGGCTTCTTACGTGTCGCTTGCCGAGAGTTCGGGGCTGCTGACCACCGCAAAACATTTCCCCGGCCACGGCGACACACATCAGGATTCGCACGACTCGCTGCCTAGTGTGGCCAAGTCGTTGGTTGAGTTGCGAAAGTGTGAGCTACTGCCATTTCAGGCGGCAATCGACGCAGGTTGCTCGCTAATCATGACGGCTCACGTCGCCTTCCCGCAGGTTGATCCGAGTGCTCTGCCGGCGACGCTTTCGTCGGAATTGCTGAAAGACTTGCTTCGCGACGAGATGGGATTCGAGGGCGCTGTCTGCTCCGACAGTCTCTTGATGGCCGGAGTGCGCGACTTATTCGACAACGAAGGCGAGATGGCGCTGGCGACGCTCAATGCCGGCGTCGATTTGTTGCTCGACATCAAAGACCCCGTGTCCGTCGTCGACTATCTGGTGGCGTGCGTTGCCGATGGCTCGCTCACTGAAGACCGCGTCAATGAGGCCTTCGCCCGCGTTTGGACGCTCAAGCGTAACGCATTCGGAGGAAATACTTACGCGGAGACACCGTCATCGGACGTCGACTCCTCAGCGGCAAGTCGATTTGCCTGCGAAGCGGTTGAAATCATCGCCGGTGCCGGCACTCTGTTGCCGCTTGATCCTGACAAGCCGCTGGTGGCCATTCTTTTGAAGCCGTTCGAGACGGCGATCGATCCGCCGGAGCAGCCGCTGGCGGCCGCGCTGCGCGAGCGGTTTCGCGATGTGCGATACATCGAGCTTGGCCCGCAGGCGGATTCCGCGGCGCTCGAAGGGGCTCGCGAACTGGCGCTCGCCGCCCCGCAACTCGTGGTGGCGATGATTGTCCGCCCGGCGGCGTGGCATGCGTTTGGACTCTTGTCGTCGCAAGGGGAGTTCGTGCGGCGGCTCACGTCCGATCGGCCGGCCGTCGTCGCGTCGCTCGGCGTGCCGTACGCGCTCGACGATTATCCGGCCGCCGCGGTGCGAATTTGCACTTACAGCGACGTGGCCGTCTCGCAGCAGGCGTTCGCCGACGTGCTGTTGGCCCCGTCACTTGCGCGATAGAATGAATCGGTTGCGCGTCTCATGCTAACATGCGGCCGGCGAACGGTTTACGATCAAGAGATTGGCGAAGGAGGCCCGTCGGTGCAGCTCTCGTACAAACATTTTGACCTGCCGTTGCGGCACGTGTTTACGATTTCCCGCGGTTCGACGGCGGTGCAAACGACGCTCATCGTGCAGCTTTCCATCGAAGAAGTCCACGGCTACGGCGAGGCGACGACCAACTCGTTCTATGGTGCGACGATCGAGAACATGTCGCGGTCGCTCGAGTCGGTCCGCTCGCTAGTCGAGGGCGCGCTTTTGGGCGACCCGCTCGACCTGATCGCGGCGCTCGCCCGCGAGCTGCCGGGCCAGGAGTTCGCTCTCTCGGCGCTCGATCAGGCGATTCACGATCTATGGGGCAAGTTGCGCGGCAAGCCGGTGTACAAACTCTGGGGCCTCTCGAACGACAAGATTCCGATGTCGGACTACACGCTTGGCATCGACACGCCGCAAAAGATGGTTGAAAAGATGCGCGAGATGCCCGGCTGGCCGGTTTACAAAATCAAACTCGGCACGGCAGACGACCTGGCGATCGTCCGCGAGCTGCGCCGCCACACCGACGCATTGTTCCGCGTCGATGCGAATTGCGGTTGGACGCCTCAGCAGACAATCGAACTCGCCCCGGTGCTCGCGGAACTGGGCGTCGAATTCATCGAGCAGCCGATCGCGCCGGGCAACGATGCAGCCGCTCGTGAGGCCCGCGATGGATCGGTGCTGCCGCTCTTTGCGGATGAAAGTTGCGTCACCGAGGCGGACGTCGACCGTTGTGACGGCTTGTTCGACGGCATCAACATCAAGCTGGTGAAGTGCGGCGGGCTCGCGGCGGCCCGACGGATGATCGCGCGGGCGCGGGAGCTGGGACTCTCAGTGATGGCCGGGTGCATGACTGAGTCAACTGTCGGTATTTCGGCCCTCGCGCAACTGCTGCCGCTTTTGGATTACGTCGACATGGACGGCGCGGTGCTGTTGGCACGCGATGTCGCCACGGGTGTGCGGCTTGAACGTGGACGTTGCATCTATCCAAACGTCAATGGCACCGGCGTTACATTGCTCGACGGTCCACTACCGATTGCGGTTTAACTGTTCTTCACGATGCAGGTAATTGAAACATGCCTCCACGAATCGATCTCCTCCGAACTGCCTCACCAATCGCAATCGCGGCGGCAATCGCTTTCACATTCGCCGCCCACGCGACACAAGCCAAAGAATCGAAGCCAACGCTGGCCGCCGTCCTCGAACCCGCGATTAAGCAGCACCGTGGCGACGTGGCAGTGGCGATCAAGAATCTTCGCACCGACGAGTCGTTCGAGTACCACGGCGACCAGCCGATGCCGACCGCGAGCCTCATCAAGTTTCCGGTGATGATCGCGGCCTACGAGGCGATCGAGGACGGCAAAATCTCGCTTGACGACGTGATTGAACTCACAAAGGACGACCTGGTGCCGGGTTCGGGCTTGTTATCGACCCATTTCTCGGCGGGTCTAAAGCTCTCGCTTCGCGACGCGATTCGACTGATGATCTCCACGTCCGACAACGCGGCGACGAACCTGGTGATCGACAAGATCGACCTGCCGACGACCAACCGCTGCATGGCCGCGCTCGGCTGCAAGGAAACACAACTCAACTCGAAGGTCTTCCGCCGCGACACGTCGATCGCGCCCGAGCGAAGCCAGCTTTACGGGCTGGGCAGCACGACGCCGAACGAAATGATTCGCCTCGTCGAGCGGCTCTACAAGCACGAACTGGTGAGCAAGCAGGCGTCGGAGCAAATGCTTGAGCACCTCTACTCGTGCTCGGACAAATTGAAAGTGCCTCGGCTGTTGCCCACCGGCACACGGGTGGCCCACAAGACTGGGTCCGTGAACGAGTCGCGGACCGACGCGGGTTTCATCGACTCGCCGGCCGGGCCAATCGCGTTCTGTATTCTCACGAACAAGAACAAAGATCGCAGTTGGACCGACGACAACGAAGGCGACGCGTTCTGCGCCGAGATCGGTTCGATCGCCTACCAGTATTTCAATGCAAAGGACGGTGCCCCTGCAGCCGCGATCGCGCGGACGCTCGCAATGGGCGCGGATGGCGAGCTGGTCGAAGCGTTGCAGCGCACGCTCAACGCCCGCATCAAGCCGGCACCGAACATCGGCGTCGACGGCGACTTCGGGCCCGAGACGGAAGGCTTCGTCAAGAAGTTTCAAACGCAGAGTGGTCTCGCGGCGAGCGGCGTCGTCGACATCGCAACTTGGAAGGCGCTCGGCCCGCTCGTGATGACCGAGGAACCGGCCCCCGAGCCGGCCATCGTGAATGCGGAAGCCACGGAGAAGGGGCCGGCCGACGCGCTTGACGGTCCGCCTTTTGTAACTTGCAAGGCCTGGGTGATCGCCGACGGCGAAACGGGCGAACTCCTCGCGGGTGGCAAGGAAGACGAGCGGCGCGATCCGGCGAGCACCACGAAGATCATGACGGCATTACTTGTCACTTCGCTTGCCGAGAAGGACCCGAGCGTGCTCGATGAGATCGTCACGTTTTCGGAACAGGCTGATGGCACGTCGGGCTCGACAGCCGACGTGAAAGCGGGCGAAAAGCTCACCGTCGGCGAGTTGCTCTACGGCTTGCTGCTTCCATCGGGGAACGACGCGTCGGTCGCCATTGCCGAGCACTTTGGCAAGCGGCTGACGCCAGACGCAAAGAGTTCGTACGACGGCTTCATCGCCGCCATGAACCGCAAGGCGGCGGAGATCGGCATGAAGTCGACACACTTCGCCAACCCACACGGCCTCACGGCCGAAGGACACCAAACCACGGCCCGCGACTTGGCGCTGCTCGCCACGCTCGCGTTCAAGCAGCCAGAGTTCCGTAAGCGCGTGGGCACCGCGCAGCACGGCTCGACGGTCGACTCGGTGTCCGGATACAAGCGCAATGTGGTCTGGAAATCGACGAATCAGCTCCTCAGGACGGAAGGCTACGACGGCATCAAAACCGGCACGACGGGCGCGGCGGGCTGCTGCCTGGTGTCGACCGCCGAGCGCAACGGCCGGCGGCTCGTGATTGTTGCATTGGGTGCTCCTTCGACCGAATCGCGGTACGTCGACACGAGAAACCTCTATCGCTGGGCCTGGAACAATTTGGTTAAGATCAAAGCCGAAGCGGGCGAATCGCAGAAACAGGCCAAGGCAAAGTAAGAGATGACATTCGGCCACGAAATCGCGACGGTCGGCACGCTCGCCTTCTTGGCGATCGTTTGCGGTGCGAATTCGACAGTTCGCGCGGAGGATGAGCGAGCTCCAATCGTCGTCACCGACAAGGCCCGCGCGCTGCACGCGCGCTTGTTGGTGATCGACGGCCACAACGACCTGCCGTGGGCGATTCGCAAATATGGCTCGTCCGACTTTTCGAAGATGGACATTTCGCAGCCGCAGCCGACGCTGCAAACCGACATCCCGCGACTCCGCGCGGGTGGCGTCGGGGCGCAGTTCTGGAGCGTATGGGTGCCGGTCGACTTGGGTTATAAGGGCGAAGCGCTGGCCACGACGCTCGAGCAGATCGAGCTCGTGAAACAGATGATCGATCGCTATCCGGAGACTTTCGAGTTGGCAGTTTCGACGGACGACATTGACCGGATTCACAAAGAGGGCAAGATTGCATCGCTGATCGGCGTCGAAGGCGGCCACTGCATTCAGGAATCGTTGAGCGCGCTCGCCAAGCTCCACGAGTTGGGCGCCCGCTACATGACCCTCACGCACACCGATACGCTCAATTGGGCCGACTCGGGGACGGACGAAGCCAAGCACGGCGGCCTCACGCCCTTCGGCGAGGAAGTCGTCCGCACGATGAACGAGCTGGGAATGCTGGTCGACATTTCGCACGTCTCGCCCGACACGATGAACGACGCGCTCGACGTGAGTGCTGTGCCGGTGATCTTTTCGCACTCGTCGTCGCGGGCCGTGGCCGATCATCCCCGCAACGTGCCGGACCAGGTGCTCGAGCGGCTTCGCACAAAAGACGGCGTCGTGATGGTCAATTTCTTCTCGGGCTTCATCGTGCCGGAATCGGTGAAGACCGTCGCCGATGGCATGGAGCTCGAACGGAAACTCAAAAGCCAGTACGAACCGAGCCGGGTCGAGACGGAGATGCTGTCGTGGAAGGCCAAGCACCCCTACCCGCGCGGCACGATTCACGTGCTTCTGGATCATATCGACCATATTGCGCGGGTGGCGGGGCCCGAACACGTCGGCCTGGGATCGGATTTCGACGGCGTCTCCGTGTTGCCGACGCAACTCGACGACGTGAGCTGCTACCCGACGATCACGCAGGGGCTCTTGGATCGCGGCTACACGGAAGCTCAAATCGAGGGCATACTTGGTGGTAACCTGATGCGGGTGTTCCGCGCCGCGGAGGCGTACGCCGCGAAACAGCGCGACACGGCGTCGCCGTGAGCCGATCTTGTGGTAATTATTTTCCTTGAGGCCGACACTTTGCAGGACCGCGAAACATACGCCCGGTTTCGCGTGTCGCCAGCCGATCCATCGATGCTGCGGTGCGAGGACGTGGAGCGATCGCTCGCGCGGCTGACCGGAGCGTCGAATGGCACGCTCAAGATGGAGCGCTTCGCCGAGTCGTATCAAGGTCGGCCGATTTATCTCGCAACAATTGGTAGCGGGCCGAGGCGGGTGCTGCTTTGGTCGCAGATGCATGGCGACGAGCCGACGCACACGGCGGTGCTCGTTGATCTTATGAGTTATCTCACGACGCGTTCGTCCGATCGGGAGGCCGCAGAGATTCTGGCCGGGTGTACGCTGTATGCGATTCCGATGCTCTGCCCGGACGGCGCGGCGGCCGGGACTCGGTACAACGCCCAACACATCGACGTGAACCGCGACGCGCTGCGGCTCGAAACGCCGGAGGGGCAAGCGCTCCATCGGGCGGTGGAAACACTGCGGCCAGAGTTCGGCTTCAACCTTCACAACCAGAATGCGCGCACGGCGGTCGGCATTCCTCCCAAGCCGGTCGCGGTGGCGCTGATGGCTCCGCCGCTGGATGCTGAATCGACCGAGACCATGCAGACCCGCGCTACGAAGCAATTGGCGGTATGCATTGCCGAGGCAGTGCGGCCGCATGCCCCGGGAATGATCGCGCGGTACGAAGCGGAATACATGCCGTGGTCGTTCGGCGAGCGGGTGCAGGCGATGGGCGTGGTCACGGTGCTGGTGGAAGCCGGCGGCTGGCCGGGGCCCGATCCGTCGCCGATCGTCGAAGTCCATTTCAACGGTTTGTTGGCGGCGCTTGCTGCAATCGCCAATGACAGCTACCGCGACATCGATCCGGGCATCTACGATCGGCTGCCGCCGGCCAACGAGCTCAAGCTGTACGACACGGCAATTGTCGGTGGGCAAGTGCTCGATGCGGATTGCCGCGGCGCGGCGCGGGCCGATCTGGGGATCAACCATTCGCACGGCCAGCGACTCGCTCCGTCGCAACGACCGGACGGCAAGATCATTGAAATTGGCGATCTCGGCACGTCGACCGGGAAAGTCGTGATCGACGCCAGCGGGTGTATGATCTTGCCCGGACAAATTGCCTACCTCAATGATTGGTTGCCAGGAAAACCGCTCGACTCGAAGCGATTGGACACACTATTGGCGAGCGGAGTCACAACCGTCGTTGGCCGCGTCGACCCCACTCGCCGCGACGCGCTCGAAATGTTGGTAACACCGCTCGAGTTGCCGATCAATTGGGGATTCGTTGCCGTGGGCGAAATGAATCCGACTCTGTCCGGATCCTGCGCACTCGCTGAACTTGTCGACGACGCCTGGCGGGAATACAAACGACTCGGTCTGGGCGCGAACCGCGGCAAAATACGCCGCGAGTACTTCGCCGATCTGGTGTTGCATGATGCGGGAGCGGGCGATGAACTGCCGGGCGCGGTCCGCCGCGTGGTCGTCGCCGGCGAGACAGTGTGGGCGGACGGCAAACGCACCGGCACGAACGCGGGCACTTTCCTGCGGTGCGGCGGGGAGAATCGCCTGTGCTGAATAGAGTCTGGTTTTGGCTGCTGTTGGTCGGGATTCTGTACGGCTTCGGCAAAGGAGCGTGGCAGAGCGCTTCGCCGCCGCCGGCTGTCGAAGCTCCACAACCCCCGGCTGCGATCGACGCGGCGCCGACGGACGACGAAACCGGCCTCACGGCGATGGGCAAGCGGCTCAACTTGGCAGTGCTCGATGCGGCGGATACTTCGGTGACGCTCTGCATCGGTTTGATTGGCATCATGGCCGTTTGGCTTGGCCTCTTGAATGTGGCGAAAGATGCCGGGCTGGTCGATGCGTTTGCCCGCCTGCTGCGGCCCCTCATGCGATGGCTCTTTCCCGAAGTGCCCGACGGCCATCCCGCCCAAGGCGCGATGCTCATGAATCTCTCGGCCAACATGCTCGGCCTCGACAATGCGGCCACGCCGATGGGACTCAAGGCGATGCGCGAGCTGCAGGAACTCAACCCGGTGAAGGACACCGCCACGAACACGATGGCGATGTTCCTGGCGATCAACACCAGCAGCATCACGCTGATTCCGTTTACGATCATTGGGTACCGTGCACTGAGCGGGAGCACGAATCCAGCCGAACCGATCGCCGGCACATTGATTGCGACGCTGATTTCGAGCCTCTTTGCCGTGTTCATCACACGCTGGCTCGCGCGCTGGCCGCGGTTCCAGGTCGTGGCGTCCGCCGAAGCAACCGCTTCGACAATCGCGCGCGAGCAACCGCCCGGCGGAGGATTCGATTGATGGACACATTGCAGCAAATCCTCAATGCGATTAGCCAGTGGATGATCCCTGCGGCGATCCTCACGATCATTCTCTGGGCCGTCTACAAACGCGTGCCGATGTACGAATCGTTTGTTTCCGGGGCCAAAGAGGGGTTCAGCATCGCGGTGATGATCATTCCCTATCTCGTGGCGATGCTGCTGGTGATCAAGGTGTTTCTGGCCAGCGGAATCCTTGAAGATTTCGGGGTGGCGCTCGGTTCGGGGTTGCAGTTGGCCGGGGCAGGGGGCTTCGTCGAAACGCTCGACCTGTTGCCGCTCGCGTTCACGCGGCCGCTCACCGGGGCCGGCTCGCGGGCGATGCTCGTCGAGCTCTTTCAATCGCACGGGCCGGACAGCTTCATTGGCAACACGGCTTCGATCATGATGGGAAGCAGCGAGACCACGTTCTACGTGCTCACGATTTACTTCGGTGCGGTGAACATCAAGAAGATTCGCCATACGCTCGCAGCCTGTTTGCTTGCGGATGTCGTGGGTGTGGTCGTCGCGATCGGTTTGGGCTATTTGTTGTTCGGCGGGAAGTAAGGAAGGACTGCAAGCGGCATGCAACCGGTGAAACCCAAAGCGCTGCGGCGCGGCGACACGATCAGCGTGGTCGCGCCGGCCGGGCCGGTCGTCCGCGAGCGGATCGAGAAGGCGTTCGATGCGCTGCGTTCGCGCGGTTATCGCATCAAGACGCACGGCGATCTGTTTCGCAAGAGTGGCTACCTGGCAGGCGACGACAGCACGCGGGCCGGCGAACTGATGGCCGCGTTCGCCGATCCGGAGTCGACCGCCGTCTGGTGCGCCCGCGGCGGCTATGGCGTGGTGCGATTGTTGGATCGGCTCGACTTTGAACTGCTCGGGCGGCATCCGAAAGTGTTCATCGGCTTCAGCGACATTACGGCGTTGCACCTCGCACTGCAGAATCGCACCGGATTGGTGACGTTTCACGGGCCAAATTTGCAAGACGGCTTCGGTGCGGCCGACGGTATGTCGCCGACCACCGAAGCCGCGTTGTGGCGGACGATCGCGGCAGAACAGCAGGATGCGACGGGCATGCAACTCTCGACATATGCAGAATCTGGTGTCAGCGACGTGACACTCCGAGCGATTGTGCCGGGCGTCGCTAACGGACGGCTCACGGGCGGCAACCTCTCCGTAATTGCCGGGTTGGTGGGGACGCCGTTTGAAGTCGACACAGCCGGACGAATTCTGTTTCTGGAAGACGTGGACGAGCCGGTCTATCGCGTCGACCGCTATCTTGCGCAGCTTGCACTGGCCGGCAAATTGCAGTCGGCGGCCGGAATCTTGCTCGGCGGATTCACGATGAACGAGGGCGCTACGTCCGGATTCGACTCCGAGATGGCTGCGCTGCTCGACGAATATTTTGACAAGCTCGCAGTGCCGGTGCTCGTGGGCCTGCCGGCCGGGCACCAGCGCGAGAACTGGGTCTTGCCGATCAATGCGCTGGTGGAAGTGAATGCCGACGCGCGGCGCGTCAGTGTGATCGAACATCCAGTGTCCCTCGTTGATTAGCACTTTTTTCGACTGCCTTTCGATGCCCGAACATCCCTATGGTTGGCTGAGCATTGCACCGCCGGTGGTGGCGATCGTGCTGGCGATCGTCACGCAGCGCGTCGTGCTTTCGCTGCTGGCAGGGTTGGCGGTCGGCGCTCTGATCATCACGAGCGGCGATCCGATCCAGGCGTTCGTCGATCTGCTGGAGACCAATCTCTGGAATTCGCTGATTCAGCCGGGGCAGCTCCGCATCTTCGCGTTCACGTTGCTTTGCGGTGCGATGATCGGCGTGATTCACATCTCGGGCGGCATGCTGGGCCTGGCCGACGCGATTACGCCGTGGGCCCAATCGCGCCGCAGCGGCCAGCTCGCCACTTGGTGCCTGGGGCTGATCATCTTTTTCGACGACTACGCCAATTGCCTGTTGATCGGCAACGCGATGCGGCCGACGACCGATCGGCTGAAGATTTCGCGCGAGAAGCTGGCTTACATCGTCGATTGCACCGCCGCTCCGGTCGCCGGGATCGCGCTGGTCTCGACGTGGATCGCAGTCGAGCTCGCGTACTTGCGCGAGGGATTGTCGAATCTCGATCCGAAGATCTCGGCGGGCCTCAATCCGTTCGAGTTGTTCGTGGCCTGCATTCCGTATCGATTCTATGTGATTCAGACGCTGGTCTTCGTGGCCCTGATCGCGATCTTGCGACGCGATTTCGGTCCGATGCTCAAGGCGGAGCGCAAGGCGCTCGAGGGCCAGTTCAATGCGCCGAAGTTCATGGGCTCGAGTGAAAATCCGTACGACGACGGCCAATTGGTGCCGGCTTCGCATTGGGCGAATGCCGCCGTGCCGCTTGGCGTGACGCTCTCGATCGTGATCTGGCTGATTTACGCGACGGGTGCAGCCGCGGTGGCGAAGTCGCAACCGGGGCTCGTCGGCATGGAGCGAATTCGCGAGGCATTCGGCTCGGCAGATTCCAGCCTGGCGCTCTGCTATGGCGGGTTGGCCGGGCTGACGGTGGCCTGGTTGATGGCGCGTTGGCGAGCGGGCATCCATGCCGAGCGGATTCTGGCCGCGGCAGGTCGCGGCGCGCGGATCGTGCTGCCCGCGATGGCGATCCTGTGGGTTGCCACGGCGATGTCGCGGATGACGAGCAACAAATCGGTCGACGGCCAGCCGTCGACTACGCCCTACGAATTCAAAGATTCGCGGCTCTACACCGGCGACTTCCTCAAGCAGCAACTCTTGGCGGCGAGCGACGGATCGCCCGAGACCTTTGCCCGCTGGATGCCGACGATCGTGTTTCTGCTGGCGTCGGTCGTGTCGTTCTGCACGGGGACGGCCTACGGCACGATGGGCATCCTGGTGCCGATGGTGGTGCCGCTTGCCGCCGCGACGGTCGGCGCGACGTCGCCCGAGGAACTCGCCGGGAGCTCGATCTTCATCGCCACGCTCGGCTGCGTGCTCGCCGGGGCGATCATGGGCGACCATGTTTCGCCGGTTTCCGACACGGCGATTCTCTCGGCCCAAGCGAGTAGTTGCGATCTCATGGCGCACGTTTACACGCAGATTGTCTACGCGGCGGTAGTTGGCACGGTCTCGACGCTGTTGGGCACGGTGCTCGTGGGCTATGGCGTTTCGGTATGGGTGATCTTGCCGCTGCAGGTCGTGGTGCTTGCAGGCGTGATCCTGGTTTTCGGCAAGCGCGTCGAGCCTTAGCGAACTGAGATCGTAGGCTCGAATTGTCGTCGCGTTTGCCGACTCTTGCTGACAATACGTGCTGCGGCTCGTGGTTTTTCGCGTTTTGTCCGGACGCGTTTTTCTGGCTCGTTCGCAAGTCGTTGCCGGCTTGTCGTTTGCGAACGGTCGTTCCCGCGAAAACACGCTGCGAGGCGACAATTGGCGTTCGTTTTGTCACCTTGCATTCGCGGAAACATCTCACAAAATCGTGCGAACCTCGTGACGCGATCGACAAAATTCCTCGTCGATTTGTCCGATAGAGTCGCCCGACGTGTCCCCGCGCCGTGGCGAATGGTTTCTCGCAGAGGCGCAGAGCGATCGCTGCCAATTCCCGACGTTGGTTGGCCGGTTGTCATTTCAAATTGTCAAACAACAACTTCTTTCCGACCGCGGAGGAATTTGAGCCTCACGCTGACGGAGGAAATGGCCTCAACGCCCGCGGAGGAAGGCCTTGTATGTAATTGGTTTGATAGTGTGTTAGTGTGTTAGTAGTAGCGGCCTCATTCTCCGCGGCTTCTTTCCCCGCTGGGGGGAAGCGGGGAAAGAAGCCGCGGC
>JANNTD010000308.1:0-20054 GCA_031403315.1 Planctomycetota bacterium
CTCCCCAAGGAAAGTTTCGCCACCAAAAACAAAAATGCTACCCTGCTGCCAAAGCAGTCAATGGCAGCTTTAGAAGACTGGGTCACGTGACCCCTTCGAGAA
This sequence comes from Planctomycetota bacterium, assembly GCA_031403315.1. Taxonomy (GTDB): domain Bacteria; phylum Planctomycetota; class Planctomycetia; order Pirellulales; family Lacipirellulaceae; genus DASYDU01. The sequence goes on from JANNTD010000308.1 coordinate 103, forward strand.
TATAACGACTTACGACGAGCCGCCTTTCGAGTCCGCCAACACAAACTTGACGCAAAGGCGCCTTGTTAGTTTGCCCTCCGCTGGTATAGTGTACATGTATACATTCTCCATGTTTCCCTGCATTTCGTGGCGCTCACCATGCTCTCCGAAATTCCCGCCGACGAGTTTGCCGCCGCGCTCGATGCCTGTGCCTCCGACGTGCTCTGGGAAGCCGGCGTCGCCGAGCCGCCGGTCGACGCCACGCTCGTCGCCGAGCGGATCGGATTGGTCGTCGCCCGCAACGACGCGCTCACCGGTCGCGGCCGGTTGGTCGAGCTCGCCGATCCGCGGGGCGGCAGCGCAGGGCAGGGAACGATCGTCGTCGGTCTGGCCGAGCGGCCCGAACGGCTCCAATGGGCCGTCGCTCATGAAATCGGCGAAAGCGTCGCCTATCGCGTCTTCGCCGCGCTCGGCGTTCAACCGGATACGGCACCCGAAAATGCCCGCGAGCAAGTCGCCAATCACCTCGCCAGTTGCCTGCTGTTGCCACGCGGTTGGTTCGCCGTCGACGGTCCAGAATGCAAGTGGGACTTGCTCGCGCTCAAGCAGCGTTACTCGACAGCCAGTCACGAGCTGATCGCCCGCCGGATGCTCGAAATGTCGCCGCCGATCGTGATCACACTCTGCGATCTGGGCAGCGTCCGCTGGCGCCGCACGAACGCCGGCAGCCGCCCTCCGCGACTGCTTCCCGAAGAGTCGACAGTCTGGCGCGAGTCGCACCAATCGGGCGAGCCGGCGTCCGCCACCCTCGATCCCACCACGACCGGCCTCGAGACGGTCCACGCCTGGCCGATCCACGAGGTCGAATGGAAACGAGAGATTTTGCGGAGCGCAATCGCAGAATGGTGACTAGGCGGCGCGAGGAGACGATGAAATGCTCAACTGCTTCTCATGTCCGATAGCTTGCTGCAACGCCGCCATGAGATCGGCATTCAACCACGGTTTCCCGAGCACCGCCGCCGCACCGACTTGCCGCGCAACCTCGCACCGCTCGCGCCGCGGAAAATCGAGCAGCGCACCACCGGCGCAGCGAATGTTGCCATTCGCCCACAAAATGCCGCCAACCGCGCCGCCTCCGCATCGTTCAACTGCCCGCCGTCCCAAATCCCCGCGACCGCTCCGCGAAGTTCTCCATGTTCCGATCCCGGCCGCAGCCAAATCGTTTCGCCGCCGACCGATTTCAGCACATCCGTCAGCGCCGCTGCCGTATCCCAACAATTTGTTTCGATCGCATACCGATTGATTCGTTCCTCAAATCGGCAATCATCAATCAACAATCTGCGATCCTCCCCCCACACCCATTCTGGACAGCGCCCCGCCTCGCGAAGTGCCAACTGCCGCTGCCACCAACTCGGAAATTCATACCAATACAATCGCCGCACGCCGGCCGCCGGTTTTCCGGTCCGTGTCTCGCCTTCGCACCAACTCCCCAACAGCGAAACCACTCCGGCCAGTGGCGCGCTCCGCCGCAGCCGTTCGAGCTCACGCCGACGAATCACTCCCGGCCGACTCTGCGCGACGACGATCACCTCCGGCAAAGCCGATCCGACGTCGGCCGTCGCCCGCACGAGCGTAACCGCTTCCGCGAAGTCGGGATGTCCATCGTCGCCGACCAGCCACACGGTCGGCCTGCTCTCTGTCGCGCCGCGCATCAAAAATCTCCCAAATCGCGGATCGCCGCGTCGCGGGACACGATCAATTCGCGGGCCGCAACCGCATCCGGCGCAGCCCGCAAGTCCGACAGGAAAAACACGTCGTTAATCACTCGGCTCAACCGCGCCAGAGTTCGCAAATGCTCATGCTCGCTGGTCGAACAAATCAAAAAGAACACATCCGTGAGCCGCCCACGGGCACCCGGCTCGGCGGGTCGGCTAAAGGGAATTCCGCGCGGCGTGATCCCCAACGCCAGCACGGCCTCGGCGAGGATGTTCGACAATGGCCGCCGCGGATGCAAGAGCGCCACGCCATTGTCGAGCGCCGTCGAATGCATTGCCTCGCGCGACCGCACTGCATCGGCCATCGCGCCGGCATCCCACAGCAAATGGGTTGCCGCCGCGAGCTCCGCCATCGTCGTGATCACACTCCCCCGCGTCTTTGCCAACAGCGGCACGGCAATCGACTCGGGATGCAACAGCGCCGCGATCGAAATCTCCTCGTCCGCCGCGTGTTTCCCATGCCGGTCGAGTGCCCCTTCCACCGTGGCCAATTCATCTTCGTCCGAAAGCCCGATCCGCTCTTCCATCCAATGGTGGATCTCCGCGGCCGAGAACCGCCACGCACCGCCCACGCGGCGGCCGGGCAGCTTGCCCCGCTCGGCCAGCTTCAAAACCTCCGCCGGCATCCGGTGCAAATAAGCGGCCAGCCGATCGACATCGAAATCTTCGTCGGCCATGTGCGGAAACTCCCTGGGTTCCGTGGCGAAAGACGGCTGCTAAACGGTACGGCGGCGCTGCATGCGTGGCAACGTCAACTGGCAATGCTGGCACGCACGCTCGCGCCGCGAAAACCCGCCTTGACGCCACCGCGCAAATCCACAAACATTCGCCACCTTGATGGATCGAGGGGCGAAACCGATTCCAGTTTCGCACGCCGCACACGTCGCAGGCAAGGAGGCCTTCGCGTGACGCCTAAACCACTACGTGCCGCCGGAGTTTCGCTCCGCAAAGCACTTGCCGCCGACCTCACCGCCCGTCCGCGCGATGTCCGCGCGACGAGTTGCACGAACGATTTTCGCCAGGTCCGCAAGGGCGACGTGTTCGTGGCCCTCTCCGGCGTGGACAGCGACGGCCACGATTTCGCCGCCGAAGCGGTCCGCCGCGGGGCTGCTGCCGTTGTCTGCGAGCGGATGCTGCCGGTGTTCAACGTGCCGCAGTTCGTCGTCGCCAACAGCCGCGTCGCTTACGGCAAGCTCTGCCAGGCGCTCGTCGGCAGCCCGTCGCAACAATTGAAAGTCATCGGCGTCACCGGCACGAGCGGCAAGACGACCGTCGTCCGACTGATCGCCTCGATCCTGAACGCTGCCGGTTTTGAAGCCGGCGCGATCGATTCGCTCGCTCATTGGGACGGCCTCGACTGCCAGCACGCGCCCGACGCCGAGCTTTCGCCGCCGGTGCTCGCCCGCTGGCTCGGCCAAATGGCCGCAAACGGACTCTCGCACGCGATCGTCGAGGTCTCGAGCCGCGATCTAATTCAATCTGCCCTCGCCGGCGTGGAGCTCGACTCCGTCTGCATCACGCAAGTCGGCCGCGACCACCTCGATTGGCACGGCTCGATCGACAACTACCGCCAGGCAAAACGCCGGATCCTCGATCACCTTCGCGCCGACGGCGTCGCCATCCTCAACGCCGACTGTAAACCCTCGATGCGGATGCTGGCGGAACTCGACGGCCCGGCGCTAACGATCGGACTCCGCCAGCCAGCCGAGATCGGCGCCGAAATCATCGAACAGCAGATGAACGAGCAAACTTTCGTACTCACCGCGGGCGACGATTCGGTCGGCGTTCGCACGACGCTCGTCGGCGACCATCACGTTTACAATTGCCTCACGGCCGCCGCGCTGGGCTTGTCCTACGGCATCGAACTCACGACGATCGCCCGCGGATTGGAAGCGGTCGAAGAGCTTCCCGGCCGGATGCAGCGGATCGTCTGCGGCCAAGAATTTTCCGTCCTCGTCGACGCCGCGAATTCGCCCGACACGCTGCGAGCCTGCCTGAAGGCGGCCCGTAACGTCACCACGGGTCGGCTGATCGTCGTGGTTGGCGCCAACGGCGACATGCACCACGAACACCTGCCGGCACTCGGCCGAGTCGCCGGATCGCTTGCCGACGTGTCGGTGATTACCACGACTGGCCCCCGCGAACGCGGCAGCCGCGACTTCACCCGCAGCATCGTCGGCGGGTTTACCGATCCAAATAAGGCCCACGTGATTCTCGATCGTGCCCAAGCGATTGCCTGGGGACTCGATCAAGCGTCGGAGGGCGACACCGTCGTGCTCGCCGGAATGGGCGAACGACTCTACCCGAACACAAATACCAAAGCACTGCCCTGGGACGACGGCGACGTAGCTCGCCACATTCTCTCCGGCGGATTTGCATCCACTCTGCCTCATCGCATCGCCGCCTGAGGCGGACCACCTAGTCTATTTCCCGATTCACCTAGTCACTCGTCGCCACACCATCGGCAAAGACACTGCGAGGATTTGCCATGGGCCGTGACGCTACCGATCGAACACCAAGGAGATTGCCGCGGAACGTTCCGCGACAGCACACAAGACACGCTGAGGTTTCATCGTTGGTCGCGTGAGATTGCGGGGTCCCGCGCGACCGCCCTCCCTGGGTAGGAGCATTAAGCCTGCCGAACATGCGGTTTCTGGGTCAACCGCTTCGGCAGGTGCTTCACGATGAAGCCTATGTCTGAGCGCCGGGGCGGCGATACGTCGCCGCTCCGGTTGCTCAGCGGATTTATCCCGACTCCCGCCAACGTCTTTCAACCTGCTTGCGACTGCAATGCGACCCAAGCTTCATATCGTGTTTGCCGGCGGCGGCTCGGCCGGGCGGCTCTATCCGGGGCTAGCGGTCGCGACGCATGTCAAAGAACGTCTGCCGGACGTGCAAATCACTTTTGTCGGCGGCGGCAAACCGTTCGAAAGGCATCCGGTGCGGGCGGCCGGATTCAACTACGTCACGATCCCCTCACAGCCGGTCCCGCGCAATCCGTTCCTGGCGATGCGGTTCGTCACCGACAACGTCGCCGGCTATTGGGCCTCGCGCTGGTACTTGAAGGAGCACTGCGCGTCGCTGGTGGTTGGCCTCGGCGGTTACGCCAGTGCGGCCACAGTGCGAGCCGCGAGCTCACGCGGCATCCCGACCGTGCTCCTCGAACAGAATGCCGTGCCGAGCCACGTTACCCGCTGGCTTGCCCGTTCGGCTGAAATGGTCTGTTGCGGCTACGAAGACGTGCGAGCCCACTTTTCGCCCGACACGCCGCTGACGATTACCGGCAACCCAGCACGACCTGCGTTCGAGCGTATGTATCGGCGGCAGGAAGCAGGGAGCGCGGAGCAAGGAGCAGGGAGTTTCAAAGAACGAAATTCTCCACTCCCTGCTGCTCGCGCGCGTCGATTGATGGTGATCGGCGGCGCCGACGGTGCGCGGACGATCAACGAATACATGCCCCATGCGCTCGCGCGATTGGGCACTCGGCTCCGCGGTTGGCAGATCGTCCATCAATCGGGCGAGGGCCAACTGCAGCAAACGATCGAGCGCTACCGCGTTGCCGGCGTCGATGCACTCACCGTGTCGTTCATCGACGAAATGGCCCCGGTGCTGTTCGCCAGCGATCTGGTGGTTTGTCGCGCCGGCGGCACGACGCTCGCCGAGCTCGCGCTCGCCGGCGTGCCGGCCGTACTGGTTCCCTATCCGCGCGACGTCGAGGCCTATCAACTCGCCAACGCCGACGTCGTCGCCGCGACAGGTGCCGCGACCGTGATCGACGAATCGTCGCTCGAGGAACCGCTCAGCGACGCGCTCGTGGACCACCTCGCGCCGCTACTCGACGACGAAGCTCGTCGCCAATTGATGGCCGCCAACATGCGCTTGCTCGCGCAACCCGACGCCGCAGCCCTCATCACCGACACGATCCGAAACGCTTTAGGCGCCGCGGCGGGCACCGTTCGCCTCGCGGCGTAGGCTTGCATGCCCCGTTTCCCCGGCCTATCCTCAAAGTCTCCACACTTGAGGAACTTCACCATGCCGCGACTCATCGAGCAACCGACCCGCATCACCGCCGCCGGCAACAAGCCGAAGTTGATCGAAGAGTTCATCGGCCGCGTCAATTCGCAGCACGACCAGTTGAGCGTGGCCCGCATGAAGTCGCCCGGCGGCTGGCTCGAGCCCGGACAGCGGCCCGAGTTCCTGGAAATCTCCGTGGTGCTCTCGGGCGTGCTCCGCGTCGAACACGAGGGCGGCAACTTCGATGTTCACGCCGGACAAGCCGTCGTTTGCGAGCCGGGCGAATGGGTTCGCTACAGCACGCCGCAGGCCGACGGGGCCGAATACGTCGCCATCTGCTTGCCGGCGTTCGCGCCGAACACGGTCCACCGCGACGCCGGCGGCTGATTAGCGACGACGTGGCAGCAGGCCGACCGCGGCGGCGGCCAACACGAGAATTAGTGCCGCCGGTTCGGGTACAGCGTTTGCCGACTGTCCACCGCTACCCGCAAGTGACTCGCCGAAGTGCGCTTTCCAGACGTCGTAGTCGCCGGCGTCGACGGTGCCGGGCGTTTCGTCATTGGGAAGTGTCACCGCCGCATCGAGATTGTCTCGCCACACGGTGTAGTCGATCGCATTAACGACGTTGTCGCCATTGTAGTCGCCGGGCAGCGCGGGCCCTGTCGCGGCGGTTTCTAACCAACCAAGGTCGGGTGCCGCGCCGTTGAAGGGAAGACCTACATCCACGCCGGCGTCAATGAGATGGCTTCCGGGCACGAGCCGCAGAAAATCTAAATATGGCAAACTGCCATCCGCCAGTCGCGGTTCAACCGCTGGTCCGGTCGCGTGAATGGGTATTGTAACGCCGCTGCGGTCGCCGCCTGTCCCGGCCGGATGGTAGTTTCCGGGAGTCAAGACCGGATCGACCGTCGACACGAAGTCGGCTGCCGAAACACCCAAGCCGGTAGGCGTGCCTCCGGGGCCGGCGAATGTGTTGTGGTCCACGGTGTTTCCAGGATTGATCGTCACGGTGCCGGAATACGAGATGCTATTCCGGATCACGTGCGCCGACGGCGGCGCAGTTGTCGTCGGATCCTCGTCATAACGGTAGTTTCTGTTTCCGTTGAAGGCGGAAGTGATGTTGAACGCTTGCACGCCATGGGGAATCACGGCAGGAGTGACCGTGCCGCCCGATTCCGTGGCGTTGCCGTTGATGTCGACGCCGTTGCCGTCGTTGCCCCAAACCAGCATATTCTCCAGCACATGGGTCCCGCTGTCTTTTCCGAGCTTGATTCCGTTGCTGTCGCCTGCGTAGCCGGCGGGATCGTTAAAGACTGAAGCAATGCCGTTATGGAAAGACCAAGAGTTAATCACACTAATTCCATGTTCTGCTTGCCAGAAGTCAAAGCCGTCGTCCGCATTCGACCAGGCGCGCACGCCGCTGAGGACGTTACCGGGACCGAGGCCACGAAACTTGACGGCGAAGCCGTCTGCGTTCTCGCCGCCGGAGCCGAAATCAAAATTGGCGTACGAGTCGCAATTCAAGATCAGGTTGTTCGACGGCGTGCTGCTACCGGATATCTGAATTCCAGAATCCTGATTCTGTCGCGCCACAACCTGTTCAACAATGTTATTCGAGCCACCAATGGCCATGCCGTTGTCGGCCGCATACTGGATAGTTAAGCCCTTAATGTGCCAGTAGCTGCCGTTGAGGCTGATCCCTTTGAGGCCGGAGTTACTTGCGTTGTACGGTTGATTGCGGAAATCGAGAATCGGCGCTTCGCCGGGATAAGCTAAGAGCTTGATTGGGTTGGCGGCAGTGCCGGATTTACTGCTGCTGATCGAGACGGTGGTGGCGAGGTTGTACATCCCACCGCGAGCGAAGATCGTGTCGCCGCCATTGGCGAGGCCGATCGCTTTGCCAAAGGTTGCGAACGGACTGCCGAACGAGCCATCGTTCAAATCGCTGCCGCCAGTCGGGGTGACGTAGTATTCAGCCGCGCCGGCACAAGTAGCCAGGCCGACCGACCAGGCCGTTAGACCAACCACCAACCCGCCAAGAAAACGCATCGCGCCGCCTCTTTCATTGTCGACCGCCGCCAAAGCGCGCCCAAGAATAGCGCGCGACGCCGCCAGCAATTTGCGGCGTCCTATTTTCAGTCTATCTGGAAGCCGCCAGCGAGGCCAATCCGACGGGCCGCAAAACGCCGATTCGCGGCGATTTTGCAACCGATGGGATGGCGGCCTGCAACGAGACGACCAGAACTAGCGCACCGGTTCGTCGTCGCCGGCTTGAATCTGCACGTAGCTCTCGTAACGCCGCGCGTCGATCCAGCCGTCGGCGACCGCGTCCTTCACGGCGCAAGGGTCTTCGTGCGTGTGCGTGCAATCGGGGAAGCGGCATTTGCTCACGTACGGCCGCAGTTCGCGGAAGTACCCGGCGACCTCTTCGGGAATCACGTCCCACAGTTGAAACTGCCGGATGCCGGGCGTGTCAACAACGAAGCCGCCAATCGACAGCGGCAACAGCTCGGCGGTGGAGGTGGTATGGCGGCCCTTTTGCGAATCCTCGCTTACCGACTGCACACGCAGCGCGAGTCCGGGTTCGATGGCATTTAGCAGCGACGACTTGCCGACGCCGCTTTGTCCGGTGATCACGCTCTCCGCGCCGGCCACGCTCTCCCGCAGGCGTTCGATGCCAAAGCCCGTCGCCGCGGAGACCATTTGCACTTCGTACCCTAGCTGCGCGTAGACGCCCACTAGCGGCATGAGGTCGGCCGGGTTCAGCAGATCTATTTTGTTGATGCAGATGATCGGTCGAATCTGCGCCTTGTCGGCCGACACAAGAAACCGATCGATCAGGTTCGGCTTCATCCGCGGCTCGGCGGCACTCGTGACGATCAGCACCTGGTCGACATTCGCCACGAGCACGTGCCGCCGCGAGCGACTGGTGCGACTCAAAACGCCGTGTCGCGGCTCGACGCGCTCGATGATCCCCTGGTCGCTGCCTTCGGGCCGGAACCAGACGACGTCGCCCGCGATCACGACGTGCCGCTGGTCGGTGGAGAGCGTCTTGAGCAGGCGACGCGTCGCACATTGGTAGAACGCGCCCGCTTCGTCGCGGACGATGCTGTGCAGTCCTTGCCCACGGAGCACTCTGCCCAAACGGCAGGTCTCGCGGTCGAAGTCGGGCATCATCCGAGCGCCCGATTCATCCTCGACGATTTCTCCGCCGGCGAGAGTCCGTTTGCGCGAGATGTCGCCCTTGCCGCTGACGCGCTCGCCGTGCGGCGCGTCGACCGCGGATGAATCGTCGCCCGTCAGTCGGTGAATGCCCTGCTTGTCGCGCGCGCGGACCTCGCGATTCTTGCGAAAGTCGGCCCGCACCTTACGCTTCTTGCGCGACATAAGGGCGAGGGACCTATAACGCCTGATCCGGCAGTTTGATCTGCCCCTTGGCCTGGTTCGTCGGGTCGTAGCGCCGGCTGCCTTCGTTCCGTTCGCGGCCGATCGTACGGCTATCGAGCCCGGCCCGCGCGAGCAGCGATTCCTTCATGATCTCGTCGGACAAGTTGTCGGCCGGCGGCGGACCGATCGCGCCCAATTCAGCCGGATCGTAGTCGACACGGTAGCGATGCTTCGAGATTGAAATAATGTCGCCCGGCGAAAGCCGACGCTCCGACACCTTCACGTCGTTGACCTTGATGCCGTTGCGGCTTTGCATGTCGCGGGCGTACAGATAGCCGCCCTCGATCGCCAACGTGCAGTGGTGCGCCGAGACATTGGCGAACCGCAAGATAATGTCGCAACTTTCGCGGCGACCGACGAGCATTTGCTGCTTCAAGAGCGGGATCGGGTCGCCTCCACCCAATGGAACCAATTCACCGTACATGGGGGCCTCACTTGCAGCGGTCAAGAGAAAGGATTTATGATGCCCAAGGGCCGCCTACCGTCCACTTATTAATCTACGTTGCCACCCACATGGCGTCAACTAAACCGCGACCGGCGAATGACTTGCAGCCCGCCTGGCGCGCGGCCCAGTTGCCCTATTTTGCCGCGAATTTTCACTTGCGCCAGCGGTTCGGCGTCCGCGTCCAGAAGGTCAGCGTCGACGCCGGATTTACCTGTCCGAACGTCGACGGCAGCGTTGCCACCGGTGGCTGTACCTTCTGCGATAATCGCAGCTTCAGCCCAAGCCGCAGACTTCCCCGCGCCGGCATCCGCGCGCAGATCGACCAGAGCCTCGAGCGGATGAAGCTCCGCTATCGCAAGTGCCACGACTTCCTGGCGTACTTTCAGCCGGCGACGAACACGTATGCGCCAGTGGAGCGACTGCGGCCGCTCTACGAAGAAGCGCTCTCGCATCCGCAGGTGGTCGGGCTGGTGGTCGGCACGCGGCCCGATTGTGTCCCGGATGAAGTGCTCGATCTGCTGGAGGAGCTGGCGACTCGGACATACGTCTGCGTCGAGTACGGCATGCAGACGATTCACGACCGCTCGCTCGACTGGATGAACCGCGGCCACCACCACGGCGCGATGCTCGATGCGATGGAGCGGAGCCGTGGCCGCGGTTTCGAGGTCGGAGCCCACATTATGTTGGGCCTCCCCGGCGAGTCGCACGCCGACATGCTGGCCACCGCGCGCGAAGTCGGCCGGCTCGGCCTCGACGCCGTGAAGATCCACAATCTCTACTGCGTGAAGGACACGCCGCTGGCGGACCAAGTGGCAAACGGCGAAGTGCGGCTGATGGAGCGAACCGAGTACGTGCAAACGCTGGTCGACTTCATCGAGCTCCTGCCGCCGACGATGGTGGTCGACCGCATCAGCGGCGACGCCCCGCCCGACTATTTCATCGGACCCAGCTGGTGCCTCGACAAACCGGCGGTGAAGGCGGCTGTCTTGGCGGAGTTTGCGCGACGCGGGACTTGGCAAGGTAAGTGGTTCGATTCCGGCGATCGAACCGTGTAGAATAGATCTCGTCTCCGCCGAGGGCTGGATGGTCGCCGGCGTGGTCCACAGGATCGCGCGGGAGGAAAGTCCGGGCACCGCAGGACAGGGTGGTGGATAACGTCCACCGATCGCAAGATCAGGGAAAGTGCCACAGAAAATAAACCGCCTAAGGGGAGTCGTCAGCTTTCAGTTTTCAGATATCAGTCAAACGAGTACCGACAACTGAAGACTGATGACTGCAAACTGACGACTCCTCCGGTAAGGGTGAAACGGTGCGGTAAGAGCGCACCAGCAGGCGGGGTGACTCGCCTGGCTCGGTAAACCCCACCCGGTGCAAGGCCGAACAGGGAGCATGAGTCGGTCCGGCTCGCTACGACTCCCGGGTAGGCTGCTGGAGACGACGGGCAACCGTCGTCCTAGAGGAATGGCCGTCGGCGACGCTGCTTCGGCAGCGCCGCTTACAGAACCCGGCTTACAGGCCCTCGGCGGAGATTTTTTTTTCATTCTCAGATTGTCGTAAGTCGTCATTCTTTGGAAGGGGTCACGTGACCGCTTCGAAGAGGACCGTGAAAAATTGGGGTCGGATGTCGGGATGCCGCGGGCAGGGAAGTCTGGATAGCCGATTTCACGACGACGGCACGACGCCACGAAGGCGACGACCATCTTTGAAAAACCTCCGGGCATCTTCGAAAATCCTCGGTTTTTTGCGAAGGCGTCAAGTTTCACACGAAGGCGACAGGTTTGTTGGGGCAGTGTGGGTTCAGCGAACGATTGGAAAGTCTCACGCAGAGACGCAGAGCGAGCGCAGGGAATGGCCACGAAAAGGCGCGAAGATGCACAAGCAAGGGTTCTTGTGACTTTTCGTGCCTTTTTGTGGTTTCTGCCCGCTCGCTGAAGCGAGCTCGCCGATGGCGATCTCGATTACCTACTCACCTACTCACCTAACCAAAATATGGAAGGAGCGCTCCTCCGCACCGAGTTGTAGCGGAGCTCCGGTGCCCGATCGGCTGGCGTCCACCGCGCGCGGCTCGTGTTGACCGCCGTCGACCTTCGAAGTCGTGCTTCACTGCGGCTACCGGGTAAGGGGCTGCAGCCCAAGCACAGGCCTATCGACGACGAACGAACCGTACGTACTGAACACCTGTCAATCGTGCGAGCTTCAACCTAGAGCATCGCGTGGCGGAATTCAACGACTATTTTTGGCCACCCCTCTAAAGATGGGGTATCGTGCGAATTCTCCGGGGATTCTTGCCTCAGACGGCCACGAAACGCCCGTCGGCGAGCTCCCGCGCCTTGCCAAGCGAAGCGAGCGTGTCGAGCAGTTCCTCGACCCGTTCTTGATTCTTCTTCGAGCCTAAGAACCGATTCGCCACATCCTCGATCGAGGCGGCGGAGCCGAATCCCGCGAGCGCTGCTTGCACCGCTGCGGCTTGCTCCGAGAGCGTCTTCGGCCAAGCCAACTTCTTCGTCTTCCCGCCTCTCCCTCCGGGAGAGGCCGCGAGTTGTCGAGCAGGTGAGGGCTCCTCCTCCACTGCGATCGCCCTCTGCTTCACGCCGCTGGGATTCTGAAACTCCGGCCGCAGCCACCGCACGATCCCCCGCCGCTCCTCCTCGGCCCGCTCGTGATTGAGCGCCACCAGCCGCGCCAGGATTTCCTCGTCCACCAAATCCACCGGCCAGCCATACGCCTCGGCCACGGCCGCATCCAACTCGTCGTGAATCTCGCGGAGCACCGAGACCAGCCCTTGCTCGTGAATCGCCTGCTCCTTCGCCGTCAGCGCCTCGCCGGAACGCAGCTTTTCCAGCACGTTGTACATCCCGGTCATCGTCAACGTCGGATGCAACTCCTGCTGCCGCTTCCGATGCGCGTCTAACCGCTCGCCAAGGCCCTTCAGCACCGTACGGATTTCTTTAGATATCACTGGAAATGCAAACGTCTCAAAGCATCGAGTCTTGTTGTATCGGTAGTCGTTTCCAACGCCGAGTCGGCTCCCTGCTGCTATCGACCACAGCTCATGATGCCGACTAGAAAGGACACCGAGCATTGTCGGGTCATCGTCAGCAATCACTACAAGCGTGCCTTCCGCAATTACATCGATTGGAAGAAAGCAAAAAAATCTGTGTTTAGATGTCTCCGGCGTTACAATTTGTCGCTTCAATCCCAAGAGTGATTTCCGAAACACCTTTCGCGGCTCACCGAAGAGCCACCAATACTTGCGATACGAAGCGCGATTGTTTTGTTCTCGTTCTGGTTTCACGTGGTCAGTGAGATATTGATAAGCCTCTGGGTATTTTTCTGAGACTTCATGGGGTTCGAGTCCCAGCAAATCGATCGCCATTCGCTCTTTTTCGGACTGAGCGATCTCGCGCGCAGTGATGTAAGGACGAATGTGCTTTTCGATGCCTTTTATACGTCCAAGACCAAGCGATCGCGCCACCGACTGATCGACGACAAATCCTTGCCCAAAAAGCTTTACTCCAGGACATGAGACTACCGAGTTGCCTAAGAGTTCCTTTGCATTGGCGACATCTGCCCCAATTGTTAAATCAGACGTGATGACGCCGACAGTTTCAGCATACGCGAGCGGTCCATCCTCGTCTTCGCTCGTGACACTTAACAAACGACCATTGCCGCTTGCAAATCCTGCAACCGTCATCGAAATTCGGACCGCTGCGCCATCTGCTGAATCCACCCATGGGTGATCAGCAATCGCGAAAACTAGGGAAATCGGTGGATCGCCGTTGAGATGCGTCTGTGTAACTCGCCTGTTGTAATTCTGCTTCAGACTGTTAGTCGCGATAAAACCAAACTGCTGTGCCAGTTGCTTTCGGACCGCTTCCGCTGCAATATGCCACCAATAAAGCACATAATCACACGACCCACCCAACTCATCGTATGTATCGCGCAGCGATTTAACATAGCCTTCTCCCAACGCGGCCTTCATTATCTTGTCACCGATAAACGGTGGATTCCCTACAACATAGTCGGCCTTCGGCCACTCCGCCTTCTTCGGATTATGGTACACAAGCGACAGTACTCGCGCCGTCTCATCTGGCACTTCCTCCCCCGTCACCGGATGGGGCTTCGTTGTCCGCCCATCCCACCGCGTGACCGGCTTCCCATTTTCATCGAGCAGCGGCGCCGTGCTCGTCCAAGTTAGGAGCGCATCGCGGCACTCGATGTTCTTGAAATTCTTCAGCACCGGCTCCGGCGGCGTCACGTTGCCGCGCGTCCGGTAGTGCCACTGCAAGTAGCCGATCCACAGCACCAGGTCCGCGATCGCGGCGGCCCTCGGGTTGATCTCCAGACCCAATAGTTGATGCGGGTCGACCGTGTGGCCGCTCTCCAACCGCATCTGCCGCTCGGCGATGCTCTCGTACGTCGTGAATACCTCGCCCTCGATCCGCTTGAGGTGCTCCAGCGTCACGTACAGAAAATTCCCCGAGCCGCAGGCCGGGTCGAGCACCCGCACTTCGCACAACCGGTCGTGGAATGCTTCGAGCTCCTTCACCGCCTCTTTGCGGTCGCCCGACTGCGCATGCACGATCGCGGCCGTCCGCACGGCGTCCCACTCCGCGCGGATCGGCTCGATGATCGTCGGCATCACCAGCCGTTCGACGTACGCCCGTGGCGTATAATGCGCGCCCAGCTTGTGCCGCTCGACGGGACTCAAGGCGCGTTCCAGCAGCGTGCCAAAAATCGCCGGCTCCACGTCTCGCCAATCCGCCTTCGCCGCCTCGATCAAGAGGTCCAACTGATCGCGCGTCACGGGCAGCGCCGATGGATCGTAGAACAATCCGCCGTTGAAGTGCAGCAGCTTCTTGCGAAACTGCTGCGAGAACCCGCCCACGTTCATCTGTCGCCACAAGTCCTCGACCACCGGCTGAAAAAGCTCCGGCGACTCGAGGCTGGTGAGCAAATCGCGGAAGCCTTGCTTCGGCAGCAGTTCCACGTCCTCGGCAAACATCGTGAACAAGCAGCGCATCAGGAACTGGGCCACGTCCTCCGGATCGTGCTTCGCCAATTCGAGCGACTTGGCCAGCTCGGCGAGCTTGGCGGCAATCTCGCGCGTCACCTTCGCGCTGCGGCGGGCCGGATCGAGCGCCAGCGGATCGGACCACAACAGCTTGAGCCGCTCGCGGACCTCGGCGTCGGCCAATTGTTCCAGCCGGATGCGCTGCGTGAGCGGATCGGGGAACGGCACGTAGGTGCCACCCGTCTGCGTGAACTCGGCATACAAGTCGATCGTGTGCCCGACGTCGACCACCACCAGAAATGGCGGCCGTATCTCCGGCCCCGCGAGCGCCCGAGCATACTGCTCCGCCTGTCCGCGGGCCCGCAGCAGCGTGTCGTTCCACGCGCTCGTGCCGCGTACGCCGTGACCCTTTTTGAGCTTTTTCTTTCGCTCTAATGCGGCCGAGGAGAGCAGTTGCGCTTCGTCCTGCTTCTCGACGCTCTGTTTCGTTTCGAGCACGAACGCGCCGCGCTTGTAGAGGTCGATCCGACCGGTCGAGTATGTCCCGTCGAAATTGTCGAACTGGACGTTCCGCTCGAAAACGTAGGAGTTCTCGTGGTCGTCGGGCCGCGTCGGGTCGGGCCGCGGCACGCCCAGCACGTCGCACAATTCGGCCAGGAACAGTTGATAATTCGCGCGTTCGGCCCCGCCCGATTTCGACCAGCGCTCGATGAATGCCGAAACCGCCGATTCGCCCATGCTGGCCTTGCTAGGAGAGTGGAAAAGCTGCCGCGAATATCTAGCTCGCCGAGGGATAATGTACCCCGCCACGAATGTCGGGTCCACAGCCCCAATACGACGGCGCGATCATTCGCAACGATCCCCTCGTCAATCCCCAATGCTTGGCCATGGGAAAGAAGCAGACAAGGAGACGAGCCAAAGGGGGAAGGTCGATGGTGGAGGACGGAAGGCCAGACAAGTGTATGCCTTCCCCCTTCCGCCCTCCTCCTTCCCCCTTGGCACAAAAAAACACCCCGGTGTCAGCACCGGGGTGTCGTGAATGGATCGGACGTTTTTGTTTGCTTGCGGGCGGCCGCGGTTTGTCGGCGACGCCGGATTGACCTAACCAAGCCGACCAGTGGAATGGTTTCGGCCCGTCGGTCAGTTTTTCCAGCAGGACGTCACGACGTTATTGTCAGGCTAAAAGCCTAACGTTCTTAGTAGGCCGTGTGCACCGGCTGCTGATGCGCCGCGTGCTGCGGTTGGTGCACCTGGTGGTTGGTGGTCGGCGCCGAAATGGACGGTGTCGAGATCGTCGCCGTCGCCGCCGCCAACTGCGGCTTCCGCTCCGGCGTGCTGCCGGTCCGTTCGGCAGGAATGAGATCCTGCTCGATGACCTGCAGCAGCTTCGAGATGCAGAGCTTGTTCATGCTGGTCCGCAAATCGTGAGCTTCGGTGCGCAAATATTCGTGCATACTCTTCGGCAGCCGGACCGTGATGACACGGGTCGGTTCCGATTCGGTGTCGGTGGAGTTGCGTTGCTCGCGCAGCTTCACCAGCCACTTTTGGATTTGCTCGAACTCCTGGCTCCGCTCGAAAGCGGCCAGTTCCTCCAGGCTCGCAAACGAGCCGCGGACCATCCCGTCCACTCCCAGCACCTCACGGAAGAACGTGACCCAGTCGGGTTCCTGTTCGTAGAGGCGTTTGGCGGTTTGCAGGATTTGTTGATACTTCTCCGTCGATTGTGTGAGCACGGCGTTGTCTCCTTCCAGTCGTGCGAATAACTCGAGTCCGCAAGGACCCACAGGGGCCCCGCTTTTAGGAGTATTTTGAGAACGAGGCAAGTGCAGTCATGCATGTCGTTGCAGTGCAAGCACTTACGCCGCTAGCACGCCGCTGCCTATGTTCGTGCAAGCAGTGCATGAAAAGCAGGCGGGGCCGGCGTGCCTAGTTCTTAGGCACGCCGGTTGTTCCCATTGGACGGAGTGTCCTGTTAAAAGAAAAGCTGGGAATGCCGAATGGCAAATGGGGTAAGAAGTGATAGCGGAGCCAGCGCGTGGAGCTAAACCGCAAGCGGCGAGCCGACCGTGGCGGGCGGCAAGCCGGCCGGATTGCGGCCGCAAGAGGGCTGGCCGACCGCTTGCGATTTAGCTCCGAACCGAAGAATCCCTGCCCGAGAATTCTTAAGAAAGTTCGTCCCGCACCCGCTCCAAGAGCGCCTTGGTGAGTCGGACGCCCTCGGCTTCGCTGGGCGTCTCGCCCTCCCACTCGATGCCGACGTACCCGTGATATCCGGCATCGAGGACGATCTTCATCATTTTGATGTAGTCGATCTCGGCCTCGTTCCCAGCCGCGTCGAACACGTGGCTCTTGGCGCTGACGCCCTTGGCATAGGGCATCAACTCGCGGACACCCTGGTACTTGTCGTACCACTCGCCGGGGCTCATCTGGAAATTGCCGAAGTCGGGGAGCGTCCCGCAGTTCGGCAGGTTGACATTCTTCATCACCGCCGCCAGCCAAGCGCCGTTCGACGACAGCCCGCCGTGGTTTTCGACGATCACGTTGATGTCGTGCTTGCCGCCGAACTCGCTGAGCCGTCGCAGGCCGTCGGCCGCACGTTCGAGCTGCTCGTCGTAGCTACCGGTCGAACGGGCGTTGACGCGAATCGAGTGGCAGCCGAGGAACTTCGCCGCCTCGACCCACTTGTAGTGATTCTCGACCGCCTCGGTCCGCTTGGCGCCATCGGGGTCGCCCAAATCGCCCTCGGCGTCACACATGATCAGTACGCTCGTGACGCCGTTGTCGTCGCAGCGTTTTTTGAGGTCGGTGAGATAGGCCGTGTCTTTGGCTTTATCCTTGAAGAAGACATTGACGTATTCCACGCCGTCGATGCCATAGTCGCGTTTGGCGATGATCGGGAAATCGAGGTTGTCCATTTGCTTGTCGAACAGCGCCCGATGAAACGACCATTCGGCGAGCGAGATCTTGAACAAAGGTTTTTTCGTCTCCTCGGCTGCCAGCAAAATGGGGCTGCCGCCGGTGGCCAGACCGATCGCCGCACCAGTTGCGGCCGCAGAACGCAGAAACGAACGCCGATCGAGGGAGCCAGACATGGATAACACCTCCGCCAGATAGATAATAAAAGACTTCGATCCTGATCCTATTTTCATTGACCCGCGCGAGACTGCATTATCCGACAGCGTGCCGCTCGGAGCAACTACGTACGTCAGGCTTTCCAGCCTGATCTTTTAGCGAAATCATGTCGGGCTGGAAAGCCTGACGTACTGGTGCCGGGCATTGACCCGAATTCGCCAACCGCCGACAATCGGCAACACGGAAAATTCCACTCTTTTTCGCCTTTCAGCCCTGCGATTTCGGAGCCCGATTCATGTCCAGCGTTACCGGCGGCCAGGCAATTCAGAACCACCAAGGACGCCTTCAGGTACCCGACCGGCCGATCGTGCCGTTTATCGAGGGCGACGGCACCGGTCCCGATATCTGGCGGGCCAGCCAAAATGTGTTCGATGCCGCGGTCGCCAAGGCGTACGCGGGCAAGCGGCAAATTGTTTGGAAGGAAGTCCTGGCCGGACAAAAATCCTTCGACAAGAGTGGCAATTGGCTGCCCGATGAAACGCTCGACGATTTCCGCGAGTACTTGGTCGGCATCAAAGGACCGCTCACCACGCCCGTCGGCGGCGGCATCCGTTCGCTCAACGTCGCGCTCCGCCAGATTCTTGACCTCTACGTCTGCCTCAGGCCGGTGCGGTACTTCGCCGGCGTACCGAGCCCGGTCCGCGAGCCGCAACTTGTGGACATGACCATCTTCCGCGAGAACACCGAGGACATCTACGCCGGCATCGAGTACGCCGGCGGCACACCCGAGTCGCAGAAGGTGCTCGACTTTCTGGCCAAGGAATTTCCGAAGGAGGCCAGTAAGATCCGCTTCGGCACCCTCCAGAAGAACGCCGCCTGGTGCCGCGAGCTCGAATCAATTGGCGCGCCGGCCCGCGAACTGCCGGTGCAAGTCGGCATTGGCTTCAAGCCGATCAGCTATCTCGGCACCGAGCGGCTCGTCCACAGCGCGATCGGCTACGCGATCCAGAACAAACGCAAGAGCGTGACGCTTGTCCACAAGGGCAACATCATGATGTTCACCGAAGGGGGCTTCCGCGATTGGGGCTACCAGGTCGCTCGCGAGTTCTACGGCGCCGAACCGATCGACGGCGGCCCCTGGTGCCGCATCCCCGACGGCAAGCCCGGCGCCGGCCTCGTCATCAAAGACGTGATCGCCGACGCCTTCCTGCAGCAGATTCTCACCCGGCCGGCCGACTACGAAGTCGTCGCCACGCCGAATCTCAACGGCGACTACATCAGCGACGCGCTCGCCGCGTGCGTCGGCGGCATCGGCATCGCGCCGGGTGCGAACATCAACTACGTCACCGGCCACGCGATCTTCGAAGCCACCCACGGCACGGCCCCCAAGTACGCCGGCCTGGACAAAGTAAATCCAGGTTCGCTCATCCTCTCCGGCGAGATGATGCTCCGCTACCTCGGCTGGAATGAAGCAGCGGATCTCATCATCCGCGGCGTGGAAGGCGCGATCGGCGCCAAGACCGTCACCTACGACTTCGCGCGCATGATGCCCGGTGCGAAAGAAGTGAAGTGCAGCGAATTCGGCGCCCCGGTGGTGAAGCACATGGGTAAGTGGCTTACTCATGGGCACGGCGCCGCCTAAAATGCCTTCGTATGCTGTTGTCGGTTTGCGCTCGCTCATCGCAGAATGCATTTCTTCGCATGACTGAAGAGATTACGCCACCCATCGGCTCCGATGTCACCAGCAGCGCGTCGACGCCGGCCGTCGACGACGAGCGGACGCCGCTCGAGACCGATCAAACCGTCATCTCAACGCAGCCGTTGCTCGGACCAATTCGAAATGCTCAGCGGCGGCAGCAGCCGAGTGAACTCGCAGGGGCACTTATCGGCGAGCAGCTCGGCGACATCCGGCTCGAAGAATTCGTCGGCGGCGGTGGGATGGGGGCCGTGTTTCGTGGAATCGATACGCGGCTCGATCGCGTCGTCGCGGTGAAAGTGCTCGCCACGCCAAACGCGAGCGACGCCGATTCCAATGGTCGGTTCGAGATGGAAGCCCGCAGTGCGGCCCGACTCGATCATCCGAACATCGCCCGCGTCCACTATGTCGGTGAAGAGCGCGGCCACCGATACCTCGTCTTCGAATACATCGAAGGCACGAACCTGCGCGATCTGGTTGACGCCAATGGTCCGTTCCCGCTCGCCGACG
>JANNTD010000309.1:0-9518 GCA_031403315.1 Planctomycetota bacterium
CAGCGGCAGTCGCGGAACTGTTGCTTTCGAGGAACGAATTGGCGAGCCGCAACAGCCGCGCGCGAAGCTCGAGCACGACGACTTCGCGATTGGTGTCGGGCGCCAGCTCGACGTCTTCGTGCCATTGCTCGAACAAGCGCTGGTCGAGCTTGGCCCGATCGGCGCGGGCATCGGCGACGATCTGGCCCTGGGTCAGCGCCGTCATCAATTGCTCGGGCAATCCCCATTGCAGGACCCAACCGAATGGCACCGTCACGACATAGTAGAAACTGACTTTGTTGAAAGCGACGATTTGGTGGGGCACGGCAGCCCAAAAGGCGGTGACGCGGCGCGGCTCGACGGTGACGCGTTCGCCGCCGATTAGATAGGTGAGCGTGCCGCGATCGAGAAAATTGATCTCAATTTCGTCGTGCCGATCGGGCCGCTGCATCTGCCGCGGTTCCCAAATTTCGCAGGTGAAACCGTAGGGCGTGAAGTCGCGACGGTGGCTATCGAAGTGGTGCAGCGCTTCGGTGTGGGCGACTTGTGGCTCGGGGCGCACAATTTTTTTTGTGCGGCTCTCAGATTTTCGCGTTGCGAGGGAACTAGCCATGGATCGCCTGCTGATCTCGGAAAACAGCCGAAAAATGCCGAGAGCGGGTCGAACTCGGCCGCAACCTGTGAATTGCAAAACACAGTATAGCGCACCATTGGACCGGAATCCAGGGAGATTTAGAACGATTCCTTGAGGCATACTGAGCGGAGACCTCAAGCGGAAACTTATCGATGGTCCTGCTCTCTTCAACATCCAACACGTTGGCCAATACGTTCGACGTACCCATGGTTCCTGCGAATTGCGGACCGGACGCGTTCTTTCATTACCTACCGGTCAATGAAGAAACCATGACGTGGGGAATGTACGTCACCGGCTTGGGCCGGGCGATCATTCACCCGGGCGAACGGTATCCACCGAGCGGGCATCCGGTGTTGTATCAATTCGATTGGGCTCGCGGGCGGACGTTGCCGGAGTTTCAATTGGTGCTCTTGACCAACGGAGCCGGCGAGTTTGAGTCGGAGGCCACGGGCAACGTGCAGTTCGAAGGGGCGGCGCTGTTGTTCTTGTTCCCTGGCGTGTGGCATCGCTATCGGCCCGCGCCGAAGGTCGGCTGGGACGAGCGCTGGATTTCTTTCAACGGCGAACTGTTGCATCGCCTGTTCGACATCGCACTGTTTGGACCGGGCCTGGCCGTTTCGACGCCGCACGACCCTCAGGGGCTGGCCGCGCGGTGGGACCGCATGCTCGCGGCAGTGCGAGGCAAGAATGTGCAGCACCCAGCCGTGCTCACGTTTCAGGCGCTCGGCATGATTTCGGACGCGGTATCGGACCAGATCGAAGACGCGCTCGACACGGGCGCGGTGCCAAGAGACACGGCGGCCCAATCGAAGCTCGACGACCCCGTCGTGCAGCGGGCGCTCGAGCTGATCTGGACGCACAGCCACTATCCGATGAGCGTGAGCGACATTGCGCGGCAACTGCCGGTGACGCGGCGGACGCTGGATCGTCGCTTCGTCGAGGCGACCGGCCACTCGGTGCTGGATGAAATCAACGCCTGTCGATTGAGCCGGGCGAAGCGGCTCTTGGCCGAGACCGACCTGCCGGTGAAGACCGTTGCGCGATTGGCCGGGTTCTCGAGCACCGAACGGCTGCGGGTAACGTTTGTGGAGCGGGAAGGAATCTCGCCGACGATTTTCCGCAAACAGACATTGAAGTTGCGGCGGGGTCCAGAAGGGCTCTTGGGGCGGTAGTTAAGGGAGTCGTTCAAGTGAATTACGGAACGAGGATAGGAACGGCGATCGGAGATGCGACGGCGACGCGCTGCCGTAGAGCAGGGCCTGCCGTGGAACAGGGCTTGCCGTGGAACAGGGCCGATTTTGCGTTAGGTGTCTTAAAATAAGGGCATATATCGCGTGAAATCGAGGAATGCCATGTTAGGATGAAAAGGAATTGCGGATGGCGCCAAGTTCGCCGACGGAACACTCCTTTTCTTCGTAACCAGCCGAGCCAGTTGGACTTAGCTGGCTGTTCAAGAGTTTTTTGGCGGTTTGGGTTGGGTTTTTCCTGCTCGCGTCGCGGCGGACAAGTCCGTGGCAGCCCGAGTTCGGAAAACGAAACGATTTTTGATCGAGCGGCGGTGTTTCTTATCTCACCTAGTCGAGACAGCGTGTCTCAACAACTTTGATTGGTGGAGGGTCTAATGAAAGTCAGACGGTTTTTGTTCGGAATGGCTGCTGCGCTGTGCGTCAGCGCGAATGCGAACGCAGCCATCATCATTCCTACGAACAGCGGCGGTGCGGACACCGAGGTGCGCGAGTTCGAGATCAACGCCAGCGAATTGGCGCCAGACGTTGTTCCCACGGCTCAACGAGGCGCGACGAACGAACTGGCGACGCGAGCCTTGGACGAAGGGGTCGAGGCCAACAATAGCGACCGCAGCAGCGTGATGTACATGAAGTTCAACATCAGCGGACTGCCGAATCATTCGTCGGACCCGGGATTTTGGACGGACAAGAAATTGTATTTCCGAGGTACCATCCGTAACACCAACCTGACCGCTGCCCGGCTTAGGTTTCCCACCCAGCCAGCGGGTGCCCCGCCAACTCATATCGTCAATTTTGACATCCGCGGACTCGAACCGGGACATGTCTACGCGGACGATCCAGGCGGCAGCACGACGCGCACCGATCGATCGGGCAACTCCTTCAATTCGCCCAACTACAACTACAATTGGGCGGAAGGTATCGGCACGGGTGCCAACAATTTGACCAGCGGTATCTCGTACGTCAGTGCTCCGGGCATTACGCCGTTCTGCATGTCGTATGGAAGCTGCGACACGACGACCTTTGCCGGCGACCCGGATGCTACGGCGAACAATATCTATCAAAGCTTGGGTAAGTACGACGACTTCAATTCCGACGCACGGTTGCTCGGAAACTGGCAATGGCCGTTGCCGGAGAATATTTTTGACGGAGAGGGCCGCTACCCGGTTGGCATGCCGTTGGAATACACCGACTCGAACGGCGCCCTGAAGCAACTCGTCTTCGACGCGCAAGACGCCGGTCGATCGAGCGTCACGCTGATGCTCAATTTGGCGGTGGACACGTTGCTCGATCCGACGTCGACTTCATCGGGAGACGGCCCGGGCCCCGGCATCTACCCCGCCAACACGTTCCTCAACCACAACTACCTGTTCAACCCCAAGGAAATGACTTCGCTGAGCGACGATCCGGGTTGGGATCCAGACGGTGGCAGCGGTCCAGGGCTCCCGACGGGCAGCCCGTTTTCTTGCGACGGGAATCCGCCAAATCCCAACAGCGCGAATTGCCCCGGTCATTTCGTGGGCAACAACAGCACGGGCGCGTTCTCGCCGCAGTTGATCGTACGCGTTCCTGAGCCGACGAGCCTGATGCTCCTCGTGCTTGGTTCGCTGGCGCTGGCGGCGGCACGTCGCCGGGCATGAATTCGTGAGGACCACAATGTCGCTGGCATATAGGTGTGCCGGCAATGAAAACTACGACATCCGCGGGACGGCCCGCGGATGTCCTTTTTCCAAAAAACCTTGTGCGCTCAAAATGCAAGGTTGTTCGGAAAAGGATGATGGATCGTTCAGGCAAGTGTTTGAGGGCGCTTGGCCGCATTTGGGCGAGGCGGCTTGCTGTTTCATCGGAACAGGTTGGAGTTCGTTTTGCACAAAAACTCTGTGCGTCGAGCCTGCCGCTGCAGGTTGCGACTTCTTTGAATGACAGTTCACGCGCAGAGTGCGAGACAAGCGAGGATTATCATGAAGTTCAAGTCCAGGAAGTTCGTGGCGATGTTGGCGGTTGCGGCAACGTGGAACGCAGCGCCCCGCGCGACGGCAGTCGATCCGCCCGATCTATTCCTCGAGCACTTGGCCGATTTTGTCTGGACTGGTGCGGGCGGCAACACGACCTGGGAGAATTCCCCAAATTGGACCGCGCCTTCCTTCTCCACTCCAGCGGGCTACCCCTATCCGATCCCGACTTTTCCAAACGACCCAGGTCGAATCGATGACCCAGGGGTCGGCAACACCAACACCGTCAACATCACCACGATCTACCCGGCCGTCGGTGCCAATCTGTCGGCAGCGATCGCTGCCGACCGGACAGTGAACATCGCCACCGGCAACGTCACGGTGGCGTCGCTCAAGTTGGGCGGCACCGGCGTGGCGGTCACCACGGATGTTACCGACAGCTCCACGTTTCGATTGATTTTTGAAAACACCGAGCTGAACGACACGATCACGAATCCCGGCGACCCGAATGCGGATCCGGAAGTTGAGCCGGAGCCGATCTACGGCTTCAACCAAGGCCGGTCGCTGATTTGGAGCACGGGAACCGCCGCTGTCGGCAAAGTGAACCGCATTTCAGCCGACATCCAATTCAACGACGGCGTCGACGTCGAAGGTGACCGGGATCTGCACATTTACGGCAATCTCGTGGAAGGCGTCATCGACCGCGACGGATTCAACACGGGCTTCGAGGAAAACCTCGAATCGTCGATCAGTAGTCTCTTGTCGAACGGAGCAAGGCTCTACATTCACGGCAACATTGTCGCGGTCGGCGTGAACGCGCAAGGCACGGCCACGAGTAGCGACGGGGCCGGTGGCGACCGGAGATTCGGCATCAACACGGAGCGCGGACTTCTCGTCCCGCCCGATCCGCAATTGCCGCCGCCGGACGCGCCGCGACAGGGCATCGTCGAGATCTTCGGCGCCATCCAGGGCGACGGCATGGTTTCGTTCGGCACCGATGGTGGAAACGCATTGCCGCTGAGCTCGGTCATCCTCCACGGCGACAGCAACGCATTTAACGGGCGGATCCAGGTGAATCGGGTCAACCTGGTGCTCGATCACGACAACGCGATCGGTGGTCCGGATGCGGGTGAGAACGACGACAACAAAGTGAAAGCCGGCGGTCCAACGCAAAGTTTCGGCTTCAATTTCATCTCGACTTCCGACGATCGTAATATTCCGGCACCGGTCGAAATTGCCCAATGGCAGACCGTGCGCGGTGCCAGCGGCATTCCAGGCCTGGAGGGAATCGGCGACCACTCGATCGAGTTTTCCGGGGAAATCTCCCAGGGGAACACGCGCGGTTGGATCAATTTGCTGCCCGCGGGCAAGACGCTGACACTGAGCGGACCGGTCTATCCGAACATCAAGGCGGAGAATCCGCCGAATTTGGGCCGCGCACTGACGTTCGACGGAACGGGCAAAACGATTATTTCCGGTGGGATTCACGATCAAGTCGTGACGGGCGACGAAGACCCCATTATCACCGACAAGATCGGCTATTTGCGCACGCGCGGCACTGGCTCGGTCGTCATCGATGGCCGAGTCTTTGACGGCGTGGGTACTGAGATTGGTTTCAACGACAGCGACTATGCGGGCGGCACGTTTGTGGAAGGCGCGAACGTGCATTTCCATGCCAATGGCGATCTGGCGGGCGGCGAAATCGTCTCCCGTGGCGGTGCGGTGGGGGTGGACACCGGTGTGACGGCGAACAACTCGTTCTTGACGCAACTCAGAAGCTCGTCGAGTCCCAGTGGTTCGTCCACTTCTCCGTTCTTCGCAACTTGGGGCGACAATGCTGGTATATACACGACGTATTCAACCGGCGGCTTGATGCTCGGAACGGTGGGAACAAACGAGTATGCCCAGGACCTGAATTTCACGACCGGCGATCTTTCTCGTGCGGCCAACATGAGTCTTGCTGCGCAGGAAGGCGGTAGCACCTACACGGGTACCATCACGCCAGCAAGCCCCATCGTGAATTTTGCAATTCCCGGTGCGGGCGAAGTTGCGACGAATGGTAATACCTATCAGTTGGGTGGCGGCTCGGGCACTTTGACGCTGCCCAATGCCAATCAGCTCACCGGGACCAACAGCGTGCTCGTCACCAACGGCGGCGAAGTTCGGATCCAAGGCTCCAACAACTATTCCGGGAAGACCAGAATTCTGCGCAAGTTTTTGCCGTCGAATCAGGATCAAGCACTGGCAAGTCAACGATCGGCTGAAGGCAACAACGATGCGACCGGCACCGCAGGGGTCAATTCCACGTTGACGGCCACGACCCTGGCCAACGGCGGAGCGTCGAGCAGCATCGGTAATTCATCGAACGGGGCCAGCAATCTGGTGATTCACGATTCGACTTTGAAATACGTCGGCGCCACGACGAGCACGGACCGCCTATTTACCGTCGGCGCATCGGGTGCCATGCTCGACGCTTCCGGCACCGGTGCGGTGAGTTTCACCAATACCGGCTCGTTGGCGATCGAGGTCCCGGCCAGGCGCAATAGCATGCTCTCCACCGCGGTGCCGAGCGGTGGGAATCGCACCGTTTTTGGTCAACCTAACAGTACGACCGCCACTCGGCGCGAGTTTCATACCGAGGACTTGGCACTGGGGATGCGGGCGTATATGCCGAATGTTGAGTTTAATCTCCAAGCCGGCGGTAGTCCGGTGCGAATCACGTCGATCGTTAACCGCGAGGTAATGCAGCTTGGCCAGCCGGATACGCTCGATAGCGAAGAAGATACCGATTTGGCCACAACGCCCAACGCCTGGCAGGGGTATACGTTTGCAGGAAACATCCGGGTAATCCAGTTCGGCCCGGCCCCGGCGCGGTTCATCACTCTGACGGGGGCGAACACCGGCAACAACACGCTCGCATCGCTGATCGGCAATGCGGGTGCGGCCGACATCGACGCCGCCGCCACCACGCCGGAAGTTGCCGCCGCCGAGGCGGCCGAGGGCTACGGTACGGTCGGCATCCAAAAGACCGGCGCCGGCAAATGGATCCTCAGCGGCAACAACACTTACAATTGGGCGACCAACGTTGAAGCAGGCACCCTGCTGGTGAACGGCGCGCAAACCGGCACCGGTCTCACGACCGTTTCCAACGGAGCGGCTTTTGGCGGCACCGGACAGATCGGCGGCGGACTGACGATGCTCGAAGGCTCGATATTTGCTTCCGCTTTTGCTGGCGGCACGATCGACGCCTTGAACGTGCTGGGCAACGTCGATCTGTCGGCACTGGCCAATACGCTCTCGATCACCGGCTCGGGCGTCGGCAGCAGTTGGACGCTCCTGACCTATGCCGGCATGCTCACCGGCACATTCGAGTCGACCCCTGGTTACACGGTCAACTACGGCAGCGGCTCCAATAGCCTGATCACGATCTCCGCGGCAGCCGGCTTGATCGGCGACTACAACGGCAACGGCAAAGTCGACGCTGCCGACTACACGGTTTGGCGCAATAACCTGGGCGGCTCCGGCACGACCTTGGGTGTCAATCGTGACCCGGCCAACCTGGGCGTTGTGAGCACCGCCGACTACAACTCCTGGAAGGCCAACTTCGGCGCCATGGCCGGAGCGGGCGGCGGCGGAATCGGCGGCGGGGCTGTCCCCGAGCCGGCGAGCTTGGTGTTAGTTGGCATCGCGTTCGCTGCGGCCGGGTGCAGCCGCCGGCGAGTCGTGTGAGTCGGTCGGACGTTTCCGCCAGTAGTTGGCCAGGATCGAACCGGAAACATTCTGCCATGGGCTGAACACGGCGGGCGCGAGCCCGACCGTGCCCAGCTTGCTCATTTCGCTCGCCAGGCCCGACGCCATCGCTCCATTTTGGATGCCGACCTCGAGGGCCACGGTTCGTGCTGCCTGTTCGTCGAGGCCGCAGGCGCGGGCGAGCCAATAGCCCAGCACGAGTCCGATGAGATTGTGCAGCACCGAAACGCAGATCAAGAGCTTGCCGATGTCGAGCAATGCGTCGCGGCCGGTGGCGGTAGTGACAGCAGTGAAGAAGATGATGCCGAACATCGAGAAGAGCGGCATGCGGGCTTCGATTTGTGGGAACAGCCGCCACAGGACGTGAAACACCGATCCGGCGACGATGGCAGCCAAGAGGAAGCCGACGATGCCGAATGCCGCGAGTGCATTCCCTTGGAGTTGACTTGCGGCGTAGTTCCAACCTCCGAACTTGAGCGCCGCCAGCCAGGCGATGCCGACCGCTGAGAGCAGTGCTACGATCCGCCGACCGCCCGGCGTCGCCCGCTTGAGGAAATCGTGCAGGAGTGCCGCGCCGATCGGGGCGATCACGATCTTGATGATCGAGAGCATCATGCCGACGAAGTCGACTGGCACCTTGTCGCCAGCGAGCATGTACATCCAAAACGGCGTGGTGATTGGCGCCAACAGCGTGCCGGCTGCGGTGAGCGCGATCGAGAGGGCGAGGTTGGCGCCCGCAAGGTAGGTCATCACGTTGGAGGCCAGGCCGCTCGAGCAGGAGCCGATCAGCACAATTCCCGCCGCCACCTCGGGCGAGAAGCCGAACGCGATCGCGAGCCCGTAGCCCACCAGCGGCATCACAGTGAATTGCAGCAGCACGCCGACGGCCACCGCCCACGAATTGTGGCCCAGCTCCGCGAAGTCGCGGAGGCTCATTTGCGTGCCCATGCCAAACATCACCAGTTGCACGATGACGAGCATGACCCATTTGTTGCTGGGTCGCACTGGGTTATCGGGGCTGAGGTGTTGCAGGAAGCTGGGGTAGATCATCGCCGTGACGACGGCCGCGACGATCCAGGCAGTGAACTGATACGTTCGCAGCGTGGGGACGGCCCCCAAGCCGATCGCCAGACCAACGCATGTCGCCACAGCTGCCGGTTGCCAAAGCGATGCGTGGCCGGCGACAAAACCGGCCGCGAGCAAGAGCAAACTCGCGCCGGCCAGACCGAGACAAAGTTTCCGCGCTGATTGCATGACGCGAGCTTAAAGCACTGTGGAGAGATAGTCCACGGCAAGTGGCGGGCTGGCGAGGATCGGCGTGCGACGCTCGTTTTCGGACAGCGTGTCGACGACGCGGGCCATCGACGCCTGGGCGAGCGCGATCACGTCCACTTGCGAGGCCAGCTCCTTGAGCGCGGCGGCGACCAGTGCGTCGTGCGTTGCGGCATCGCCGCTCATCAGCGCGTCGAACGCGCCCTCACAGAGCCGGGTCGTGAGCTCGATCTCGCGGCCGGCGGCAACGGCTCGGCGGCGGATCAGGTCCGCGGTCGGTTCGAGCGTCGTGCTCAACGTGGCGATTACGCCGATTCGCCGGGCGGTGGTCACCGCGTGGTCTGCCATTGGCTGGTCGACGCGGAGCACCGGCACGCCCGCGAGCGTCGCCGCCGTTTCGACTGCCGCACCGATCGAGGAGCAGGTGACCATGATGTAATCGGCGCCGGCATCTTCTGCGGCCGCCACAAGCTGCGTGACACGGCGAGCCGTCTGTGGCGGCAGGCGGCCGTGGGCGATCACGTCCTTGATGAGACTGTCGTCGACAAGATTGAACACCGCGACGCCCGGCAGCTTCGCCTTGCAAAGTTGCTCGAAGATCGGCACCAATGTCGCTGAAGTGTGCAAGAGACCCAATCGCTTCGTTACCATAGTCCGTCAATCCTCTTTCCT
The DNA here is from genome assembly GCA_031403315.1 of Planctomycetota bacterium. Classification (GTDB taxonomy): domain Bacteria; phylum Planctomycetota; class Planctomycetia; order Pirellulales; family Lacipirellulaceae; genus DASYDU01. The sequence goes on from JANNTD010000309.1 coordinate 9,504, forward strand.
TCCCCATCGGTCGAT
>JANNTD010000310.1:0-22593 GCA_031403315.1 Planctomycetota bacterium
GCGACGTCGGCCTCGATTACCTCACGCTCGGCCAGAGTGCGCCGACGCTCTCCGGCGGTGAAGCCCAGCGCGTGAAACTCGCCGCCGAACTCGCCCGACCCGACACCGGCCAGACGCTCTACTTGCTCGACGAACCGACCACCGGCCTCCACTTCGACGACCTCGCCAAGTTGCTCGACGTACTCAACCGGCTCGTCGACCAGGGTAACACGGTCGTAGTGATCGAACACAATCTCGACGTGATCAAGACCGCCGACTGGGTGATCGACGTCGGTCCCGAAGCCGGCGCCGACGGCGGTTACATCGTCGCGGAAGGAACTCCCGAGCAGGTTGTCGAGAGCTTTGCTTCGAGCGAGCCGGGGCGTCTTCGCCCCCGATCGGGGCGGAGGACCGCCCGGCTCGCTTCGAGCAATGACCAGCGACCTACACGAGTGTCTCATACCGCGATTGCTTTAGCCCCCGTGCTGGCTGCAGGGCCGTTTATCGAGCGGAAGAAGTACAACCCGGCCAAGATCGAAGTGCCGCGCGAAGAGGACCAGGACATCGACGACGTCGGCCGCGACACGAAGATGCCGTGGGAAGTCGACGGCCGCGGCTGGCACACGCGCGACCGCGTCGACCGCAATGGACAGCCATGCCAATGGGACGGCCGGATTCTGGATGCCATCGAACAGCGGATTCACGAGCTGGGCGACCTGAGCGACACCAATTGGAACAACCGCACGATCGTCGAGATCACTGCGGCGAAGAAATCCGACGGCTGGTTCTTCCACGCGATCACCGGCGAGCGTTGGCTCGTGAAGCTCAAGTTCCGCACGGCGAAGCGGACGTTCGAACGCGACACGCTGATCGCGGAGCTCGGGCTCAAACCGCTCAACGACCTGGATGAAATCGAAGCCTACGGCCACGGCCCGCGCGTGAAGTGCAAGAACCTCCGCGGCCCGTGGCAGGAAGTGCAGATCGACGCCCATTCCTGGGCCGAGGTCGACACGCCGGAATTTTGGTCGTTCGTCGAGCGGGCCGTCGCGGGCTTCAACAAGTTCACCGAGCGCGTGCAGCAGAATCCGGCCGACGTAATGCCGTGGACAGTGCTCGGCCAGAAATGGCATCTCTCGAAGAAAGGCTTTCCGCCGGGCAAGCAGACAGAGTGGAAGCCGGAAGTGCTGGAAGAATTGTTGGAAATGCTCGCCGATGCGGAGCCGAAGGGACAGTTCCTTTGGAACAACCAGGAGCGCGTCTACTTCATGGCGCCGAGTGTGCGCGAGCCGTGGGCCGTCGTCTGCACGAAGCGGCTTGCCGGCGTCGACCTGATTCTCAACGGTCCGAAGGGCGCGTTTCAGCTCGGCGGTGTTGCCGAGCTCGGGACCGATCGGGCGCTCTCGACCAAAGGCGAGGAACGCGACCAGGTCAAGCTGCGATTCGTGTCCACCGAGGAGTTGCACGACGGGAAGTTGGGAGCATTTTTGAAGGTGCATTTGGAGGCGTTTCGTGGAGCCGGGGTCGGTTGAGAGCGAACTATGAGCGATGTCAATTCCAAGACGCTGATTGCCCCACGGTTCTTGTTCCGCTTCGCCGTGCCGGTCGCGCGGCGCGATCCGATTTGGAAAGCCGGCGGTGTCGAATTGGACGAATCGTATCGTCTCTTGAATCTCGCAGAGCTTGACGCCGGCACGGAGAACCGCGAGCGCGGATACGCGGACGTGCGAATGGCGTGGGCGCCCGAGGGCCTGCTGTTCAACGTCCGCGTCGAGGACAAGAAGCAGCCGCTGTGGTGCCGTGACTCACGGCTCGAAGACAGCGACGGTTTGCAGGTTTGGATCGACACGCGCGCGACCCTCAACATCCACCGCGCGAGTCGCTTCTGCCATCGCTACGTGTTCCTGCCGGCCGGCGGCGGACGCGCTCAGGCAGAACCGGTCGCCGAACAGCTCCTGATCAATCGCGCCCGCGAAAATGCCCGGCCGATCCGCCCGCGTGAGCTGCAGGTGGCGAGCCGCGTCACCACGAACGGCTACCGGCTCGCCGCATTTGTTCCGACCATTGCCCTCGGCGGCTACGACCCCCAGCAGCACCGCCAACTCGGCTTCACCTACGCCATCTTCGACCGCGAACTCGGCATGCAAACCTTCGCCACGGGCCCGGCGTTCCCGTTCGACGAGGATCCAACGTGCTGGGCGCAAGTCGATTTGGTCTGACCTGGTGATCTACTGTCCTAAAGTCTGACCCCCGACTTTAGGACAGTAGCATCCTAACAATTCGGCGCCTAATCAATTCGAGCGCGAAGATACTCGTCGCCGTCGAGGGCGGTGGTGACGACGTCTTTAAGCGGCTGCTTTCTCAACCGCGGAGCAATTGGCGCTTCGCCGCCGGCGTCCTTTGGCGCGGTGAAGACGTGAACTTCGTCGATTGCGTACATGTCGAAGAGTGTGTTGAGCAGACAACTGCCGCCTTCGACGAGCACATTCGTCATGCGGCGGCGGCCGAGTTCGTCGAGGAGCGAAGCCAAACGCTCGGCGTGTGTCGAGCCGTCGCACACAAAAATCTGCACGCCTGCAGCGGCCAAGCGTTTCACGACGGCGAGCGGTGCGTCGCCCGCAACCGCGACCAGCACGGGCACGTCGCGGGCGGTCTTTACGAGTTGGCTCTCGAGCGAGAGCGAGGCCTGGGAGTCGACGACGACGCGGAGCGCCTTCCGCTTCACGTCGGCCGGATTCTGCGGTCGAGCGGTGAGCAGCGGGTCGTCGGCCCTCGCGGTGCCGCTGCCGACGATGATCGCGTCGACGCGGCCGCGAAGTTGTTGCACGACTTCGCGCGACCGTTCGTTCGAGATCCAACGGCTACCGTCGGCCATCGCCATCTTGCCGTCGCGGGTTTGGGCCCACTTGGCGATGACCCACGGCCGGCCAGTGTCGAGCCGCTTGAGATACGGCGCGTTGAGCTCCCGCGACTCGCGAGCGAGCAGGCCAACTTCGCATTCGATGCCGGCCGCTTTCAATTCGTCGATGCCGCCGCCGTCGACGGGCGGAAACGGATCCTCCAGCGCGACGACCACGCGGCCCACGCCGGCATGGATGAGCGCCTTCGAGCATGGCGGCGTCTTGCCCTGGTGGCAGCAGGGTTCGAGCGTCACGTAAACCGTAGCGCCGGCTAAAAGCGACTTCTCAACTTTTTGCAGCGCAACGATCTCCGCGTGCGGTCCGCCGAACTCCTCGTGCCAGCTTTCGGCGACGATCGCCCCGTCACGGACGATCACGCAGCCAACCATTGGATTCGGCTCGACCGAACTCTCGCCGCGGGCCGCGAGTTCCAGTGCCCGCCGCATGAACCGTTCGTCTTCCGCAAGATCTCGCACGTCAATTCCACGATCGATCAGGACGGCGTCCAGAGAGTCGATTTCTTGCCGCCGCTGGCTGGTTGGTCGCTGCCCGGCGTCCAGATGCGGTTGCCAGATTCCTGCGCGGCCGGGACCGCTGCGGCTCCTGAGAGCGCGGCGTGTTGCGGCTCGGCGTGATGGTGCTGATGTTGGTGGCCCGCCGCCTCTTCGGGCGAGATGACGCCCGTTTCGTAGAGCAGGCGATAGACGGCTGCCGCCACCTGAGGGTCGTCGAGATGCATCTGCTCGATCCGCGCGAGTGTGGCCTGCGCCTGTTCCGGATTGCCGCTCTCGATGTGCAATTCGAGTTCGGCCAAGTCCCAGGCCGCGGTCGATTCGCCAGCGGCTTCGGAATGTTCGCGTGCTTCTTGAATGAGCGCCAGCGCCCGGTCGTCATCGTCCTCGGCCGCGATGAGCCGGCGATAGGCGTCGGCCGGCGGTATGCTGGCGACAATCGACGGACGACGGACGGCTTCCTGGGCGACGATCGTTATGGCAGTCCGGGCTGCGACGAGAATCGACCGACGGTAGATTTGTACCAGGTCGTCGTCTGTCACCGTCTCCATGATTAGCCGCGGCACCCGCACCAGCGGCAGCGCCGCCGCGCTTGTGGCGCCGGCGTTGATCGGTTCCGACTGTGGCAAACCAAGCTTGTCGCGCAAGACCGCGATCGACGTTTCGTCGCCGCGGTTGTTGCTACCCTGTTCGAGAATCAAGACCGCAGCCAGCAGCGGGATGTGGAGTTGCGGATCGCCGGCCGCTTCGCGCGGCGACTTGCCGCCCAGGCCGGGCCGCGGCACATCGGGCCAGCGGTCGGTGATCGCCACGTGCCGCTCCTCGGCCACGAGCTTGCGGCGGTCGGCGATCGGCGTATCGAGCGGAAAATGCCACCGCCAATTGAGCGCCTGCTCGGTGGGCGTGATCGAGCCGACGACACGCTCCTCGATCATTTCGCCGAGTGCCTCGCCGCCCGCTTCAGCAAGCGCCAAGAGCGTGCGATCAAAATGGGGACCTTTGTCGGTGGTCAGCTCGAGCCGTTCGGGGCGATTCGTTTGCCGGCTGAAGATCGAGATCACGCCAGCCAGGCTGGGCACTTCTCCGCGCTGGATGCCGAGTCCCGATTCCGGGAGCGGCTGGTCGAGGAGTACGTAGGTGTGCCGCGGCCGGGGCTGATCACTGCCTTCGAATCGTGCCTGGTCGACTTCAAAGTGTTGAATGCGTCGGTTGGCAGCCAAGTTCTCGAGGAGGACGTCGACGTTGTTGATCGCGTGGACACGGACGACCGAATCGAGCATCTGCTCCTTGGCTTCGTTGTCGAGCAACTGCGCAATTGCTTCGGCCTCGACCGCCTCGTCGAGCAACACTTCCATCTGGGCGTAAGCATGCAGTCCCGCCACCAGCGCGCGGTCATCGGCGAGCCGGCCGGCCAGCACCGCGCGATTGTAAAGCAATGTCGGCACCGCGCCGTGGGTGCCGCCCAGGCGGTCGATGATTTCGGCGGCCTGTTGCCACTTGCCCTGATCGGCAAGTCGCGACGCCTTCTCCGCTTCGGCTTTCCAACTCGCGTCGGCCGGCCAATCGCGCAATCGCAAATTGTCGCGCAGCAGTAGCGGCAGGCCGGAATAGTGGTTCAAGCTGACGAGCAACTCGAGCGCCCGCGGATCGTCTTTCGGCGCGAGGCCGACGTGCAACCACAAATGCGCCTGAGCCGCGACGATTTGCCCTTCGCTGAGTAGCGCCCGCCCCACCACGCCGATCGCCTCGAATACCCGCTGCGGCATCTCGCGCTCGATGAGCGCCAGAGCCCTTTGTAACGGAGTAACCGCTGCGCGGCCCCCTTCGGTCGATGCCAACAGCATCGCCCGGCAAGCGTGCGCCGATGGGTTTTGCGGATCGGCCTTGAGAAATTCGTCGATCGTCGCGAGGGCTGCGTCGGTTTCGCCGAGTGCGAGCTCGAGTGTTGCCTTGAGATCGAGCACCGACGCCCGACGCGGATGTTTGGCGAGCGTTTGTTCGGCATGCCGCAGTGCCGCGCGCGGCTGGTCCCCCTCGATCATGCGGTGAATTTTCTCGATATCACCGACAAGATCGGAGCAACAGAATTTCACCTTCTTGCCGCTGCCGCAGGGGCACGGAGCATAGGGATCAACCGCCATCGTGTGACACCAGGGAATCGAGAGTTCGAGACAGGTCTATATCTTCAAGACAGGGGCAATTCGAATCGGAGCCGCCAGCGCGAGAATCGCCCCGGCCACGCCAACACAGCATAGTATCACAGCCCCGGCGGCGGGGCGACCCACCCGGGAATCGCCCGAGCGGGCGTTTTTTTCGCAGAATTGCTGCGAAATTTTCGTTAAGCGGCTGAGAAAGCCTGCTGCTTCTCCGAGAGCAGCTTGAGCAGCGCTTTGAACGGGTCGGCAAACTTGGCGACGCCCTCGCGCATCAGTTCGACCTCGAGTTTTTCCTGGTCGACCTGGGCGTCGATCTCGGCGAGCACTTCGGTCGGCGGCAATTGGCCGACCATGCGACGAAATGTCCGGCCGCTCTTTTCGATTGCTTCGTTGGTGGCTGGCGGATTGGTTTGGATGTCGCTACCGGCGAGTGCTTCGACGTACTTCCAAGGCGGGTCGCCGGGCTTCTTGGTGCCGGTGCTGGCGAAGATCATCTCTTGCGCGAGCGGCATGCCTTTGTCGGCCCAAAACTTGTGGTTCTCTTGCCAGATCCGCTTCGCACCCACGATGCCGACCTGGCCCTGGGCGGCAGGCGACAACTCCGGCACGAATTTCTCCGTGTAGACGTCGACGCGCGAGACAAAGATGCTGTACACGCTCTTGAAGTGATCGAGCGACGCGCGCTGCTGAGCACCGCGGAAAATTGCATCCCGCGCCGCCTTGTACTGCCGCATCGAGAAGATCAGCGTCACGTTGAGCGTCACACCTGCGGCACAAAGTTGCTCCAGTGCTGCCAATCCGCCCGGCGTCGCGGGCACTTTGATCATGCGATTGCGATGCCCGGCTGCCCATTTCTTGCCAAGCTCGACGTACCGAGCCGCCTTCTCGCTGACCGAGAGCTTGCACGATGCATCTTCCAGGAGCGGATCGAGTTCGAAACTGACATAGCCGTCGTTGCCTTTGGTTTCCTCCCACACGGGCAGGAATACCTGCTGGGCGGCCTGGACCACCTCGTCCGTGAGTTGCCACGCGGCAGTCTCCGCACCGAGCCCCTGACCCGCCACCAATTCCTTGATGGCCGAGTCAAATCGGCCGGTCTTGATCAGGTCCGAGATGATGATCGGGTTCGACGTCGCGCCCGTAGCCCCGAGCGCTCGATTGGTCCGCACGAGGTCGGGATCCACCGAGTCGAGCCACAGCTTGGTTCCGGAAGCGATGAGCGATGCCAGCGGTGACGTCATTGCAAGTTCCTTTTCATGCTACAACTGCGAGCAATCGACCCCACATCTAGCGACACAGTCTTCAAAATAACGCCTGCGGCGCGAATCGCGCGAGATTGGAGAGTGTGAGTCGAGTTTGCCAATTGCAGCGAGTTTGCCAATTTCGTGGGATTTGCCGGTTATTTCTACATTGCCGACTACGGAAAGACGATTAACGAGTCTCAGGTGGACCACCGTGGTCTGCCTGCCGCGGAATTGCGCCATCAGGCTAACCTCCGCACCACAAGTATTTCAAGTCACGGATCGCCTTCAAGACCTGAATGACAGGCGGCCGGCACGGTCGAGAACGCCGAGGAGACTGCACTCGTGGTGAATTGTGCGACCCGATGGATCGGGCTCATCATGCTGACGACGCTGCTCTCGGGCAGCGTCGTGGCGGAGGATTTGCCGCTGCCCGATCCAGACGGATTGGAGCTGCCCTTCGATTCATCAATGCCCTCGGAGTTCGATGGTGTGCCCCTGCCGGATGCGGAATCTCTGCAGCCGCAAGGCATGGACAGCGACTCGCCCAGCCGGCTCGTCGCTCCGCCGCAGATTGCCCAGGACGCGACGATTTCGGGAGAGCGGGGCTCGGGCTCACCGATGGGTGAGCCATACATGGAAGGCGGCGAATATCCGGATGGACAGTTCGACGGCGGTTACGGCGGCTACGGCGGCGAACATGGCGACTACTATTCGTGGGACGATCAGCCCGCCCCCATCGAGAGCTCGGGTACCTGGCTCAACCGCGGCGTCTGGTATGCCGAGGCCGATGCCATGATTCTCCACCGCATTTGGGCGCGTGGCGACACGTTCGTGGGGGCAGAAGATCAAAATGTCATCATTCCGAATCAACTTCCTGCCGTCGGTCTCCTGCTGAATACGAATCGCGTGTTGTATATTCCCTCGGCGCATCCGGGCGGAGACGCGGGCGTGCGGACGACCTTGGGGCGATTCCTGTTTCGCGACGACCACAATCGCGATCACACGGCCGAGTTCACCGCTTGGGCGGCCGGCGATTGGGTCAGCGACGGTGTGATGACGTCCGACAGTCCCAACGGCCTATTTGTGACATTCAATCTTGACGGTGGCAACGCGCTGTTCGACCAGTCGTCGGCCCAACGCATCATCTACAACAGCCGGTTGAACAGCTTCGAGTTGAACTACCGACTGAAGAAGCGGCTGGGCCGCGACCAGATGGTGATGGATCCCAACGGCAATTGGCGACGCGAGGCGGCTAACGGCTTCAATCGCAACCATCTCGCCGGCTTCCGCTATGTCCAAGTGAACGAATCGCTCAATTGGACGGCCGAGGACATCGTCGTCAACGGCGCCGACGGCAAGTACCTGATCAACACCACCAACGACCTGTTCGGGTTCCAAATGGGACAAGGTCTCGAATACGAATCTGGCCGCTGGACCGCCGGCATCTCCGCCAAGGCTGGCCTGTACTGGAACGACGCCGACTCCCACCAACAAATGATTCTCACGGCCAGCGACGACGACGACTTCGATCGCCGCGCCGCGCAGTCGGAAATCTCCTGGATCGGTGAGGCGGAAGTCCTGGGCCGCTACCACCTCACGCCGAACTGTTCGCTTCGGGCGGGCCTCGAATTCATGGTCATCGATTCGCTCGCACTCGCGCCCCGGCAGATCAACTTCCTGAACGAATCGACCTGGATCGAAACCGGCGGCAATCCGTGGTACATGGGCGGCCTGTTCGGCTTCGAGGCCTACTGGTAAGCAGAATTGGGCCAGGGCGAGCCCGTCGTTCCGGGCAGGATGACAGGGCGATTTGCGGCTGTAGACGAGCCGAGCGGCCGGCGATAGGTTGACAGGCTGAGCCCTTTCCTCGCCGGTTTGCCCGCCCATGCCGCAACGCAACTTCTTGATTCTGCTCGTCGCCCTGGCCGCCTCCTATACCTGTTACGTTCGCGGCGAGCAGAATCCCTACGCCCGCTACGTTGCCCGCAGCCTGGGCGAAATCGAAGCCGGTGCGCTCGAACGGGTGCCGAGCGAGGAGCTGTTCAACGACGCGCTCGAGGCAATGGTCGGCGTGCTCAACAAGCGCGGCGACCAGCATTCCCAGTTCATTCCCCGGGTGGATGCCGATCCGTTCCAGGCTGAGATGCGGCAGCAGTTTGGCGGGATCGGTGTGCGGGTTCGCATTTTGGGCGATCCGCCGGAACTCGTCTTGGTGGGTGCGCCCGATCCCGGCACGCCGGCCGCCCGGGCCGACGTCCGCGCCAACGACCGTGTCCTCGAGATCGATGGCAAGTCGACGACCGGCATGACCATGACGGATGTCTTGCACCTCATGCGCGGCCAGCCAGGGGAATCGCTGCGGCTTCTCATCCGCCACGCCGACGCCGCCCACCCAGAGGTGAAAGAACTGGTGCGCGAGGTGATTACGGTCGACTCGATCCTGGGTGACCGGCGAACCTCGGAGGGCGGTTGGGAGTTTCGGATCGAGGCCGATCCTCGAGTGGCCCAGGTCCGCGTCACCACGTTCGGCAACAAGACGGCGGAAGAGCTCGACCGCGTGCTGACACGGCTCATCAACGAAGGCGTCGAAGCGGTGGTCCTCGATTTGCGCGACGATGCGGGCGGATCGCTCGACGCGGCCGTGGCGATCTGCGACGTGTTTTTGCCGGCCGACAGGAAGATTGTCGAAATCCGCGGTCGCGACGATTTGCTCGAAGATCGCTATTTGAGCAGCGGCGATGGCAAGTTTGCCAAGCTGCCGCTGGCGGTGCTGGTGAATGCGGGAAGTGCCAGCGCCAGCGAGATTCTCGCCGCCTGCTTGCAAGACAACGGTCGAGCCGTGGTTCTCGGCGAGCGCAGCTACGGCAAAGGCACCGTGCAGAAACTGATTCCGATCGAGTCGGGTCGAAGCCTGCTCAAGCTGACGTCCGCGCACTACCGCCGCCCCAACGGCAAGAACATCCACCGTTCGGCCGACGCCAAGGACTCGGACGACTGGGGCGTGTCGCCAAATCCGGGCCACGAGGTGCCGCTTACCGACCAAGAGTACGAGGCCTATATAAAACACCGCAGCGCTCGCGATCTGTGGGGCGATCCGCCGCCGAGAGAACTGCTGCCGGCCGACGATGCAGCGAAAGACAGCGCGGTGAAAGACGACACGGTGAAAGGTGACGAAGCAGCGGAGCAAGCAATCGACACTGCGGCTGACGCAGACTTTGTCGATCGTCCGCTCGATGCTGCCGTCGAGTATCTCGAGAGCGTTCTCGACGCGGAAAAGTCTGCCTAAACTGCTCGGTCCCGCTACATGCTTGTAGCAATTTACTGGTCGCGAGTAATCTTGAAAGCTGTCGCTCCTGTCGCTGCCTCTGCTGCGAACGATTGATAGCGAGCGCAAGTGCTGGAAAATCAAGCGGATCGACTCGGGCACCGTCGGATTCGACGACCGCGTGCTACTTTGGCATGCGGTATGCTCTATTGACTGGCATCACCGCGGCAGTCGTCGCGGCGTAAGAACGGGACCGAGCACACTTACGGCCCAACGCGGGCCGAACTCGTCACGAAACTTTTCCAACTCTGCTTGTCAGCCGCCCGCGAGGCGTAGGTTGCGGCAGAGGGTTGTGGAAGCGGAACGGTACCGCGGCCGCAGTCACAACTTCGATTCTCATCACTCACGTTTCACGGGGGAGACAACGATGGTCGCCATCAGTCGCAAACGAATTCACTGTGTGGTTATTGCTGTGCCGGTCGAGGCAGACTTCTTCGCGGAGCGCGGCGCACTGGCTCACGAAATGGTGCCGGGCGCCGATCCGTACGTCGCGCAGTTGATCCAACGGCTGCAAGACGAAGTGCGTCACGAACGCCGGACGGAACAGCTCCACGAACGCGCCGGACGGCTCACCAAGACGGCCAGATTCGAGCCGGAGGACTTGGTCGGCGATTTGGAACTCCCCTGGTTCGACATGCCGCTCGAAGACGAACCGCTCGGCGAAGAAAACATCCCAGGGTATGGAGACAACTAAGCGCCGTTTCGATTGTCGGGCTGCCATTTAGCGGTCGAGCTTTCTCGACGCATGTGCGACAACTAACGCCCGCAACTCCGCCGCGAGATAAAACGAGCCGGCGACGCACACCAATTCCCCCAGTTCCGCGCTGCGACAAACCGTTTCCCAAGCCTCGCGCGGTGTAGCACAAACCGAAATCTGCCCCCCGATTTCCGTGCGTACCAACTCAGCCAATTCGCCGGCCGGTATCGCGCGGGGATTTTCCTGATACTGTGTGACAACCACGCGGTCGAAATGGGGCGCCAGCTCGCGCACGATCGCCCGCACGTCTTTGTCGCAGCTCACCGATAATATCAGCGTCCGCCGTCCAACCGACGCCATCTCGGCGAGCGCGTTCACGAGCGCCTTGGCCGAGGCCAGATTGTGTGCCGTATCGAGCACGACGTTTGGCTGGCCGGGCAGAAACTCCACTCGCCCGGGCAGCGTGGCCCGCGCGAGTCCGCGTCGCATCGCATCGATCGACACGTTCCAACCCTGTTGCCGTAGTTCCGCGATCGTCGCCAGCGCCACCGCCGCGTTCGCCGCCTGATGCGGTCCACGTAGCGCCAGCGGTACAGCTTCGAGACGGTGCTCCTGACCGGCGAAAGCACACTCGAAATCGACGCGACCATTGTGGTACCGGTAACGAAAATCGCGGTCCGCTTGGATCAGCCGGCAGCCGCGCTCGCCTGCGGTGCGGGCAATGACTTCCTGCGGTTCCTGTTCCGTGACGCCGCACACCACCGGCACACCTGGCTTGACGATCCCCGCCTTTTCACCGGCGATCGCGGCGAGCGTATTGCCCAGTTGCTGCGTGTGGTCGAGGCCAATGCTCGTGATGACGGACACCGCGGGCAGGCAGACGTTCGTCGAATCGAGCCTGCCGCCGAGGCCAACTTCCAGAACGGCCGCGTCGACCTCGCGCTCGACAAAGTACAAGAGCGCGATGGCGGTCGTGGCTTCGAAATACGTCGGCCCGCCCTGCGGATCGCCTGCCGCTGCGGCCTCTGCATCCATCGCCGCGACGACCGGCCGCAGCCGATCGACGAGCGCGACCAATTCCTCGGACGAACACGGCTCGCCGTCGACGGCAAACCGCTCTTCGACTCGTTCCAGGTGGGGCGAGCTGAACACTCCGGTGCGATAGCCGGCCGCCGAGAGCATCGCGGCGATCATCGCCGACGTGGAGCCTTTGCCTTTGGTCCCCGCCACGTGGACGATTTTCATTCCCGCATCCGGCTGCCCGAGCCGCGCAAGGAGCGTCCGCATGCGGTCGAGGTCGAGTTGCCGCTCATTGTAAGGCGCGACGAGCGCCCGCTCGTAGTTGATACGAGCCCGGAGCCACTCGATCGCCGCCTGCCGGCCAGCCACCAAAGTTGTATTTTGCATCACCATCAACGCACCCGCATCGCTTGCGGTTTAGCTCAATTGCTCTCGAACCCAATGCCCGGGGCCGCGGACGGCACGGCTCGCTGCCTCACTTGCGACATTAGCCGATGCTATCACTCTTCCACGCGCAGAATAACACCCGCCCGCCCCAGCCACAACTTTCCTCCGGCTCGCTAGCACAGCGCCGGCCTTGCTGCCGCGCGTCGAGCGCCAGTATTCTCCGCGCCATGGCCCGCGAACGCCGACCAACGCCGCAATCGAAGCATGAGGTTACCGCGCCCCCGGCCGCTCGAACGACCGCGCCTGCCGCGGAGCAATCGCCACTGTCGCTGAGCCGCTTGCGGGCGGCATTTGCGCAGATGCTCGGCGCGGAAAAGCAAGGGGCAGGGAGCAGGGAGCAGGGAGACAATCCGACTCCCTGCTCCCTACCCCCTGCTCCCTGCTCTGATCCGTGTGAGATCAATCCGCGGACGGTGGTCGAGGCGATGCTGTTCGTCGGTCGACCGGAGGATGCACCATTTTCCGCGCGCGAAATGGCGGCGGCGATGCGCGGCGTCAGCCCCGCGGAGATCGAGGCGGCCGTCGCCGAGCTGAATGCCGCCTACCAACGCGACGCGGCCCCTTACGAAATCGTCGGTTCCACACCCGGCTACCGCCTGCAGTTGCGGAGCGAATTGCACCGCATGCGCGACAAGCTCCACGGCCGAACGCGCGAGGCGAAGCTCACGCCGGCCGCGGTCGAAGTGCTGTCGGTCGTGGCCTACAATCAGCCGACAACCGTCGAAGCGATCAACGAGCTCCGCGGCACGCAAAGCGGGCCGGCTCTCCAATCGCTCGTGCGACGAAAGCTAGTGCGGGTCGACCGTCCGGCCGATCGCGGCGAACCGACTCAATATTCGACGACCGAGCGATTCCTCCGCCTGTTCGGGTTGGAGAACGTCGCGGCCTTGCCCCGGAACGAGGAGTTGGAAAAGCTCTGACGCTGCCGCAAGTGCCAAAATCTTCGCAACATTCTATTTCGCAACCACTTACGCTGAATTCCGCCTGCCGTACGACTCCGTCAGGGGATACTGCTTCCTTGTATTCTCGCCGATTTGCCGCCATGCTGATTTTGGCGCGCAGGCATTCGCCCGCCGAATTTTTAACCCGACCGGTCTCGGCCATCCCCGCTTTGTAGGATGCTCACTCACCTCGCCCCGTCCATGGATAGCCGACTCGATCGCGCGGAGCTCGCCAGCCAATTGCGGAAGGAAGCGCCAGCCATCATGGCCTCGCTGCTCTTCTGCGACTTCGGTGAGCTACAGCGCGAGGTCGCAGCGGTTGAGGCGGCCGGTGTTGCCGCGATGCACCTCGACGTGATGGATGGCCACTTTGTGCCGAACTTCAGCTACGGGATGCCGATCGTCGAAGCCGTGCGGCGGGCCACCGATTTGCCACTCGACGTGCATCTGATGATGGACAATCCCGAGCTGTACATCGCGGCGTTCCGCAAGGCAGGCGCCGACAGCATGACGATCCACGTCGAGGCGGTCGCCGACCCGCGGCCGGTGCTCGATAAAATTCGTTCGCTCGGCGCGAGCGCGGGCCTGGCGATTAATCCGCCGACGCCGCTCTCCGCGATCGAAGCCAGCCTGCCGTATTGCGATGTGATTCTGGTGATGAGCGTGATGCCCGGCTTTGGCGGGCAGAAGTTTGATGACGTGGCGCTCGAAAAACTGCGGACACTCAAGTTGCGGTCCGACGTGCGGGCGCTGCTCGAAGTCGACGGCGGCGTGCATGTCGACACGATCGGGAAATGTGCACGGGCGGGTGCGGACCTGTTTGTGACCGGCTCCGCGATTTTCGGCCACAACGATTATGCTACCGCGGTTCGCGAACTTCGCGCCGCTGCCAAGGCTTAAGACAGTTGCACAACGATGTGTTTGTACTAATCAGGCGACGGCTTTGAGATTGGTTGTATGTTCAAAATCTTGTTGATTCGCCCCGGGGTGACGGAGTACGACCAGCAGGGTCGCATCCAGGGCACGCTCGACATTCCGCTTTGCGAAGACGGCCGGCGGCAAGTCGAGGCGATGATTGAAGAGCTGCGCACGCAGCAGATCACAGTGATCTACACCAGCCCTTCCCAGGCGGCCGAACAAACGGCCGAAGCCCTGGGCGAAGCCCTCGATGTGAAAGTCAAATCGCTCGACACGCTGCAGAACCTCGACCACGGCTTGTGGCAGGGAATGCTGGTGACGGATGTGAAGACCAAACAACCGAAGGTCTACCGACAATGGCAGGACCAACCCGAGACGGTCTGTCCGCCTCAAGGGGAAACTGTGATCGACACCGAAGATCGACTGCAGGCCGCGGTGATCAAGTTGACGAAGAAGTACAAGGCCGAGGGACTCGTGGCGGTCGTGCTGCCGGAGCCCGCCGCCAGCGTCCTGCGGCACGTGCTGCGGCACGACGAACTGGGCGACCTGTGGAAGTGCCGCAACGGGGCCGCGGCGTGGGAAATCATCGAATTCGCCCCCGAAGCGGTTGGTAGCAAATAGCGGATTCCTGATTCGGCCCCGGGCATCATGACGTGGTGGCGTCCTGGGCGAATTGTTAAGATAGTGGAGTTGCCTGCGGGTGACTCCAAACTCGTCTATGTCATCTTCTGCCATGGCCACGACCGAATCCGACGCGACTGCTGCGAAAGCCAAGACGATGCGCGAAAAGCGAGGCGTGCCCGGCGGATTGTGGCTCCGCTGCGAAGACTGCGGCGAGACGATCTACCGCCAAGAAGCCGACAAGTTGATGAGCGTCTGCCCGCAGTGCGGGTATCACATGTACCTCAGCGCGATCGATCGCGTGAAGTGGGTGCTCGACGAAGGCACCTTCGAGGAGTGGGACGCCGGGCTGATGCCGACCGACCCGCTCGAGTTCCACGACAAGAAGGCCTACGCCGAGCGGCTCTTGGCGGAGCAAAAGCGCACCGGCCTCCGCGACGCCGCGCTGACCGGCACCGGCATGATCCGCGCCCGCCGCGTGGCGTTCGGCGTCACCGATTCCGCCTTCATCATGGGCAGCATGGGTTCGGTCGTGGGCGAGCGGCTCACGCGGCTCATCGAGCGCGCCACACGCGACGACCTGCCGCTGATCATCGTGAGCGGCTCCGGCGGCGGCGCTCGCATGCACGAAGGCATCCTCTCGCTGATGCAAATGGCGAAGGTCTCGGCAGCGCTCGCGCGCTACGACGAAGCGGGCGGGCTGTTCATCTCGGTGCTCACCAACCCCACGATGGGCGGCGTCGCCGCCAGCTTCGCGTCCTTGGGCGACCTCGTGTTCGCCGAGCCCAAGGCGCTCATCGGCTTCGCCGGTCCGCGGACGATCAAAGCCACGATCCGGATCGAACTACCGAAGGGCTTCCAAACGAGCGAGTTTCTCTTGGAGCACGGCTACATCGACCGCATCGTCCGCCGGGCCGACCTCAAGAGCGAAATCGCCCGGGTGATCGACTACTGCGGCAAGTAGCGAGCAGCGAGCCGGCCGGTCCCCCGGCCCGTTTTTCCCGGCTATATTGCCGCTTCAGTTGCCCACCCCCGTGACGCGTCAGTATATTGAAATAGCCGGCATTTTTTCCCGCTCACTCTCCCTCTCCCCCGTGGAACGCTCAGTGGGTATCAGCCAGTTCTTCAAGTCGATCCTCGATGGCGGGAAGGTCGACGTTGGTGCCCGCTACCAGGTCCTCCGCGAGGCGGTCTCGGGCACGATGTCCAACTTCCACATGGCCCGCGATCGCGAGACCGAGCAGATCGTCGGCCTCAAGGTCCTCGACAAGAAAAAGACCGAAGCCCTCGAGGCCCGCTTCAAAGGGCTCGACAAGCCGACCGAAGGCGAGATCGCCATCACGCTCAATCACCCGCGGATCGTGAACACACATTCCCACGGCATCACTACCAACGACGAACAGTTCCTGGTGATGGAATTTCTCGACGGCCCGGGCCTCAACTCCCTGATCATCGCCCGCAGCAAACTGCTCGACGGCAATCGGCTGACCCTCGCCCGCCACGCGGCCGAGGCGCTCGAAGCGGTCCACGCCGCCGGCTTCATCCACCGCGACATCTGCCCGCGAAACTTCGTCTGCGCGCCAGACGCCACCTCGCTCAAGCTGATCGACTTCGGCCTCACCGTGCCCGCCGAGAAGGAATTCATGCTCCCCGGCAATCGCACCGGCACGCCGAACTACATGGCTCCCGAGGTCGTTCGCCGCAGACCGACCGACCAGCGGCTCGACATCTATTCGTTTGGTGCGTCGGTCTACGAACTGTTCGCCTTCGAGCTGCCGTGGCAGCGCGGCACCGACGGCCGGGCCGCGATGGGCCACGGCCAATCCGTGGTGCCCCCCTTGAGCAAATACTACCCGAAGATCAACAAATCGCTCGAAGCGGCGATCATGAAGTGCGTCGAGCCCGAGGCCGACAACCGCTTCCAATCGATGACGCAGTTCCTCAACGCGATCAAACGCCTCAAGCACGAGGACGCCGCCTAGTTGGCGTCGTCGGCCACGACGAATTTCGTCTTCACCCGTGACGCCGCCCTCATTTTTCCTCCGCCGAGGACGCCGCGATGAATAGAAAAAGCGGCATGCCGCCCAACGACTACCAGATCGTCACCATCCAGCACCACATCCTGCAGGAACAGCATCGCCACTCGCCCCACGCCTCGGGCGCTTTTTCCTGGCTCCTCTCCGCCATTACCCTCGCCACAAAGATGACCCAGGCCCGCGTCGCCCGCGCCGGCCTGCTCGACATGATCGGCTCCGCCGGCGGCATCAACATCCAGGGCGAACAGCAGCAAAAGCTCGACGTCTACGCCGACAACGCGCTCATCCACTGCCTCGGCGTCCGCGAAAACGTCGCCATCATTGCTTCCGAAGAGTGCGACGAAGTGATCACCTTCGACGGCCGCTCCGGCCCCGGCAAATACATCGTGCTCTTCGACCCGCTCGACGGCTCCTCGAACATCGACGTTAACGTCAGCGTCGGCACGATCTTCTCCATCCTCGCCCTGCCCGAGAGCGACCGTTATACCGACGCCAACAGCGCCTGCCTCCAACGCGGAGCCCAACAGCTCGCCGCCGGCTACGTCGTCTATGGCTCCTCGACGATCATGGTCTACACCACCGGCCACGGCGTCCACGGCTTCACGCTCGACCCGACGGTCGGCGAATACGTGCTCAGCCACGAGAACATCCGCATGCCCACCGAGGGCAGCATCTACTCGTCGAACGACGCCTACTGGGACACCTTCCCCGCAGAATACCAAAACTACATCATGCACCTGCGCAGCGGCGCGACCGGCCGCAAGTACGCCCTCCGCTACATCGGCTCGCTGGTCGCCGACTTCCACCGCACCCTCCTCCGCGGCGGCGTGTTCCTCTATCCACCCACCAAGTCGCACCCCAACGGGAAACTGCGGCTCCTCTACGAAGCCAACCCCGTCGCCTTCATCGCCGAACAAGCCGGCGGCATCGCGCTCGACGGCCACCAGAGAATCCTCGCCATCGAGCCCAAGACGATCCACCAGCGCACCCCGCTCGTGATCGGCAGCCGCGCCGAATTAGAACTCTTCCAAGAATTCGCCCGTTAATTGCTCCTTGTCTCCCCCTCCCCTTGTCTCCCTGTCTGGCTCTCCGCCCCACCGCGAAAGAATTCCGACGCCGGCGCCCGAAACAGAAAATAAACGAGCACCGCGGTGAGCACCCCATGCACGACCAACTCGTGCCACTCGTGGAACACACTCAGCACCACGTGAAATCCCAGCCACGCCACCAGCAGCCAACGCGCCCAATTGCGGCCGCGTAGCAGGAATACTCCCGCCACGATCGCTGCGAGCTGAGTCGCAAAAACCCAGATCTCGTCACCGTATTCAGAGGAACTCGACCCAGCCGTGCTCTCCGTATGCCCATGCACCAATCCCTGCCCATGCGCGAGCCAGAACACATTCGCCAGAACCACGAACGTGCCCAGGCCGATAAAGAACCCACCGATGATCGTGATCGAGAGCGGTCGCTTCATGTTTTGTCTTTCGCTCGAACGTCCCACTAAATCACCCCGCCGCCGACCCGGATCACCTCGCCCGTGATCCAAGCCGATTCGTCCGACGCCAGGAACACCGCCACCCGCGCGATGTCCTCCGGCATCCCCATCCGTTTTAGCGGCGACTCTGCCGCCTGCGAATCCCTCTCGTCGGCAAACAGCGAGTCCGACCCTTCCGACCGCGTGTGGCCAGGCGCGATCGCGTTCACCCGGATGTTCCGCACACCGGTTTCCAACGCCGCCGCCCGAGTCAAACTGTCGAGCGCCGCCTTGGTCGACCCATAAATCGCCGCCCCCGGCCGGGAATGCGAGCCGACGATCGAGCTGATGTTCACGATGCTCCCGCCCTCCGCCGGAAAATGCTCGAGCGCCGCTTGCATCGTCAGCACCGGCCCGAGCACGTTCACGTTGTAGTGCCAATGAAACGACTCCTCAGTCGCCTTCGCCAACGGACCGAACGAAAACACGCCCGCGTTGTTCACCAGCACGTTCGGCGCGCCGAAGGCCCGCTCTGTCTCGGCAAACAGCCGAGCGACCTCCGCCGCATGCGACACGTCCGCCCCCACGGCGATCGCCCTCCCGCCCGCGGCCACAATCTCGCCGACGACCCGCTCCGCCCCCGCCTTGCTCGACGAGTAGTTCACCACGACCGCCGCACCTTCCCGCCCCATCGCCCGCGCGATCCCAGCCCCGATCCCCTTCGAAGCCCCCGTCACCACCGCCACCTTCCCAGCGAGTCTGCCCATGATGAAATCCCTGATCGAAGCTCGAGCTTAATTGTTCGTAACACGAAAACCTGCGCCCTCATGCTACGAGCATCCACGAACCCCCGCAAACCATCGCGCCCTTTTGCCTTCGTCTTCTTTTCTTCTTGCCCCCATCTCCTTGTCTGCGATTGCCTTCCCCCTTCCCCACTCCCCCTTCCGCCTTTAGCCTGGTCGAACTCTCCATCCACCGCGCCGCCGGAAGCCGCGACGAAGCGGAGAGCATTTCAGCCGAATGTGCGCGCCGCCTCGCCCTCTGGGAGAGGCCGCGAGTTATCGAGCGGGTGAGGGAGCAACGCAGTTGCGAGCGGGTGAGGGTGCCTTCGCCTGGCCCTTGCACCGTAGGATGGACAATCCTGTCCGTCAGCCGAGTGCGGATGGACGGCAAGCAAAGAATTCTCGGCATCGAGCCCAAGACGAGTCGGCAAGCCAAGATGTGCCGATTTAGATGCCTGCTTTTCGCAGTTTAGTTTAGGGCACATAACGTCCTTTATGTAACATAATGTCGGCGGGTTGGCAAAATGGGATTGAGGGCTGAAAATGCCCCGGAAGGATTCGGTCTCCGGTAGTCGCCGATGGGTGCGAGCCGATTTACGAAACCGGTTTGGTCCAGGTGTTCTGAGTCGAGTGGACCCGTTTGCGTGCGTTAGGACGCAAATGCGGAGGCCGGTTTTTTTGAGGCGGGTCGCTCGAAGGTACATTTTCCGCGTAGTCACGCCTGAAGGTGAACTTCAGGGGGCTGGAATCAGTGAGCCCTGCTACTTGAAAAAACGCTGCCTCGCCTCGTTGACGCAAAAGCTAGGAGGCGTGCATCAGACGAGACCAGAACAAAGAAGATAAATAGCAGGATGTTTTTTCATGGGATGAGTGATTCTATTCCAGCTCGATGCGCACTTCGTGAATGGTGTCGGTGAACTTGAACGGGAGCTTGTAAGTGAAATCCACCGCCGAGCCATGGTCCATGCCGAGATCGAAGCCCTCGCCGAGGGAGAACTGGGCCGGGACGGTCCTTTCGAGCCGACCGTCGGCGACCGTGGTGCCGTTGACCAGCAGCGTGACCTGCGCGCCTTTGCCGACGCCGCCGCCGTCGTAGTCAAATTTCACTACGATCTGCGACTTTCCCATAGGCAAGGGATCCTTCCCTACCAACGTCGGCCGTTCAAGGCTGAGGAAGTTGTAAACGAAAGTCGGACGACCATCGCGCAAGTAGAGACCGAGGCCGCCTTCCAGGCCGCCCTCGGTGACGATCATGCCGTTCCCGCCGCCGTCGGCCAACTCGACATCGGCGGTGATGGTCCAGGATTTATTGAGCAGCGGAGGCGAGCTGCTCAGGGGCAGACCCACCACGCCCGGGTAATAAGTCAGCTTTTTTCGGCCGGCGATGAGACTGGGGCGGCCCATCAACTCGGAGTCGAAGCGCTCGGTGGCACGCCAGTCGAGCGGGAGAACATTGTAGCGCGAAGCTTGCACCCACCAGAGATCCTGCAACTGACGCAGTTTCTCGGGGTTGGCCGCCGCGAGGTCGATGGCTTGGCTGAAATCCTCATCAGTGTGGTAAAGCTCCCACTTCTGCTTGTCCGGGTCGAACGCGCCGCGCACCGACTGCCAGGGCGGAAAGGACAGGGCGGACGCCATCCAGCCATCGTGGTAAATGCCGCGGTTCACCCCCATTTCGAAATACTGCGTGGTCCGCCGGCCCTTGGCTTTGGCGTCGCCGAACGTATAGGCAAAGCTGATGCCCTCGATCGGCTTTTGCGGCACTCCATTCAACGCGGTCGGAGGCGTCACGCCGGTCAATTCGTAAATGGTGGGGGCGATGTCGATGACATGGAGGAACTGGTCGCGCACTCCGCCCTGATCCTTGATGCGCCCGGGCCACGAGACGATCATCGGATTGCGCGTGCCGCCGAAGTGGCTGGCAACCTGCTTGGTCCACTGGAACGGGGTGTTCATCGCATGGGCCCAGGAGGCCGTGAAGTGGTTGAAATGCTTCGGCCCGCCGAGTTCATCAATCGCCTTGAGATTATCTTGCCACTTCTCGGGGAAGCCGTTGAAGAAGAGGTTTTCGTTGATCGATCCTTCGAGTCCACCCTCGGCGCTCGCGCCGTTGTCGCCGGCGATGTAGATGAACACGGTGTTGTCTCCACCCGGCAGTTTCTTCACCGCGTCGACGATCCGCCCCATCTCGTAATCCGTCTGGGCTCCGAAGGCGGCAAACACCTCCATCATGCGGGCATAAAGCCGCTTTTGGTCCGCATTGAGCGAATCCCAGGCCGGCAGCCCCTCGGAGCGCGGGGTCAACTTGGTATTCGGCGGGACGACGCCAAGCTTTTTCTGCCGCGCCAGCGTCTGCTCGCGATACACATCCCAACCCATGTCGAACTGCCCCTTGAACTTGTTGATCCATTCCTGGGACACGTGGTGGGGGGCGTGGGTCGCGCCCGGTGCGACATACAGGAAATAGGGTTGATCGGGAGAGATGCTCTTCACCTTCTGCACCCAGGCGATGGCCTTATCGGTGAGGTCGGCGGTCAGGTGATAATCCGGGTCCTTCGGGATGAAAACAGGGTTGCGGTTCTCATGGAGGCGCGGATTCCAATGGTCCATGTCGCCGGTGTTGAAGCCGTAGAAGTAGTCGAAACCCATGCTGTTCGGCCAGCGGTCAAACGGTCCGGCCGCGCTGCTTTCCCACGGGGGCGTATTGTGATTCTTGCCGATCCACGCGGTCATGTAGCCGTTCTGGCGGAGCGCTTCCGCGACGGTGCCGGCGCTGCGGGGAATCACGGAGGTGTAGCCGTCGTAGCCGGTCGCAATCTCACCGATCACGCCTGAGGACACGGAGTGGTGGTTGCGGCCGGTGATGAGCGCGGCGCGAGTCGGACTGCACAGGGCTGTGGTATGGAAACAATTGTAGCGCAGTCCCTCGGCGGCCAGCTTGTCCATCGTGGGCGACGGGGTGCCCCCGCCAAACGTGCTGAATTGTCCGAACCCGGCATCGTCGATCAGGATCAAAACGACGTTTGGAGCGCCTTCGGGTGCCTTCACTGGTTGCGGGAACTGCGGCGTGTCGGACTCCAGATACGTTCGGCCGACGTTGCCATCGAATCGGGAATCGGGCCGGGGCAGGATCTGTGGAGTGCCGCTTGATTGGGGTGGTGCGGGAACTTCTTGGGCGAGAATGGCAGATTCGCACGAGAGCGCACCGACGGCCGCAAGGAAGAATGAGGTGATGAGTTTCATGGACTGTCCATCGATGGTAACGGATTGGTGATGGCCGCCGCCCTCACGGACGGCGGCCAAAATGAATTCAGTTGTTAGCGACCGCCCATGGTGGCTTGGATCTTCTTCTGGATTCCTTCCAGGTTGAAGGATCCAGGAGTCTGGCTGGGCGGATACTCCTTCATGGTCATGAGGAACTGTCCGGCCACCCGCTGCATCGGTGCAAGGATGAAGACCCGATCGAGGAACCAGTCGTTGTAAGTGTTCGAGTTATGCTGTGCTTTTTCGTACGGGTCGCGGCGGAGGTTGAAGAGCAGCGGCA